>NZ_CP183331.1:1550961-1861153 GCF_048541895.1 Caulobacter sp. ErkDOM-E | reverse complement strand
GTCGCCTACCGCTTCTTCGCCACCGACAAGCGCAAGTTCATCGTCGCCGACACCCCCGGCCACGAGCAATACACCCGCAACATGGTCACCGGCGCCTCGACCGCAGACGCGGCCGTGATCCTGATCGACGCCCGCAAGGGCGTCCTCACCCAGACCCGCCGCCACGCCTATCTCGTCAGCCTGCTGGGCATCCGCCACATCGTCCTGGCCGTGAACAAGATGGACCTCGTCGGCTGGGACCAGCCGACCTTCGACGCCATCGTCGCCGACTTCCGGGCCTTCGCCGATCAGATCGGCCTGTCGGTCTTCACTCCGATCCCGATCTCGGGCCTGGGCGGCGACAACATGGCCAGCAAGAGCGACGCGACGCCCTGGTACGACGGCCCGATCCTGATGGACTGGCTGGAAACCATTCAGGTCGAGGACGATCTGCAGGCCCAGCCGTTCCGTCTGCCCGTGCAATGGGTCAATCGCCCCAATCTGGATTTCCGCGGATTCTCGGGCCTGATCGCCTCGGGCGTGGTCAAGCCGGGCGACCGGATCCGCGTGTTGCCCTCGGGTCGCGAGAGCCGCGTCGAGCGCATTGTCACCCTGCCCGACGACCTGCCCCAGGCCGTGGCCGGCCAGTCGGTGACGATCACCCTGACCGACGAGATCGACATCTCGCGCGGCGACCTGATCGTCGCCGCCGATGCGCCCAGCCCCGTGGCCGGACAATTCGAGGCCACCGTCGTCTGGATGGACGACGAGCCCCTGCCCCCCGGCCGCGCCTACCTGCTGAAGATCGGGGCCCGGACCGTCGGGGCCAGCGTCACCGAGATCAAGCACCGGGTGAACGTCAACACGCTTGAGAAGTCCGCCGCCAAGCGGCTGGAATTGAACGAGATCGGCGTCTGCAACCTGTCGCTCGACCAGGCTGTGCCCTTCGAAGCCTATGCCGATAACCGCGAACTGGGCGGCTTCATCCTGATCGACCGGATCAGCAACCGCACCGTCGGCGCCGGCATGATCAATTTCGCCCTGCGCCGCGCCGACAACATTCACTGGCAACATACGGACGTCACGAAACAATCCCGGGCCGCGCTCAAGGGCCAACGCGGCCAGGTCGTGTGGCTGACCGGCCTGTCGGGGGCCGGCAAGTCGACCATCGCCAACCTGGTCGAAAAGCGCCTGCACGCCCTGGGTCGTCACACCTATCTCCTCGACGGCGACAATGTCCGTCATGGCCTCAACAAGAATCTCGGCTTCACCGAGGAGGACCGGGTCGAGAACATCCGCCGGGTCGCCGAGGTGGCCAAGCTGATGGTCGACGCCGGCCTGATCGTGCTGACCGCCTTCATCTCGCCGTTCCGCGCCGAACGCCGCATGGCCCGCGAGATCCTCGAGGGCGGCGAGTTCATCGAGGTCTTTGTCGACACGCCCCTGGCCGTGGCCGAGCAACGTGACGTCAAGGGTCTGTACGCCAAGGCCCGGGCGGGCCAACTCAAGAACTTCACCGGCATCGACAGCCCCTACGAGGCCCCCGAAGCGCCGGAGCTTCGCATCGACACCACGGCCATGACCCCGGTCGAAGCCGCCGAACGGATCGTGGCCTGGCTGGAAGGCCAGGAGATCGACTACGACATCTGACGGCTGCCGGTGCGGCGGTTGAGGGCGATGGCGCCGGCCAGACCCAACGCCGCCACACCCGCCATGGCCAGATAGCCGTAGGACCCGAAAGCGTCGAACAGCGGCCCCGCGAACAGGGTCGCGACGCCCAGGGTGAAGCCGCCCGACAGGGCCGAGTTGATCGCCTGGGCGGCCGAGGCGTTGGCGGGCGGGGTCAGTTTCTCGATCAGGCGCAGCGAGGCCAGGAAACTGGCCGCGAAGGTCAGGGCGTGCAGAAGCTGCATCGGAAACAGCATCCACAGCGGCGGCGCGAAGGCGTAGGCCACCCATCGCAGCACCGCCGCCGCGCCGCCCAGGATCATCAGCTTTTCCGGCCCCACCTTGCGGCGCCAGGGCTCCAGGAACCACATGAAGGCCACCTCTGCGGCGACGCCGACGCCCCACAGCAGGCCGATGATCGGCTCGGAAATCCCCTGTCCCCGCCAGAGGATGGTCGAGAAGCCGTAGTAGAAGGCATGGGCGCCCTGGATCAGGCCGGCGGTCATGACGGCCAAAAGGAACGTCCGGTCGCGCAGCAGTGAGCCAAGGCCTTTCCAGCGTTCGGATCCGACGGGCTTGGCGCCCTCGGCATGAACGCGTTCAGGCGGGACGAACACCGCCGCCGCCAGAGCCGTCAGGAAAGCCGCTGCGGCGATCCAGATGGGAATGATGGCCGGCGTGGCGACCGCCAGCACGACACCCATGATCAGATTGGCGACAATGAAGGCCGCCGAGCCTGTGCCCCTTGGCAGGCCGTAGTTGAACCCCTCGGTCCGCGCCCGCCGCAGAGCGATGACGTCGACCAGGGGCGAAACCGTCGACAGCAGCGTCTGGCCGATCATCCAGGCGATGGCCAGGCCCAGGGCGCCGGGCGCGATCAGCAGGGCCGCGTAGCCAAGTCCCGCGCCCAGCGACAGCAGCACCATCGGCGAGCGCCGCAGGGCGAAGCCGTCGGCCCACACCGCCAGGGCCGGGCCAGTGAAGGGCCGGGCCAGCATCGGGATGGCCAGGATCAGGCCGATCGCTGCGCCGCTCATGCCGCGATCGCGAAGATAGGTGCCGATATAGGGCAGGCTGACGCCTGTCCCGAGATACATCGCGACGTAGAAAAAGCTGAGCCGCGTCAGGCTGCTCATCGGCCGGCGCGGCCCATGTCGCGGATGAAGATCACCCCTCTTCCGCCCCGCCGAAGCGGGCCGTCCATTCGGCGATCATGTCCTCGTCGATCTTCTTGAACAGCACTTCGGGCGCGCGCACCGACAGGCCGACCGGCAGCGATGACAGCTCGACCGCCGCATCGTTGCTTGGCCAGGCGGCCGGGAAGTCCAGCGAGAAGGCTTCCGCGATCTTCTCGGCCGCGAACGGGATGAACGGCGTCGAGATCTTGGCGTACAGCGCCGCCAGGTTCAGGGCCGTGCGAACGATCACAGCGGCGCGGTCGCGGTCGGTCTTGATCGCGGTCCACGGCGCAGCTTCCTGCAGATACTCGTTGCCGACCACCCACAGAGCGCGCAGCGCCTGGGCGCTCTTGCGCACCTCGATGGCGTCCATCTGTTCGGCCAGATCGGCCAGGCGGGCCGAGACGTCGGCGAACAGCTTTTCTTCCAGCGGACCCGGCTGGCCGCCCTCCGGCACCACGCCGTCGAACTTGCCCTCGGTGAACTTCAGGATGCGGTTGATGAAATTGCCCAGCACGTCGGCCAGGTCGCGGTTCACCGAACTGGCGAACATCTCCCAGGTGAAGGCGGTATCCGAGCTCTCCGGCGCGTTCGACGTCAGGTACCAGCGCCAGAAGTCGGGCGGCAGAATCTCCAGCGCCGCGTCCATGAACACACCGCGCTTGGAGCTGGTCGAGAACTTGCCGCCATACCAGTTGAGCCAGTTGAAGGCCTTGAGCATGTCGACGCTCTTCCACGGCTCTTCCGAGCCCAGGATCGTCGCCGGGAAGCTGACGGTGTGGAACGCCACATTGTCCTTGCCCATGAACTCGACATAGCGGACGTCGTCAGCGCCGGCGTCCGTGCGCCACCAGCGCTGCCAGTCGCGGCCCTCTTCCGCATCGGCCCATTCCTGGGTGGCGGCGATGTATTCGATCGGGGCGTCGAACCAGACGTAGAAGACCTTGCCTTCCATGCCCGGACGCGGCGCGCCGTCCTTGACCACCGGCACGCCCCAGGCCAGGTCGCGGGTGATGCCGCGGTCGATCAGGCCCTCATCCAGGAACTTGTAGGCGATCGACTTGGCCAGGATCGGCCAGTCGCCATGGGTGTCGACCCAGGCGCGGATCTTGTCGGCCATCTTGGTCTGCAGCAGATAGAGGTGGCGGGTGTCGCGCACCTCCAGGTTCCGCGAGCCCGAGATCACCGAATAGGCGTTCTTCAGGTCGGTGGGATCCAGCAGGTTGCCGCAGTTATCGCACTGGTCGCCGCGCGCCTTCTCGAAGCCGCAGTGCGGGCAGGTGCCCTCGATATAGCGGTCGGGCAGGAAGCGCTTGTCGTCGATGGAATAGACCATCTGGTCGACGCGTTCCTCAATCAGGCCATTGGCCTCAAGAACTTCGGCGAAGTGCTGGGTCAGCTTGCGGTTCTGCGGCGAGGACGAGCGGCCAAACCAGTCCCACGACAGGCCGAACGCCGCGGCGACGTCGCGCTGCAGAATGTGCTGCTCGGCGCAGTAGGTCTCGACATCCTGGCCGGCGGCGGCGGCGGCCAGCTCGGCCGGCGTGCCGTGCTCGTCGGTGGCGCAGATATAGAGCGTCTCATTGCCCCGGGCCCGCTGGAAGCGCGCATAGACGTCGGCCGGCAGCATCGATCCCGCCAGATTGCCCAGGTGCTTGATGCCGTTGATGTACGGCAGGGCGGAGGTGATCAGGATACGAGCCATGAGGCGCAAATCTTCCGGGGAGTCAGGGATCAAGGAAACAGGCGTTCGCATATAGAAGGCCGGGCCGCGAAACAAAAGCGCCGGACCGTTGACCAAACATCGTTATGCAGCTTCCCTTCCCCTGGGGGAGCCGGACAGACCGATCCGGCCCCATCGGGGGACAACGTCTATGAAGAGCATCAACTGGCTGGGCCTCGTCGCGGCCCTGGTCGTCGGACAGATCATCGGCATCGTCTGGTATGGCGCGGTCCTCAGCGACGCCTGGATGGCGGCGATGGAAATGACCGAAGCCGAGTTTGTCGGGACCGAGTGGCGGATGAGCCTGGGCTTCGTCAACATGGTCATCATCCTGATCGGCCTGGACTGGCTGATCGGCCGGCTGGACGCCCGCAGCTGGATGGGCGGCGCCAGGGTGGCCCTTGCCGCCTGCGTGTTCTTCGCCCTGACAGTGGTCAGCCTCGACTACGTCTACGCGGCCGGCAACCTGCCGCTGCTGTGGATCGATGGCGGCTATCAATTGCTGACCTATGTGATCGGCGGGGCGCTGCTGGGCGGACTGAGGTTGAAGCCGAAGGCGGGGTGACACGGCGTCTCGACCTCGCGCTTTCACTGCGAGGGTGATGGAAAGAGTCGCGGAGCGTCCGGGCTCGCCCGGAGATGAAATAGAACTAACCGTTTCGACGAAGCCGTCCGCTCCGCGTGGTCGTTTTCCATCAGCGTCCCAGCGGGTGGCCCAGTTGGGGCCTTACCGGAACCCGGAAGCTTCGGTTTCCCGAAGTCCCGGAGGTCGGGGGGCGTGGGGCCAATTCTGACCAACACTCGCCTTGATCCCCGTCCACGCCGACGGCGGGCGGGTCCTGCAACGCCAGGATCCCCGGACGCGCTTCAGTATCCCCCTGAAGCCCAGCCCCGCTCGATCACCCCCCGCCGCCGCAATGGTCGCTGGCCTTGCGCCCTTTCCTCGCGACGAGGTGGGTACAGAATACGGGAGGTTTTAAGAGGGCTGCGTCGATTGTCTGGACGCCCATACAAGTCCTCCCCCTAGCGGGGGAGGCGATCGCGCAGCGATCGGAGGGGGAAGTGCTGCTGAATCAATGCGGTGTTCCCCCATCGGCCACCGGCCGCCTCCCCCTTCAGGGGGAGGACTTGGGACGTCTATCCCCGTGCCCATCCGGGGACGGCGCGATCGCAATCCCCTTGGTCGGCGCAGACACCAAAGCCATTGCCCACCAGCGGTCCGGACGCTAAGGAAGCCTCCGTCCGCTTCGCGCGGCGATTGGCCGGTTTAGCTCAGCTGGTAGAGCAGCGGTTTTGTAAACCGAAGGTCGCGGGTTCGATTCCTGCAACCGGCACCATTCCCCTAAGACGCCCTGGCCTCTGCGCCCAGGAACACCACCCTGGCGCCCTTCTGGACCGCCGCGCCCAGTTCGGCGGCGTCCCAGTTGGTCAGGCGCACGCAGCCGTGCGAGGCGCGCTTGTTGACCAGCCGGGGATCGGGCGTGCCGTGGATGCCGTAGGTGTCCTTGGTCAGGTCGATCCAGGTCGAGCCGACCGGATTGTTGGGCCCGGCCTTGATCGTCAGCTTGCCCTTGGGCTTGCCGAAGGTCAGGCGCGTGGGGTCATAGGTATAGGTCGGCCGGGGCGCGACGGTGTTGACCGCCCACTCGCCGGTCGGGGCCGGGCGCTCGGTGCTGCCGACCGTGGCCGGATAGACCGCCAGCAGGGCGGACTGGTCATCGAAGGCGCGGACCTGCCCCCGGGCCTTGTCGATCTCGATGCGCGCCACCTTGCCGGCCAGCTTGTCAGGACCGACGGCCGCGACGACGATGGACGTCCCGGCCGCCGTGAAATCGACGCCGGGATTGAGGGCGCGCAGCAAGGCCTCGTCCATGTGGAAGCGTTCGGCCAGGGCCTCGACCACGTCGCCAAACGACAGGGCCGGCAACCTGGCCATGGCTTCATAGTCACCCTTGGGGATGTTGGGCTGGAAGGGACCGGCGACATCCTCGGCGGTGACGACATAGTCGGTCATCACCGGTCCGCCATCGCCGGCGACCAGAGCGTCGAACGAGACCTTGTCCAGCTTGCCATTGACCGGCAGGCCCCTGGCGGCCTGGAAGGCCTCCAGCGCCAGGGTGACATTGGTCCCGGGCCGTCCGTCGATCACGCCGGGCGACAGATGGGCGCGGTCCAGCAGGACCTGGGCGCGGATCATCGCTGTCTTCAGGCCCTCCGGATCGACCACGGCCGGATCAAGGACGGCCGCATCGATCGCCCGGGCCTGGGGCCAGGCGGAGGCCGTCACGGGGGCGGGCGGCGCGGCAATCACGGGTACATTGGTCTGGGCTGCCGCCGGCGCGGGCGGCGCGACCGCCGCCGCCTGGGGTTCCGAGGCCGGGTCCGAGCACGCCGTCGTGGCGAAGAGACAGCCAAGCATAAGGGCGACGGAGCGCGGATCGAAGGGCATGGTGGAAACTCCAGACGGAACGACTGCCGGTCTGAAGCCTTCAGTCATGGCGAAGTTCCAAGACGCTTGGGGAGAAACGGTTGAAGCTGCTGCGCCCCCTGACCTGGATCTTCGGCCTGCTCACCCTGGCGGTCGCCGCGTTCGTCGTCTGGGTCGTCTGGCCTGGCGATGACCCCGTTCCATCGCCGCTGGTGACCGATCAGCCGCCGCCGTGGGAACAGCAGGCCGCGACGCAGTACATTCCCTCGGTCGATCCGCCCGCTTCCGCTCCCGACGTTCAGCCCGACGAGAACTGCGAGTCCCGCCGGGCCCCGGCCGGTGCGCGCGGCGCCAACACGGCCTCGCTGAGCCGCATGATCTGGTATCCGTTCGGCCGGCCTGAGGTTGGCTGGGAGATCTATGCGCCCCGCATCGCGGCCGAGATCCACACACGCTGCGCGCCCTCCACCCCGGGTTTCGCGGCGGCCCTGGCGGTCTGGCAACGAGCCCACGGACTGCAACCGTCCGGAATCCTGGACGCGACGACCTTCCAGCCGATGCTCCGCGGCTGGCACCTGGAGCGACCATTCGCTCGGATCAACGCCCAGGGGATGTGTCCCGGCGCGCCGCCGCTTTCGGCCCTGGAAACCGCGCGGGCCGGGGAAAGCTATGGCGGCAAGACGATTCAGCTGCGCCCCGGGGCGCTGGACGCCTACCGCCAGATGGTCAGCCAGGCCAAGGCGGCCGGCGTGGTCCCTCGCCCCGAGATCCTGACCATCTTCTCCGGCTACCGCGATCCGGCCGCCGACGCCGAGCGCTGCGCGCGGGACAACAATTGCCAGGGCCTGGTGCGCTCCATCTGCTCAGCCCATCGCACCGGCCTGGCCATGGACATCTACATCGCCGCCGCCCCGGGCTTTGGCCCTGACAGCTCGGCCGACGACAATCGCCGGGCCATGGCCCGCTCGGACGTGTTCCAGTGGATGATCGTCAACGCCGGACGCTTTGGCTTCGTCAACTATCCCTACGAGCCCTGGCATTGGGAATGGACCGGCGAGCCCTTGCTGCCGGGCGTGCCGATCAAGAGCTTGCCGCAGGCCGGATCGACCCCGGTGGATCCCACCCCTGTGCCGGGGCCGTTGCGTCTTCCGCGCTAGGGAACCGGTTTCGCTGTCGCGCGCTTATCGTGCAGGTTCGAGACCTATCCCCTCCCCCCCCTCGATCCCCCCTTGTACCGCGCCCGCATGCGCGGCCAATTCTCTCCAGCCCCTTGCGCCTCGCGCATCGGGCTGGAGCTTTTCTTTCCCCTCACCTTGAAGCCTCTCTCTTCCCAGGCAGCGCCCATGCTATGCGCGTGGCCGTATTCCTTGAGAGCCTCGCCGTGAACGCCCCTCGCCCGCCCGTGATCTTCATCGACGCCGACGCCTGCCCGGTGAAGGACGAGATCTACAAGGTCGCCGCGCGCTACGGGCTGAAGACCTTCGTGGTCTCCAATAGCTGGATCCGTGTGCCCCTGACGCCGGCCGTCGAGCAGGTGGTGGTCGACGCCGGCCCCGACATCGCCGACGACTGGATCGCCGAACGCGCCCAGCCCGGCGACGTCGCCGTGACCAACGACATTCCCCTGGCCGATCGGGTGCTGAAGGCCGGCGCCGCGGCGCTCGCGCCCAATGGCCGGATCTTCACGCCGGACATGATCGGCTCGGCCCTGGCCTCGCGATCGATCGGCGAGCATCTGCGCTCGATGGGCGAGATCACCGGCGGCCCCAAGGCCTTCGGCCCCAACGACCGCAGCAAGTTCCTGCAGGCCCTCGACACCGTGGTGGTCAAGGCCACGCGAGGGCGGCGATGATCGAGATCACCAGCTGGCTGCGCATCGACGACGACGAGATCATCGAGAAGGCGACCCGCGCCTCGGGCCCCGGCGGCCAGCACGTCAACAAGACCTCGACCGCCATCGAGCTGCGCTTTGATGTGAGGAACTCCCCCACCCTGCCCGAGGACGTCAAGGCGCGGCTGGAGACGCTGGGTGGCAGCCGCATGACCCTGGACGGCGTGCTGGTGCTGTTCGCCCAGGGCAGCCGCTCGCAGGAAATGAACCGCCAGGAAGCACGCGACCGGCTGATCGACCTGATCAAGCGCGCAACGGAAAAGCCCAAACCTCGCCGCCCGACCAAGCCGACCTATTCCAGCAAGCTCAAGCGGCTGGAGACCAAGGGCAAGCGGGCGGGGATCAAGACGCTGCGGGGCAAGCCCAGGGGCGAAGACTAAACCGTCAGCGGCTCGGCGCGCTGGTTGAAGCCCAGGACATCCTGCTTCCACTCAGGCTCTTCGATCAGTCCACCCAGCATCTTCTTGAGGTAGCCCGTCATCGTGACCTGCTCCTCGGCGGTCAGCTCGCTGCAGACCTCGGCGTTGAGCGGGCGGATGTCGGCGCGGATGCGGGTGAGCAGAGCGTCGCCGGCGGCGGTCAGGCTGACCACCACGATGCGGCGGTCCGTCGGCGAGGCCTTGCGCTCGACAAGGCCGTCGCGGATCAGGCCGTCGATCGAGCGCGTCAGGGTCGTGCGGTCGCTGGCCGAAAGCTTGGCCAGGCGGGTCATGGAGCATTCACCGAAGCGCCGCAGGGCGACCATGGCGATCCATTTTGGAAAGCTCAGGCCGTGCCGCGCGATGCAGTCGGAGGCCAGCGAGCGGCGATGCTGCTCGGTCTGATAAAGCAGATAGCTGAGATAGCTTGGCAGCGGCACGACGAACTCTTCCCCGGTGTCCTGAACCCGCATTTCGTCCCCCCGGTCGTGCGTGGGCGCTTTCATGTCACGAGGCCCTAGCCTGCGCAACCGAGGTCAGACCACCGCGACGTAAAATTGAGCGCGATCGCACCAGTCCCCTCTCTGGCGCGCGTCTTGGGCGCAAAAGAAACCCCGCGAGAGGGGCTCGCGGGGTCAAGGCAGGGTGGAGTCGTTCAGGGGAGTTTCGAGGATCTCAGGGATGGTCAGGCGTTGGCGACAGCCCGGTTGCGGGCCCGGCCACGGCTGAGCCAGTCGTCGGGATAGGTCTCGCGCACGGTGATCGACTTGAACTGGCTGACGGGGATGCGCGCTGCATCGCCAGGGTTAAGATCGCGCGACACCGAATGGCCGGCGAACTCTTCAATGATCGTGATCACCTGGCTGCTGCCGGCGGTGTTTTCGATAAGGACCATGTTCATGGGAATCTACTCAAGGCAGGCGGTGAAGATTTGAATGGGGGTGGATCGGCCTCAGCCGAGGCGCTGCTGGATCCGTTTTTCCGGGACGCCCTGGCGGCTCCACGTCTCGATCTCGCCGGCCGACTGGAAGCGACGGAAGGCGCCCCGGGCGTGCTGGTCGCAATAGGAGGCGCGCTTGGGCTTCTCGCGGCCGCAGAAGCCGAAATCGTTCTGGTCGGGATTGCCGATCGGCCACCGGCAGGAATGGATTTCGAGGCCGAGGATGCCAGAGGTCGGCTCCAGGTCGACGATGATCGGCGCAGCGCGGATGACCGGGATGCGGGCCGGCGCTATCGCGTTCGCCTGACGGGTCCTGACCGGGATGCGGCTAGGCGAGCGAGCCGACGAGGCGCGTGGGCGAAGGGGCGTCTCGCGAGCCGTGATGCCCAAGCGGTGCACCTTGCCGATCACGGCGCTGCGGCTGACGCCGCCCAGCTGTCGGGCCACCTGGCTGGCGCTCATGCCTTCCAGCCACAGCTTCTTCAAAACCGCAGTCCGCTCTTCGTTCCAGTCCATCTTGATTTTCCCAACCCAAGGCGGGGCAGCCCCCCCGCCTCTTTTCGGTAGGATCATGGTTAACGGTCGTCAAATATTTATGTGCAGACCCACGGTTCGCGAATTCACCTTTCGTGAGTGGAATCATGATCGTACCAACAATTGTCGCAGGGCCCCCGTCTGAACCGTGGCGGAAGCTTGACGGCATAACGTCGTTACACGAGAAATTGTGGCTCAGAACCTAGGCTGTAATTGAATGTGGCGCGGCGTCGCATAGTTTGCGTCCAAGTGTCGCTCGAGGATTTTCATGCGCGTCTTTCACTCCGCCGCCATCGCGGCGCTCTGCGTCATTCTGACAGCCTGTTCCAAGGATGACGACAAGACGCAGAGCGCGTCTGAGGTCGCACCCGCTGTCGCCGCCGGCCCGAACGAGGCTGAAAAGGTCGCCTTGTTGGCCACGCTTCCCGCCCCCTACAACACGGGTGACCTGGCCAATGGTCAGCGCAAGTTCGCACTCTGCCGCTCTTGCCACACCATCGCCGAGGGCGGCCCGTCCCTGACCGGCCCCAACCTGTACGGGGTGTTTGGCCGCCAGGCCGGCGCTGTCGCCGACTACGCCTATTCTCCGGCGGTCAAGGCCGCCGGCTTCGTCTGGGACGGCGAGCATCTCGACAAGTGGCTGGCCGATCCGCGCGGCTTCCTCCCGGGAACCAAGATGTCGTTTGCGGGCCTCAAGGATCCCAAGGATCGCATCGATCTGATCGCCTATCTGAAGGTCGAGACGGGCTTCAAGCCGGCGTCCTGATGATTGAGGCCGAGGCGCTGCTGACCCGGCTCTTCGAAGCCTTCAATCGCCACGACTTCCCGGCGGTCGCGGCCGGATTGTGCGACGACGTCGACTGGCCCGATCAGACCCGGGGCGGCCGTCTGGTGGGCCATGCGGCGGTGCGCGACTACTGGGATTCCAACAGCCAGTTCATTCACGTGGAGGTGACGCCCATCGCTTTCGCGATCGAGGATGACGGCCGGGTGCGGGTCGATGTCAACCAGGTGGTGCGCGGTGCGACGGGCAGCCTGTGGTCCGACATTCAGCTGCGGCAGTACTACACGCTGCGCGATGGCCAGGTTTCGCGCATGGATATCGAACACCTGGACCGACCGCCCCCGCGCCCTGACACCCTCGCAAACCCGCAAGCTGACGCTCAATCGCGCCCTCGCCGGCGGATGGAGGGCGCCCTGCCCCCCCGAATGGACGGCCACAAGGACGGGGTTGCCGCGGACGCTTCAGTGGAAGCCCTGCTGAGCGCGCTCTACAACGCGATCGACCGTCAGGACATTGACGCGGTCATGGCGCTCTTCGAGCCGGACGCTCGCATCCCCGACGGTCTGGAAAGCGAAACCCTGGTCGGACAGGACCAGATCCGGGCCTACTATCTGCGCCAGTTCGCGCTGATCCATGTCAGCCTGTCGCTGCTCTCTACCCGCCAGATGTCCGATGGCCGGGTCGAGGCCTGTCTGCACGTGCAGGTGCGCGGCGCACAAGGCGGGCCTTGGGGGGAAGGCCAGATCCAGGCGACCTACCGCCTGCGCGCGGGCAGGATCAGCGAAATGGTTGTCAATTCGACGGCCGGACTCTGAGATGCGCCACGAGCGATCCCTGCTGGCCAAGGCCTATGAAGCCTACAATGCGCGAAACCCCCTGGCGCTGGGGGCGTTACTGCATGCAGACGCCGCGTGGCCCAACAGCCTGGAAGGCGGGGTCCTGCAGGGCCGCGCGGCTGTTGTCGACTACTTTGCCCGGCAGTTCGACCTGATGCAGCTGGACGCCCGCCAGGTGACCGTCCGCGAAGAGCCGCCGGCCAGGATCGTGCTCGACATCCAGTACGCGGTCCGAAGCCGCGACGGCCAGCTGTGGTCCGACACGCGCGCGGTGCTGGCCTACGACTTCGCCGACGGCCTGATCCGGCGCATGACGATCCTGGACGGCCTCTAGAGCAAAGGTCGCCATGATTGAATCATGTCGTTTGCTCTAGATTCTTGTTTTGACGCGTTATTTCGGCGGCGAACCGGTATCCACTTCGCCGAATAACGCTCTAGGCCAGCAGGTCCGCGCAGGCGTCGAGCACGGCGTCCGCGTCCAGGCGATACCTGGCATAGAGGTCGGGCAGATCACCGGACTGGCCGAAGGTCTCCAGCCCCAGCGCCCGCACCCGCTGACCGCGCACTGAACCCAGCCACGACAGCGCCAGGGGTGATCCGTCCGTCAGGGTGACCAGACCGGCGTCGCGATCCAGCGTCGACAGCAGGGTCTCGATGGTCGAGGCCCCCGGGGGGTTCTGGGCGCCCTCCCCCGTCCAGCGCGCACGTCCGCCGCGCGTCCAGTCGCGGTGCAGGACGTCGGCCGAGGTCACGGCCAGCAGGCCGGCCTCAGGCATGTCTTCCGACAGGGCCTCGAACGCCGCCAGGGCCTCGGGCGCCAGGGCGCCGCTGAAGACCAGGGCCAGCCGCGCGCCGGGCGCAGGCGGCCTCAGCCAGTAGGCGCCGTCGATCGTTCCCTGCCGCCAGGCGTCATCCGCCCGCTCGGGCTGGGCGATCACCCGGGTCGACAGCCGCAGATAGGTCGAGGCGCCGTCGGGGTCCTGAATGCGTTCAAAGGCGCGGGCCATCAGGACCGCCGTCTCGTCGGCATAAGCCGGCTCGTAGGTGTCGAGACCCGGCTGGGCCATGCCGATCACCGGCCCGTTGATCGACTGGTGCGCGCCGCCCTCCGGCGCCAGGGTCAGGCCGCTGGGGGTGGCGACCAGCAGAAAGCGGGCGTCCTGGTAGCAGGCATAGTTCAGCGCATCGAGACCGCGCGCGATAAACGGATCGTACAGTGTGCCGACTGGGAACAGCCGTTCGCCAAACAGCGGCGCGGTCAGGCCCAGGGCCGCCAGGACGATGAACAGGTTGTTCTCGGCGATGCCCAGCTCAATGTGCTGCCCCGTCTCGACCATCGACCACACCTGGGCCGAAGGGATGCGCCGGCGCTTGAAGACGTCCTCGTGCGCGCGGCGATGGAAGACGCCGCGTCGGTTGACGAACCCGCCCAGATTGGTCGAGACGGTGACATCGGGCGAGGTGGTCACCACCCGGCCCGAGAACTCGTCGCTGCGGCGCGAAATCTCGAACATCACCTTGCCGAACGCCGCCTGGGTGGATTGTTCGCCACCTCCGGCGACGGCCTCCAGCAGTTCGTCAGCGCTGGGTGTCGGGATGGCCGGCGCCACGTGCTGGCGCTGGACGTCGGCGGCGAAGGGCGCGCGGGCGATCAGGCCCTTGAGGGCCGTACGCTCGGCGCTGGACAGGCCCGACAGCGGATCCCACTCCTCGCCCTCGACCACGCCCAGACGCTGGCGCAGCTCGGCGATCTGGGTCGGGGTCATCAGGCCCGAATGGTTGTCCTTGTGGCCCTGGAACGGCAGGCGCAGGCCCTTGACGGTATAGGCGATGAAAAAGCGCGGGGCGTCGTCGTGGCTGGCGCGCTCGAAGGCCTCCAGCAGCGTCTCCAGGCAATGGCCGCCCAGCTCGGTCATCAACTCGGCAAGATCGATATCCTTGTAGGATGCGATCAGGGCCAGGGTGTCGGCATGGTCGGCCAGGTCAGCGTTCAAACGCTCGCGCCAGGCTGCGCCGCCCTGATAGGTCAGGGCCGAATAGAGATCGTTAGGAGCCGTCTCGATCCAGGTGCGCAGCGCCTCGCCGCCCGGCCTGGAAAAGGCATCGCGCTGGCGCCGGGACCATTTCAGCGTCTCGACCGTCCAGCCTGCGGCCTCGAAGATCTCGCCATAGCGGGTGAACATCCGGTCCTGGGTGGTCGCGTCCAGGCTCTGGCGGTTGTAGTCGACGATCCACCAGGTGTTGCGGACGTCGTGCTTGCAGGCCTCGATGAGGGCCTCGTAGATGTTGCCCTCATCCAGCTCGGCGTCGCCCAGCAGCGAGATCATCCGGCCCATGGCCTCGGGCTTCACCGCCCCGCGCGCCGCCAGATAGTCCTGGGCCAGCGAGGCGAAGGCGGTCATGGCCACGCCCAGACCCACCGAGCCGGTGGAGAAGTCGACATCGTCGACATCCTTGGTGCGCGACGGATAGGACTGCGCGCCGCCCAGCGAACGGAAACGCTTGAGGTTGTCCAGGCTCTGACGGCCAAACAGGTGCTGGATGGCGTGGAACACAGGGCTGGCATGCGGCTTGACCGCCACCCGGTCCTGCGGCCGCAGCGCCTTCATGTAGAGCGCCGTCATCAGGGTGGTCATCGAGGCGCAGGAGGCCTGATGCCCGCCGACCTTCAGGCCGTCGCGGCTCTCGCGCAGGTGGTTGGCGTTGTGGATCGTCCACGAGGCCAGCCAGAGAATGCGTTCCTCGATGCGGCGAAGGAGCGCAATCTCCTGCCGCTTCGCGGTCATTGAGCCGTCAGGCATGCTTCCTCACCGGTTTATGCCGGTGAGGATTGCCCCTCACCGCTTTGTTCCCGGGCTTCATAGTCCTCGATCTGCCGCGCCGTCCACTCCGGAGACTTCGTGTAGCGAGCCAGCAGGTTGTAGAACACCGGCACCACGAACAGGGTCAGCAGGGTGGCGAAGATCGCGCCCATGAAGATCACGGCGCCGATGGTCTGACGGCTGCCGGCGCCGGCTCCGGTCCACAGCACCAGCGGCAGGGCACCCATGGCGGTGGCGATCGAGGTCATGATGATCGGCCTCAGGCGCAGGACGGCGGCTTCGATCACCGCCTCCTTCACTTTCAGGCCCTCGTCGCGCAGCTGGTTGGCGAACTCGACGATCAGAATGCCGTTCTTGGCCGCGATGCCGACCAGGATGATCAGGCCGATCTGGCTGTAGGTGTTGACGGTCGAGCCGGTCATCAGCAGGCCAAACAGCCCGCCCAGCACCGCCAGCGGCACGGTCATCATGATGACCGCCGGGTGGATCCAGCTTTCGAACTGCGCGGCCAGCACCAGGAAGACCAGCAACAGGGCCAGACCGAAGGCGACGCCGACAGCGCCCGAGGCTTCCAGATAGTCCTTGGCCTGACCGCCCCACTTGACGCTGACTCCAGGCGTTGGCCGGGAAGCGGCCTCCTCCTGCAGGAACTTCACCGCATCTTCGACGGTATAGCCCGGCGCCAGCTGCGCAGTCAGGGTGACGGAGCGCAGGCGGTCGACGCGGGGGCGGTCGGGCGTGTCACCGCGAAGCTGGGTGGTGACCACGGTCGACAGCGGCACCAGGGTTCCCGACTGGGTGCGCACCTGCAGCTGGTCCAGGTCGGCGACGCTGCGGCGTTGCTCCAGGGTTGACTGCAGGATCACGTCGTATTCCTGGCCGTTCTTGATGTAGGTCGTGGCGCGCCGCGAGCCGAACATGGTCTCCAGCGCCCGGCCGATGGACTGGGCCGAGATGCCCAGGCTGGCGGCCTTGTCGCGGTCGATCTGCACCGACAGTCGCGGCGAGGTCGGCTCGTAGTCGATGCGCGGACGCGACAGGCCCGGATTGTCCTGGGCAGCCTCCAGCATGGGCTTGAGCCAGTTGGCCAGCTCCACATAGTCGTTGCCGACCGCGATCAGGTCGACGTTCGTCCCGCCGCCACCGCCGCCGCCGCGCTGGAAGGCGCCGCGCACGCTGGCCACGGCGCGCACGCCGGTGATCTTGCTCAGGGTCTTGTTGAGTTCGGCGGCGACCTCGTCAGCCGTCTTGTCGCGCTCGCCCCAGTCCTTGAGCACCAACACGCCATTGCCGGTGTTGAACTGGCTCTGGCCAAAGCGCGGGACCGAGATGATCGTCCGGTCGGCGACGCCGTCGGCGCGGTACTTTTCAAGCTGGCGCTCGACCTCGTTGGCGGCCTTGACGGTGTAGTCGAAGCCCGCGCCCTCTGGGCCGTTGATGTTGATATCGACGCGGCCGCGATCCTCTGCCGGGACCATTTCCTTGGGCAGCATCACGAAGAGGCCGCCGGCGGCCGCCGCCAGAACGATGACCACGGCCCCGGTCGCCCAACTGGCGGCGCGAGCGGCCAGAAGACCTTCCAGCGAGTGGCGATAGCTGTCCTTCAGCCTGTCCATCGCCCAGTCGACCTTGCGGGCCAGCCAACCGCCGGTACCCGCCGGACGCAGCAGCTTGGAGGCCAGCATCGGCGACAGGGTGAAGGCCAGCAGGGCCGAGAACGCCACGGCCGCCGCGATGGCCACGGCCAACTCGACGAACAGACGGCCCGTATAGCCGGGCAGGAACATCAGCGGCGCGAAGACCGAGATCAGCACGACCGTCGTGGCGACCACCGCGAAGAACACCTGGCGCGTGCCGCGCAGGGCAGCCACGGGCGCGGGCTCGCCCTCATCAACCCGGCGCTGGATGTTCTCGACCACGACGATGGCGTCATCGACCACCAGGCCGACAGCCAGCACCAGAGCCAGCAGGGTCAGCAGATTGAGCGAAAAGCCCAGCGGCGCCAGGACGATGAAGGTCGACAGAATGCAGATCGGCGCGATGATCGACGGGATCAGCGCCGCCCGCCAGCTGCCCAGGAACAGCAGGTTGACCAGGGCCACCAGGCCGATCGAGATGCCCATGGTGACCCACACCTCGTGGATCGCCTCGGCGGTGAAGACCGAGTTGTCGACGGCCTTGATGAGTTGCGTGCCAGGGGGCAGCGTCTTGTTGATCTCCGCGATCTCGGCGTCGACCACCTTGGAGATGGCGACGTCATTGGCCTGCGACTGGCGGGTCAGGAAGATGCCGACCTGGTTGACCGTGTTGCCGCGGAAGATCTTCCGGCGCTCGTTGGAGCCCTCTTCCACACGCGCCACGTCGCCAAGCCTGACGACGAAACCACTGGCGTTGGCCGCCCGAAGCGGCAGTTTGACGAAGTCCTCCGGCTTGGAATAGCTGCGGGTCACCCGGATGGTGAAGTCCTTGCTGTCGCTCTCCAGCGACCCGGCGGGCAGTTCGACGTTCTGGCTGTTGAGGGCGTTCTCGACGTCGTCGACGGTCACGCCGCGGGCGGCCATCGCGTCGGGATTGAGCCAGATGCGCATGGCGTAGAGCTGGCCGTTCAGGCCGGCCTGGGCCACGCCGGGCACGGTCGACATCCGCTCGACCAGATAGCGGTCGGCATAGTCGGCCAGCTCCAGCGGCGACAGGCTGGTCGAGGTCAGGTTCAGAATGATGATCGGCGAGCTGTCGGCCGTGGCCTTGGCGATCTGCGGCGGATCGGCCTGGTCGGGCAGGTTGGCCGACACCCGGCTGACGGCGTCGCGCACGTCGTTGGCGGCGTCGTCCAGATCGCGGTCGAGCGTGAAGGTGATGCTGATCTGCGAACGGCCGTCGCGCGACGACGAATTGACCCGGTCGATGCCCTGAATGCCCGAGACCTGGCGCTCGATCACCTGGGTGATGCGCTCCTCGATCACTTCAGCCGAGGCGCCGCGATAGGCGGTCGAGACCGACACCACCGGCGGATCGACATTGGGCAGTTCGCGGATCGGCAGACCCGTGAAGGCGGCCAGGCCGATGACGCAGAGGAGGATCGCCGCAACGGCGGCGAAGACCGGGCGGCGGACGGAAAGATCCGAGATCATCAGTTAGCCTTGCGACCAGCGTCGCCGGCGCCGGCGCCGGGCTTCTTGCCACCTTGACCGCCGCCGATCGACGCGCCGTCCTGCACGCGGTTGAGGCCATCGGCCACGATCTTGTCGCCCGGCTTCACGCCCGAGCTGATCTCGACGAAACCGCCGGAGGCCAGACCGGTCTCGACATTGGTGCGACGCGCCACCTGGCCCTTGGGGCCCTTGACGATCAGGAACACCGAAGCCTGGGTGCCTTCGAACTGAACGGCGGCCTCGGGCACGGCGGGCGCGGTGCGCAGGCCTTGGTCGATGGACACCTTGACCAGCATGCCCGGCTTCAGGCGACCGCCCGGATTGGGGAACTCGGCGCGGGCCTTTACGGCGCGGGTGGTGGGATCGATCCGCGTGTCGATCTGGGCGATACGGCCCTGGAAGGTCTCACCCGGCAGGGCGTCAGGCCGCGCCGAGATCGGCAGGCCTTGGCGCAGGGTGGCCAGATAGCGGTCAGGCACCGAGAAATCGACGCGGATCACCGAAACATCGTCCAGGCTGACAATGGCCGTGCCGGGGCTGATCAGGGTGCCGGGCGCGACATCCGAAATGCCGACGCGACCCGAGAACGGCGCACGGATCACGCGGTCCAGCTTCTGGGCCTGAGCCGAGGCGACACCAGCGCGGGCCGTCTCGACGGCGGACAGATACTGCTCGGCGGTGGCGCGCGGCGCGACGCCGCGATCGGCCAAGGTCTTCCAGCGCTGATAGTCGCGCTCGGCCTGGGCCAGGCGCACCTTGGCCTCGGCGATGCCCGCGTCCTCGCTGGCCGACTTCAGATCAACCAGCACCTGGCCGCGCGATACGGCCTGGCCATCGACAAAGTGCACGGCCGTGATCATTTCGGCGGTATTGGACGTGATCGTCACCGACTGCAGTCCTTTGGCCACGCCAAGGACCTCGATGCGGTCGGTGAAGGGCCTGGACGACACGACAGTCTGGGAGACAGTCGTGGCCCGTCCGCCGCCAGGACCACCCTGGCCAGCCGCCTTTTGCCCGAACGCCAGCTTCATGCCCCCGACAACGAGCATGAGAACCACGGCGGCCAGCGCCGCCAAAAGGAAGAAGTGCCTGCGGATCAAGGAACGGACTCCAGGCGCCGAACAGAGTCGGCGGCGGCGACAAGGTGCGGGGACATATGCCGTCCCCCTAAACCCACGTCCAGTGACAGCAGGATGACGGACCATTTCAGTCCTGCAACACTCAGAATCCGCGCCAGATCCCCAGCACAACGCCACGATCCCGTGCAATCTCTCGACCCGCGAGGGTTTGCCGCCAGCCAGCCTGCACGCTCCAGGCGCCAAAGCCGCGAACAACCGAAAGTTCGGCCTTTACCCAGCTGGATTTCCGGGGCTTGGCGTCCGCCTTACCGGCATAGGTCTGGGCCATCACCAGCCAGTTGCGCGTTGGCCGAAAGCCCAGGGTCGCGTCCATCCGGGTCTCGTCGGCCAGGCCTGATCGCCGCAAACGGGCCAGTTGCAGATCCGAAAAAATTTCGCCCCGCGGGGTCGTCACCGATCGCCCCAGAAGCAGTCGCGCCTCGAGATCGAGCTCGCCCTGCCCCGGCGCCGCGTAGCCGGCGTTGCGGCCGACGCCCGCCTCGGCCGCGCCAAGATAGATCGCCGCGACCGTCCGGGGGCGCCTCAGCACCGCATAGCGCAGCCCCATCTCGACAGGGCCGCGACCTTCGTAGCTGACGAACGGATCACGCCCTCTGGTCAGCCCGGCCTTGGCCTGCAAGGTCAGGCGATCGGTCACGCCATGCTCGATGAACACCGAGGCCGCCTCGTCCTCGCGCCGCCCCAGATCGCGCACCGCGCCATCGGCGTCGAAGACCTGGTCGGCCGATTGCCGTTCGACCTTGGCGATCACCTGGGTCTGACCTTTCGACATCGGCCATGCCCCGGCCATGGCTTCGCCGCCTGTCAGGCAAAGAAAAGCCGCCGTGATCGCCAGGATCACGGCGGCTGAGCTTCGTCGATAACGGATTGTCAGTCGGCGTAGCCGGGCGACTCCCGATCCAGCTTGCGCAGGCAACCCGGCCAGGCCAGGCCCGCGATCATGCCGAGCCCGCCGCCGGTCTGGCTGCGCACCTCGGCCTGAGCGTGCTCCGGCGCCATCAGGACGTTGTCGCGTCCGGCCGAGAGGGCCATCACCTGCTGACTGCACGCGCGCTCCAGGAAGAACATCCCCATCCAGCACTCGGCCGCGGTCGAACCTGCCGACAAGGTGCCGTGGTTCCGAAGCATCATCAGCTTCTTGTCGCCGAGATCGGCCACCAGCCGCTCCCGCTCGTCAAGATTGAGCGCAATACCTTCATAGTCGTGATAGGCGAGCTGAGGCAAGACGATAAGCGCCTGTTGCGCCAGCGGCAGCAGACCTTCCTTGTGGGTCGAGACCGCGACGCCCTGATCGGTATGCAGGTGCATGACGTAGTGGGCGTCTTCGCGGGCCGCGTGGACGGCCGAGTGGATGGTGAAGCCCGCCGGATTGATGAAGTACGAGGTCTTGTCGATGACGTTGCCGTCCAGATCGACCTTGACCAGCGCCGAGGCGGTCATCTCGCCGAAGAACACGCCATAGGGGTTGATCAGGAAGTGATGCTCCGGCCCCGGAATGCGGGCCGAGATGTGCGTAAAGATCATGTCGTCCCAGCCGTGCACAGCGACAAGCCGATACAGAGCGGCCAGATCAACGCGCGCCTGCCACTCGGCGTCGCTGACCTTGCCCCTGAGGGACGTGCTGATGGACGTGGCTCCGTCGGCCATGGAAGGCCTCCCTAGGTTATCATTGTTGAGTTGAAGGTCGCGCCGGGGGCTTCCGGCGTCAAGTACGCGTCTTCACGGAAGCCAGGACTTGCCAGCTGTCTCCGCACGCCCGACGGTCTGGGTGAAGACGGTCTGCGGGGAATCGTCGGGCGGGAGACCTTTCAAACATGCTGACCCTTCTGGGCGTGGCGGTGATCGTCGTGGGCTTCGCCCTGCGCTTCAACCCGCTGCTGGTGGTCGTCGCCGCCGCTCTGACCGCCGGACTGGCCTCGGGTCTCGGCCCGCTCGAGGTGCTGGCCGCCTTCGGCAAGGCCTTCAACACCAACCGCTATGTCAGCATCGCCTGGCTGGTCCTGCCGGCCATCGGCGTGCTGGAGCGGTCTGGCCTGCAGGAGCGCGCCCGCATGACGATCCAGGGCCTAAAGGGGGCCAGCGCCGGCAAGCTTCTGCTGACCTATCTGGCCCTGCGCCAGATCACCGCCGCCCTGGGCCTGACCCATGTCGCCGGCCATGCCCAGACCGTCCGCCCCCTGGTCGCGCCAATGGCGGAAGCCGCCGCCGAAAATGCTGGTCCTGTCGACGAGCCGTCTCGCGAGCGCATCAAGGCCATGAGCGCCGCCACCGACAATATCGGACTGTTCTTTGGCGAGGACATCTTCATGGCCATAGGATCGATCCTGCTGATCGTCGGCTTCCTGGATCAGAGCGGCATCACGGTCGAGCCGCTGCACCTGTCGGTCTGGGCCATTCCCACGGCCATCGCCGCCTTCCTGGTGCATGGCGCGCGGCTGTTGCTGTTTGACCGCAAGCTCGGGGCGACCAGGACAGGAGCTGACGCATGATCGGCCTGCCGCTGGTCTATCTGGTCGCCGGCGCCATGTTCGCCGCCTTCGCCCTGCTGAGCGCCGGCGACAGGACAAACGCCAGGCGCTGGGGCAATGCCGCGTTCTGGGCCCTGGTCTCGGTCAGCTTTCTGCTGGGCGATTATCTGGGCGACCTGGGCAACGGGTTCCTGGTGCTGGGGCTGGCGCTGCTGGCGGGAACGGGTCAACTGGGCGTCGGCGCGCCGACCACCACGACGCCGGAAGAGCGCCAGGCCCTGGCCGAAAAGCTGGGCGCCCGACTTTTCCTGCCGGCGCTTGTCATCCCACTGATCACCCTGATCGGCACGTTCGCCTTCAAGGCCATGACCCTGAACGGCGCGCCGCTGGTCGAGGCCAAGCACGCAACCCTGATTTCGCTGGCCCTGGCCGCGATCGTGGCCGCCATCCTGGCCCAGGCCCTCTTCAAGCAGCCGCCCGCCTCGCCCCTGCAGGAAGGTCGCCGCCTGATGGATCTGGTGGGCTGGGCGGCGCTGCTGCCGCAGATGCTGGCGGCGCTGGGCGCGGTGTTCGCCCTGGCCGGCGTGGGCCAGACCATCGGCGAACTGGCCGTGGCCTGGACGCCGGTCGACTGCCGCTTCGCCGTCGTCGCCGCCTATTGCCTTGGCATGGCTGGCTTCACCATCCTGATGGGCAACGCCTTTGCGGCGTTCCCGGTCATGACCGCCGGCATCGCCCTGCCCCTGGTGATCGGCCGGTTCGGCGGTGACCCGGCCGTGGTCTGCGCCATCGGCATGCTGTCGGGCTTCTGTGGCACCCTACTGACGCCGCTGGCCGCCAACTTCAACCTTGTGCCGGCGGCCCTGTTGCAATTGAAGGACCGGTACGGCGTGATCCGCGCCCAGGCGCCGACCGCCGTCCTTATGCTGGTCATCAACATGGTCCTGATGAATGTCCTCGCCTTCAGGGTCTAGCGCCCCCAGTCCGGCCCGCCCAAGCCTTGCCCAATCCACGGCGTCGCGGTTTGCGAAGATCGCCCTGGGCCACATCGCGCGCGAATATCCCAACAAGCTGGACCATGTGCTGGCCGGCGACGCCGACGCCCGCACGCCCCGCGACCTGCACCCGATCTTCTTTGGCAGTTTCGACTGGCACTCCTGCGTCCACGGCTACTGGCTCTTGGCCACCCTGCTGCGCGCGCGCCCCGAAATGGCCGAGGCCGAGACGATCATCGCCCTGTTCGACGACGCCTTCACCGAGGAGAAGGTGGCCGCCGAGATCGCCTATCTGGCCCGACCCGAAAGCCGAGGCTTCGAGCGGCCCTATGGCTGGGCCTGGAGTCTGATGCTGCAGGCCGAACTGATGCGGCACGGTGATCGTCCCTGGGCCGCCCGCCATGCGCCGCTGGCCAGGATGTTCGTGGAGCGGTTCCAGGCCTTCCTGCCGCTGGCCGACTATCCGGTCCGCGCGGGCGTTCACACCAACACGGCCTTCGCCCTGGTCCTGGCCTCGGAATATGCCGACATGACGGGCAACACCGTCTTCCGCCAGCTCCTGACGACCAAGGCGACAATCTGGTACGGCCAGGACGCCGCCTGTCAGGCCTGGGAGCCCTCGGGCGATGATTTTCTCTCCCCGGCCCTGATCGAGGCCGAGGCCATGCGCCGGCTGCTGCCGCGCGAAACCTTCGAGATCTGGTTCGTGCGCTTCCTGCCAGACCTGGCCGCCAGGCAGCCCGTGACCCTGTTCACGCCGGCCCGGGTCAGCGATCGCACCGACGGCAAGATCGCCCATCTCGATGGCCTGAACCTGTCGCGCGCCTGGTGCTGGCGCACCCTGGCCGGGGCCTTGCCGGAGCTCGATCCAGCCAAGCCGCTGGTCATCAACGCCGCCATGGCCCACCTGGCGGCCGCCGTACCGCACGTGGCCGGTGACTATATGGGCGAGCACTGGCTGGCGACCTTCGCAATGCTGGCCCTGACCAACGGCTGAACAGTCTCTCCGGAACCCCAATCCGGCAGCGGTTCGCGCGAATTTACAGTGTTTGACTTTTGTCGCTGGGCGACTGGCGTTAACGCTACCATGCAAATCTTGGACAAGCTCAGGGATTGGCGCCCCATTTACAGTAAGATCGAGTGCCTCCATGCGGTGCGATACCATCAGCGAAGACGCCAAAGCCTACCAACGGATCGAAGTGATCGAGGCGTCCACCGGCTGGGTGGTCTCGAAAGAAGGCCGCACCATGGGCCGGTTTGAAGACGTTGAAGCCGCCTACAAGAACGCCCTGGCGATCTGCGACGCGCTGTTCGACGCGGGCGTGCGCGCTTGCGTCAGGCAGTCTGCATCCCTGCACGCCTGAGGCCGCCAGGCAGCCGCCGCACCGCACGTCGCCGGCGACCAAATGGGCGAGCACGGGCTGGCGACCTTCGCGATGCTGGCCCTGACCACCGGATAGGTCGCGCCCTCCAAACCCCTGCGACGCCGGTGATCCGGGCCGAGACCAGGGCTCTGTTAACGCCCTCATTTTGAGGCCTTCGAACTGGTCTGGACTCGGCAAAGCTGACTATCTTTCCGCACGCATGCGCCAAAGCGCTGTGTGGTCGGCCGTTCGCGGCCGAAAGGATGGCCATGAAGCGTACCTCTTCCAGACCTCTTCAGGTTTGGCCGCTGACAGTGCTGGCGATGACGGCGATCGTCCTGCTGGCCGTCAGCCTCGTGCTGGGAGCCCGTCAGGTCGACCTGCGGGTTCGCCGCCATGAGGAATTCCTCGTTCGCCAAGGCATCCAGGCTGAGGCTCAGCAGACCTTGAATGCGCTGATCGCGCAGACGGTCTGGGATGATGCGGTTCTGAATCTGGACAACAGGCTCAACGCCACCTGGGCCAACGACCAAATCGCGACCTACCTCCAGCAGAGCATCGGCCCATGGAACTTTATCTTGGTAGACAGCGATGACAAGGCGGTATGGGGCAGTGGCCACACAGCGCCCCTGTCTGCGGACGACCTTGCCGAGCTCCGACATCGGGCCGAGCCGATCATTGCCGAGATCCGTCAACAGGAGGCGGCGCGCAGGGCGGCTCCAGGCGGCGCGGTGATGGCGGACAACAGGCCCCAGAAGGCCATCGTCACATCTCAGGTCGAGATGCGCGATGGTCGGCCCTACTTGTGGATCGCAAGCTTGGTGCAGCCTGATTTTGGCAAGGCCAAGCCCGCCAAGGCCAAGGCCGCCATCGTGATCGGCGGCGACTTCCTCACGCGGCCCCGAATGGACTTGCTGGCGCAGCGCTACAAGCTCCAGCAGTTTCGGTTCGAACCGGGGGGCGGGAAGGTCGGACCCGACGAGGCCAGCACGACCTTCGCCTCGTACCCGGGCGCCACACCCGTCGCCCTTGTATGGCGCCCAGAACGGCCTGGCGCCGATCTTCTGAAGCAGTCGCTCTGGATGATCAGCGGCGTTGTGGTCGTCCTGGCTGCCCTCGCCGCTCTGATGTCCTACAGCACCAGGCGCGCAGCCCGCAGCCTCCTCGAAAATCACCATGCGCAGGCCGAATTCCTGGCCAATATGAGCCACGAACTCCGGACGCCCTTGAACGGCGTGAACGCCCTGTCCGAAGCCCTGGCCAAGACGGCGCTGACGGCGAGCCAGCGCGAGATGGCCGACACGATCCACAAGTCCGGGCAGATGCTGAGCCGATTGTTGGCGGATATTCTCGACCTGGCCCGCATCGACGCAAAAGGTCTGTCACTGGAGCCAGAGCCTTTCCTGTTGAGCGGGGCGGTCAAGTCGATCGCCGACATCATGGCCCCGCGAGCGCGGGAAAAGGGCCTTGAGCTTCAGTTGGACCTCGATCCTGCAGCGGAGGTCTGGGTCATGGGCGACGCTGTTCGCTTGGCTCAGGTTCTGACCAACCTGTTGTCAAACGCGATCAAGTTCACCGAGCAAGGCCACATCCGGCTGTCGGTGCGCGCCGCCTCCGACGACCCGGCCGGCGGCTGGCGCTTTACCGTTCAGGACACGGGCGTGGGTTTCGAACCCTCACAGCAAGACGCCATCTTCAAGCGCTTCCAGCAGGCCGACGGCAGCGTCACGCGCCGCTTCGGGGGGACGGGGCTTGGCTTGGCCATATCCCGTGAACTTGCGGAGATGATGGGGGGGCGGCTGACCGCCGAAGGGCAACCGGGCAACGGCGCGGTTTTCAGGCTCGACATGCCGCTTCCCGAAACGGATGCGCGGCCTTCTCAGATCGTCGCGCACGATGTGACGCCCGACGCCGACATCGCCGAGGCGCACACGGCCACCCGCGTCCTGGTCAGTGAGGACCATCCGATCAATCGCCTGGTGATCGAGACCCTGCTGAGCGAGTTGGGCATGACCGTGCTGTCCACCGAAAACGGGCTTGAAGCGTGCGAGGCCTTTGAGTCCCAGGAGTTCGACCTGATCCTGATGGACATGCAGATGCCCGTGATGGACGGGCTGACGGCGGTCCGCAGGATACGGCGCTACGAAATCGACCGTGGTCGTTCGCCGACGCCGATCATCATGATCACCGCCAACGCCCTCCCCGAACACAGGGCGGCTGGGATGGACGCGGGGGCGGACATATTCATCACCAAGCCTCTGAGCGCCAACACCTTCTTTGGCGCCGTCAGCGCCCTGAGGACGCCGGCCTAGACCCGTCCTCGGGCTCAGTCCCCGCGGTCGCCCTTCATCAGCCGCGCCTTGTCGCGCTGCCAGTCGCGGGCGGCCTCGGTCTCGCGCTTGTCGTGGGTCTTCTTGCCCTTGGCCAGGCCGATCTCCAGCTTGGCCAGGCCCTTTTCGTTCCAGTAGAGCTTGAGCGGGATCAGGGTGCGGCCATCGCGCTGGACGGCGCCGATCAGCTTCTCGACCTGCTTCTTGTGCAGCAGCAGCGTGCGGTGCCGGCGCGGCTCGTGATTGAAGCGGTTGGCGTGGCCATAGGGCGGGATGTCAGCGTTGATCAGCTTGATCGTCCGCCCTTCCACCGAGGCGTAGGCTTCGGCGATATTGGCCCGGCCCACCCGCAACGACTTGACCTCGGTGCCGGTCAGCATGATGCCGGCCTCGAAGGTCTCTTCGATGAAGTAGTCGTACCGGGCGCGCCGGTTCTCCGCGATGGGCTTGGTCATCAGACCAGACCCGCCTCGCGCATGGCCTCCAGGATCGCCGGCTTCACGGCCTCATTGCACGGCGCGATCGGCAGGCGAACGTCGGGCTCGCACAGGCCCAGATGGGCGATGGCGAACTTGGTCGGCGCGGGCGAGGAATCCAGGAACAGCGCCTTGTGCAGCTTGATCAGGCGATCCTGACCATAGAGCGCGGTCTCCCATTCGCCCTTCAGGCAGGCGTTGATGAAGGCCGAGCAAGCCTCGGGCGCGACATTGCAGGTCACCGAGATCACCCCATGGCCGCCATGGGCCATGTAGCCCAGGGCCGTGGGATCATCGCCCGACAGCATCACCCAGTCGGGGCCGCACAGGATGCGCTGCATGCTGGCGCGGACCAGATCGCCGGTGGCGTCCTTGACGCCGATGATGTTGGGCAGCTTGGACAGCCGCGCCAGGGTCTCGTTGGAGATGTCGACGCTGGCCCGGCTGGGGACATTGTAAACCAGCACCGGCAACTGGACGGCATTGTTGATCGCCTCGTAGTGGCGATACAGGCCTTCCTGGCTGGGGCGGTTGTAATAGGGCGTCACCACCAAAGCCGCGTCGGCGCCCACCGCCTTGGCGTGCTGGGCCAGTTCGATGGCCTCGTCGGTCGAATTGGAGCCCGCGCCGGCGATCACCGGAACCCGGCCCTTGACGGTCTGCACGCACAGCTCGACCACCCGCTTGTGCTCGTCGTGGCTCAGGGTCGAGGTTTCGCCGGTGGTGCCGACGGGCACGACACCGTGCACGCCGCCCGCGATCTGGCGCTCGACGAGGGCCACGAAGGCCGCTTCGTCCACGGCGCCGTCTCGGAAGGGCGTAATCAGGGCGGGAATAACGCCCTTGAACGGAGAATGGACCATAACTTGCAATTTGCCGTGAGAAGGGCGCCGCGAAGGTTGCGGCCAGACGATGGGAGCGGACAATATGTCGCCGCCCCGCCGTCCCGCAACCGGTGCGTCGGAGCAGGCAGCGGTTTGATGGGCCAAGCCCCAAGGGTCAAGCCCTTGAGGCCTCAGAAAAACCGTTCCTTAGGTGTCTTCGGGCCTGATGGATCGCATAAGCGGCTGTCGACTCGATTCGACGGTGCGTGAAGGAGAACGGGTTTTGGCTTCAGTGTTGCGTCGGATCATGTTCGGAAGCGCCGGTCTGGTGCTGCTCGGCAGCGTCGCGGGCGCCCAGACGTCCGGTCCGGTCCCCTACCAGCCGTCATCGACGCCGGCCCTGATCACCACCCCGCCGACCGCCATTCCCGGAACGGTGTCCGACGTCGAGGCCGAGAACCTGCGCATGGCGCTGGCCGGCGCCCGGAGCGGCGACGTTTCTCGCGCCCGTATGGCGATGAGCAGCCTGCAGGACCCGATTGCCCGCAAGATCGCCCTGTGGGCCCTGGTCGACAGCTCGGCCGAGGCGATGAGCTTCTTCGAACTCGATTCCGCCCGCCGCGACCTGGCCGGCTGGCCCCGCGCGGGTCGCCGCGAGACCGCCGCCGAAAAGCAGCTGTCGGTCTCCGGCCTCAGCCCCGCCCAGATCATCGCCTGGTTCGGCGGCGGCCAGCCCGCCACCGCCGAGGGCGCCATGGCCCTGGCCTCGGCCTACCAGGCCAGCGGCCGCCAGCAGGACGCCATTGACCTTATCCGCCGCACCTGGCGCGACAGGGTGTTCGAAGCCGACGCCCAGCGCAGCATGGCCGCCCGCTTCGGGACGATGCTGACCGCCGACGACTATGCCCGCCGCGCCGATATCCTGCTGTATGGCCAGCAAGGCCCGGCGGCGCGCGAGCTGGTCGACCTGCTGCCCGCAGATCAGCAGGCCTCAGCCCGCGTCCGTATCGCCTTCCGCCAGAACGCCGCCAGCGCTACCTCGATGTTCGAGACCCTGGGTCCCGACGATCAGGCCTCTCCTGGCGTGGTGTTCGAGCGCGCCGCCTATATGCGTCGTCGCGGCCTGGACAGCTTCGCCCTGCAGCTGGTTCGCAATTTCCCCTCGCCGCCGCCGACCGACGAAGCCGCCACCGCGATCTGGAAGGAACGCCGGGCGCTGGTCGTCTCGGCCCTGAAAACCGGCGACAGCGGGGGCGCCTATGCCGCCGCCGCCAATACCGGCTTGAGCGTCGGCGCTGACGCCGCAGAGGCGGAGTTCTATGCGGGCTGGATCGCCCTGGCCCGCCTCAGGCAACCCGACGCGGCCGCCCGCCACTTCGCCGCCATCGCCGCCATTGGCGCCTCGCCGATCACCAAGGGCCGGGCGCTGTACTGGCAGGGTCGCGCGGCAGAGGCCCAGAACGACCCCATCGCCGCCCAGGCCTTCTATTCCGAGGGCGCACGCCACATCACCACCTTCTACGGCCAGCTGTCGGCCGAGAAGGCGGGCCTGACCGAGCTCAAGCTCGAGCGCGACCCGGTCGTCACCCAGGCCGACCGCGCCCGCTTCCACGGCCGCGAACTGGTGCGCGCCGCGCGGATGCTGGCCGATATCGGAGCCAAGGATCAGTTCCGCTCGCTGGTGCTATTCATCGACGACAACCTGCCCAATGCCGAGGAATCAGCCCTGCTGGTCGACTTCGCACGCGGCTATGGCGACCAGGACCTGGGTATGCGCGCCGTGCGCACGGCGGCCCAGCGCGGCTTCATCCTGCCCGAGCGGGGCTATCCCCTTCTGGACCACCACTTCACGCCGGGTCCGGGCGCGGCCGAGACCGCCTTCGTTTATTCGATCTCTCGCCAGGAGAGCAATTTCGACCCCAACGCCCGCTCGGGTGTCGGCGCGCGCGGCATGATGCAGCTGATGCCGCCGACTGCCGCCATCGTGGCCCGCCAGTTGGGTGAGCGCCATTCGGTCGACCGCCTGTCGGACCCCACTTACAACATGCGCCTGGGCTCGACCTATCTGGGCGACATGGTCGAAAACTTCAGCGGCTCCTACATCATGGCCGCCGCCGCCTATAACGCCGGTCCGGGCCGCCCAGCCGCATGGGTCAGCCAGTGCGGCGACCCGCGCGGCGCCACGACGGACCCGCTCGACTTCATCGAGTGCATCCCGTTCTCGGAAACCCGCAACTATGTGATGCGGACCCTGGAAACGACCATGGTCTATCGCGCGCGCCTCAACGGTGGGACCACGCCCCTGACCCTGTCGCGGGAACTCAAGCGCGGTGGCTATGTCTATGCGCCGGCGGTGGCCCAGGCCTACGCGCCCTCGACCCAGCCCTGACCCTATAGCCGGCGGGCGGCCAGCACAGGTCCCGCCGGCGTTTCCACCAGCGCGCCATCCAGCCTGAACACCCGCGCCAGGATCTCGGGCGCAAGGGCTATGCCGGGCGCGCCCTCCGACACGACACGTCCGCCATCGATCACCACCAGGCGGTCGCAGCAGCGCGCGGCAAGGCTTAGGTCGTGCAGTGTCACCACCACGCCTGCGCCGGCGGCGGCCTCGGCGCGCAGCAGGTCCAGAGTCAGCAGTTGAGCGTCGGGGTCCAGGCCCGCGATGGGCTCGTCGGCCACCAGCAGCGGCGCGCGCGTGGTCAGCAGCCGCGCCAGCAAGACCCTGGCCCGCTCGCCGCCCGACATGTCCAGCACGCCGCGCGTCGCCAGATCGGCGGCGCCGACCCGCGCCAGTCGCTCGCGCGCGACGTCCAGGGCCTGAGCGTCCGGCAGATCTACCGCGCCCAGGCTGGCCACCCGCTCGGCGGGCAGATTCCAGGCCAGCCGGCGATCCTGTGGCAGATAGCCCACGCGCGCGGCGCGGGCCTCGGCGCTCAGGGCCTCGAGACGCTGGTCGCCCAGCCAGACCTCGCCTTCCTGTCTGGGCAACAGGCCAAGGCCCGCCCGCAACAGGCTGGTCTTGCCGGCGCCGTTGGGGCCGACCACGCCGACGACTTCGCCGGGGCTGACGACCAGACTGGCGGCGTCCAAGACCCGCTTGCCGCCCTGAAACGCGCTGACGCCGCTGAGGGCCCAGGCCGCCGTCATGCCCGCCAGCTCCGCGACGCCCGCCAGGCCAGCAGGGCAAAGGCCGGCGCGCCGAACAGGGCCGTGACCACGCCCAGCTTCAGTTCCTGATCGGTCGGCGCCACGCGCGCCGCCAGATCAGCCAGAACCAGCAGCAGAGCGCCGGCCAGGGCCGACGGCCACAGGATCTGACGCGGATCGTCCTTCACCAGCGCCCGCACCATGTGCGGCGCGGCCAGGCCGACAAAGCCGATGACCCCGGCTCCGGCCACGGCGGCGCCGGTCAGCAGCGCCGCGCCGGCCACGGCATAGACCCGCAGGCGCGACATGGGCAGGCCCGACATCGCGGCCGCCTCCTCGCCCAGGGTCAGCATGCGCAGGCCCTGCCCCGCCTTCAGACACAGGGCGGCGCCGATCGCCATGGGGACCAGAGCCCTCAGGCTGTCGGTCCAGTCGCGGTTCTCAACCGACCCCATCAGCCAGGCCAGCACCTCGGCGATGGCGACCGGCGACGGCGCCAGATTGAACACCAGGGCGGTAAGGGCCCCGCCAAAGGCCGATATGGCCACGCCCAGCAGGATCAGCGCCTCGGGTTCGCGCAGACGCGCCGCGATGGCCACCACCGCCCCGCCGGCGACCAGCGCGCCCAGCAAGGCGGCCAGTTCGATGGCGCCCGGGACCGCCGCCAGTCCGCCGGCAATGGCCAAAGAGGCGCCCAGCCCCGACACCGCCGAGACACCCAGCACGCCGGGGTCAGCCAGAGGATTGCGGAGCAACCCCTGCATGGTCGCGCCCGCCAGGCCCAGAGCCGCACCCACCAGCGCCGCCATGGCGACGCGCGGGGCCCGGATGGTCCACAGCACCTCGCCGGGCGGCGAGCCTGGATGCGCGATAGCTTGAGCATATTGGCCGAGCGCCAGAGGCGTTTCGCCCAACAGCACGGCGGCGATGGCGGCAAGCACCAGCAGGCAGACCATGCCAAGGCAGAGGCGAAGCAGGCTCATCGCGCAGTCCGTGCCTGAGCCAGCTGCGCCACACCATCGGCCGCGAACCAGGCGGGACAGCCCACCACCGCGCCAGACAGAGAGGCGATCGTGCGATTTTCCGTCGCCCGCCTGAGCGCCGCGTGACGCCCGGCGCCCCAGCGGTCGGAGCCCGCGCGGGTCAGGTCGAAAAAGCCCAGAACCACCGCGCGCGGCGGCGTCATCACCAGACTCTCCAGCGGCACGGGGCTGAAGAAGGGTCCCGCACTGGCGTTCGACAGGCCCGAGGCCTTCAGCATGGCGTCGATCAGGGTGCCGCTCCCCGCCGTATAGCCGCCCGGCGTCAGATAGAGGGCGCTTTGCCCCTGCCAGGCGCCGGCCGAGGCCTTGAGCTGGCCGTCCATGCGCGCGATCAGCGCCTCGCCGGCCGCCTTGCGGTCCAGAGCGACGGCGACGCGCCGGACATTGGCGCGGACGCCGTCGAAGTCGGCGGCGTCATCGATCATGACCGTAAGGACGCCGCGTCGCTCCAGCACCGAGACCAGCCGGGCGTCGCCACCCCAATGGCGGACCACGACCTGCGGCCGCGCGGCGACAAGGCTCTCGACCGTGGCGCGGCGCTGCGGCAGCCCGACCGAAGCCTTGCGCATATAGGAATCCGGCGCGCCGGCGCGATGCGACAGGCCGACGATCGCCTCCCGAGGAGCCAGGGCCAGAACATATTGATCGGCGCAGGAATCCAGCGACATCACCCGTGGGCTCGCGGCGACGGCTGACGGCGCGAAAGCCATCGCCACCGCGACAGCGCCAAGCACACGGACGGTCGACACGGATCAGTCCGTGACCAGGCCGTTCAGCAGCCCATCCAGCATGACGCCCATCAAGTGCTCGGACGAAGACCATGTACGGTTCGGCTTGGTGATCAGCAGCGACACCAGCCCATGGCAACCCGCCCACAGCACTTCGGCGGCGCTCTGCGCCGTGCCCGACCGCAAGCGACCGGCGGCGGCGATCTCGCGGAAGGGCTCGCTGAACTTCTCGAAACAGCGATCCCCCAGCTCCAGGGTGCCGGCCTGCTTCTCCACCGAAATGCTCGCCCCGGAGCCACAGAACACCAGCTCATAGGTGTTGGGGTTCTCCAGCGCGAAACGCATATAGGCCTCCAGCATCAGCCGGACCCGTGACACGGGGTCGATGGCGCGACCGCCGATGTCGGTATTGAGGTTCAGGAGCCGCTCGATCGCGCCGTCGCTGATCTCCAGCAGGATCTGATCCTTGTCGCGAAAGTGCATGTAGAGCGCGGTGGACGACACCCCGACCGCATCCGCGATCTTGCGGATGGTCGCGCCGGCATAGCCCTCGGCGATGAAAATCTTCTCGGCGGCGGCAAGGATTTCGCCGCGACGCAAGTGCCCGTCGCCTTTCGGCTTTCGGGCGGACTTGTGCGGCTTCTTCAAAACAAGCGTCACGGCCGGCATGTCCCCTGCGTTTCCCCAACTTCCGATACTAAACGGGAATCACCCAGCCGTCGCAAGGCGGCACGGCATCAAACCTGAAACGCGTGTTTTTCTGTTTGACACTCATTGGTTGTGTTCATTTAATTGACTCCCGAAGATCGAGCGAACCGGCCGGGGGGCGACATGGCGCGCGAAGAACGGAGTGTGGCGCCCGAGGGGACCGTCAAGGCCTTCCCCTTTGTTCCGGACGATATCGCACAGCCCGCCGCTCGGATCGCCGAGGGCGCCCATGTCACTTTTGGAAGGGGGCAAAGATCAACAGCGGTGGTCTTGGTGCTGGGGCTTTTGGCGCTCGGCGTGCTGTGGCCCGGCCTTCTGGTCTGGGGGCTCTACGGTCTGTTCTACTGCGTTTTCGTGGCTGGCGCGGTGATCCGGCTGGCCGCCATTCTGACACCCCCGCGCAAGCGAGACTGTCCCGCGCTGGCCGATCAAGCCCTGCCCCACTACACGCTCATCGTGCCGCTGTATCGCGAGGCGGAAGTGGCCCGCGAACTGGTCGGTAATCTGGCCCGACTGGACTACCCGCAGGACCGGCTGCAGGCCCTCATCGTTCTGGAGGCGGACGATCTGGCGACCCGTTCGGCCTTTCACGTCCTGGACCTGCCCTCCTTCATCCAGGTGCTGGTGGCCCCGACGGGCTTGCCACGCACCAAGCCCCGAGCCTGCAATATCGCCCTGGCGCTGGCCAAGGGATCCCTTGTTGTCATCTACGACGCCGAAGATGCTCCTGATCCGCTGCAACTGCGCGAGGCGGCGGCGCGGTTCGCGTCGGACACCGCTGATCTGGCCTGTCTGCAGGCGCCCCTGCGGGTCGAGACGCCGCGCTATCTCGCCTTCATCGCCGAGCAGTTCAGACTGGAATATGCCGCGCTGTTCCAGGTGCTGCTGCCGGCCTATGCGCGTTGGGGTCTGCCCTTCCCGCTGGGCGGCACCAGCAACCATTTCAGGCGCTCGGCCTTGCAGGCGGTCGGTGGCTGGGACGCCTATAATGTCACCGAAGACGCCGACATCGGCTTTCGTCTGGCCTCGGCGGGCTACAGGCTGGATGTCATCGAGCGCCCCACCCTGGAAACCGCGCCCACCTCACTGGATCAGTGGGGGCCGCAACGGGCGCGCTGGATCAAGGGGCATCTGCAAACCCTGGCCGTTCATATCCGGGGCGAAACCCGAAGGCAGCCGCGCAGCCTGCTGGCCCTGATCGTGACGCTTGGCGTTCCCATCGCCGCCTCCAACCTTCATGCTCCGGCCATGCTGATCGCCGGCGTCGGCGTGGCGGTGAACTGGCTGGCCGATGGCGAACCGTCGATCGCCGGCGCCGATCTGACGCTCTACATGTTCGGCTGGATGGCTTCGGCGGTCTGCGCAGCGGTTGGATTGCTGCGGTCAGGCGACCGCCCACGCTTCCTGCATCTGTTTGGCATGGCGGGTTACTGGATGATGTGGGTCTTCGCCTCGCCCCGCGCGATATGGCAATTCTTCGTTGCGCCCCATCACTGGGACAAGACCTCTCACACGCCGCGCACTGGACGGCCAACACCCTGAAAGCGTATGGGCGAGACGATGAGCCCGACGATCGCCCCCGCCCCCATCGTGATGCGCACCACCGGCTGGAGCGACTACGCCCTGCTGGACAGCGGCAATGGCAAGAAGCTGGAACGCTACGGCCCCTACACGGTCGTGCGCCCCGAGCCGCAATGCTTCTGGTCGCCGCGCCTGCCGGCCAAGGCCTGGGAGGAGGCTGATGCGATCTTCGACCCCTCCGACGAGGACGAGGCCGGTCGCTGGCGCTTCAAGGGCAAGCCGATCGAGAAGTTCCCGCTCGCCTGGGGCGAGGCGAAATTCCATGGCCAGTTCACGCCCTTCCGACACCTCGCCTTCTTTCCCGAGCAAGCCGCCAACTGGGCCTGGCAGGACGAACGGGTTCGCGCCTTCGCCAAGGCATCAGGTCGCCAGCCCAAGATCCTGAACCTGTTCGGCTATACCGGCGTGGCCTCGCTGGTCTGCGCCGCCGCCGGCGCGGCCGTCACCCATGTCGACGCCTCCAAGAAGTCGGTGGGCTTCGCCCGCGAGAACGCCGCCTTCGCCGGGCTCGACGACAAGCCGATCCGCTGGATCGTCGAGGACGCCCGCAAGTTCGTCGCCCGCGAAGTGCGGCGCGGCAATGTCTATGACGGCATCATCCTTGATCCGCCCAAGTTCGGGCGCGGCGCCGACGGCGAGGTCTGGCGCCTGTTCGAGGACCTGACCGAACTCACCGCCAATTGCGCGCAACTCCTCAGCGACGACGCCTCGTTCCTGTTGATGAACGCCTATGCCGCCCGTGTCTCGGGCGCCGCGATGTCAGGCCTGCTGGCCCAGGTACTGGACGGCCGCAGCGGCGTCATCGACTGGGGCGAGCTCTCCCTGGTCGAGGAAAAGGGCGACCGCCAGATCGGCCTGTCGTTCTTCGCCCGCTGGTCTTCAGAAGGGTGAACCAGATGAACGCCCCCAACCCGGCCAAAACCGTCACTTCGCTCTCCAACAACACCGTCAAGGCCGTCCGCGCCCTGCACATGCGCAAGGAGCGCGAGGAGAGCGGCCTGTTCCTGGCCGAGGGCCTGAAGATCGTCATCGAGGCGATCGACTGCGGCCATGCACCCAAGATCATCATGTACGGTCGCGACGCCGCCGATCATCCGATGCTGCAGAAGGCCTCGCAGGCCTGCCTCAAGGCCGGCGGCGAAGTCATTGAGGTCAATCGGGAAATCCTCGAGAAGGTCTCGCGCCGCGACAACCCCCAGGCGGTGGTCGGGGTGTTCAGGCAGGTGTTCACGCCGCTGGACGCCATCGTCCCGCAAAGCGCGCCGTGCTGGGTGGCCATGCAGGCCGTGCGTGATCCCGGCAACCTGGGCACCGTCATCCGCACCGCCGACGCGGCCGGCTGCGGCGGGGTGATCCTGGTGGGCGACTGCGTCGATCCCTATTCGGTCGAGGGCGTGCGGGCGACCATGGGCTCGATCTTCGCGGTCAAGATCGCCAAGGCCACGATCCAGGAGTTCCTGGCCTGGCGCGAGACCTGGCCCGGCTCGGTAGTCGGCACCCTGCTGACCGCCACGGTGGATCACAAGAGCGCCGACTATGTGAAGCCGTCCCTGATCCTGATGGGCAACGAGCAGCAGGGCCTGCCGCCGGAGCTGGCGGCCGCCTGCGACGTCAACGTCAAAATCCCGATGCGCGGGCGGGCGGATAGTCTGAACCTGTCGGTGGCGACAGGGATCATGATCTACACGGTGACGGGGTAGGCGGCGGCACGCCCAGGAGAAGACGATGCGTTGGATCCCACTTGTCTTGGCACTTCTGACGACGCCGGCCATCGCGCAGCAGGTCTCAGATCCTGACGCCGACGTCAGCGTGGCCACACCGGCCTACGTCGCAGACAGCGGCCCCGTCATCGCCATCGACGCCAGCCACGAGAACTTCCACACCGTCGACGGTCGCTATGCCCCCACGTCGGCTGTGGCGCGTAGCGACGGCTATCGCGTCGTTTCGCTAGACGCTGCGCCGACGGCCCAGACACTGAGCCAGGTGAAGATCCTGGTCGTCGCCAACGCCCTAACACCCTTCGCGGCCCAAGAAGTCGCCGCCATCCGTGCATGGGTCGAGGCCGGAGGCTCGCTGTTGCTGATCGCCGACCACATGCCTTTTGGCACCGCCGCCGATGGCGTGGCCAAGGCTTTCGGCTTCCGGTTCGAGGACAGCTTCGCCGCCGAGGTCGTGCGCGGCCCTGAAGTTTTCTCCAAGGATAACGGCCGTCTCCTCGACAGTCCTATCACGCGGGGCCAAGCTAAGGGAAAGCCGGTCGACAAGATCATATCCTTCACCGGCACGGTGCTGCACGCTCCGGCCGGTGCGACGCCGCTGATGCGCCTGGGATCGGGCTGGTCGATTCTATATCCCAAGGAGGCCTGGAAGTTCGACGAAACCACGCCTACTCGCCCCTCTACCGAAGCCGATCTGCGTGGCGCGGCGATGGAGGTCGGTAAAGGCCGGATCGCTCTGTTCAGCGAGGCGGCGATGTTCTCGGCCCAACGCGCCAACAACGGCGCCAAGGCGGGTTTCAACGCGCCTGGGGCCGAGCAGAACAAGCAATTCCTGCTCAACGTGCTGCATTGGCTAAGTCGCGCGCAATAGGCCTCAGGTACCCCGAGGCTTCGCCCGCGTCGTCGGCGCGGCGGCTGCGGGATCATCCGGCCACACATGGCGCGGATAGCGGCCCTTCATCTCGACCTTCACCTCGCGCCAGGAGCCCTTCCAGAAGCCCGGCAAATCCCGCGTGATCTGGATCGGCTTGTGGCCGGGCGACAGCAGCGACAGCACCAGCGGGATCTTGCCGCCGGCGATGCTGGGGTGCTGGGTCAGGCCAAACAGTTCCTGCACCCGGATATCGATGCGCGGCCCGGCCTCGGCGGCATAGTCGATGGCGACGGTGGTGCCTGTCGGGGCCTTGAAGCGGGCCGGCAGCGCCGCATCGATTTTCTGCTGGGCGTCCCAGGGGATCAGCGAGCGGATCGCGCCGTCCAGCGTGTTCTCGTCCAGCGCGGACAGGGACGAGCGGCCGTGCAGCAGCGGCTCCAGCCATTCGCTGAGGCGCTCCATAAGCGCGACGTCCGACAGGTCTGGCCAAACCTCGCCATCCAGGCTGCGCAGGAAAGCTACCCGATCACGTAGGCCTTGGACGCCATCGCCCAGCCGCAGCGCTGACAGCCCCTCAGAGCGAACCTGGTCGAGTAGCGCGCTGGCGATCAGGGCCGGGTCAGGCTTGTCGATCAGCCGCTCCTCCAGCACCAGCTTGCCCAGCCGTAGCAGCCGCTTGGCGCGGACCTTGCCGCCGGGGCTGGTCTCTAGTCGGTCCTCGGCGGTGAGGCGGTCGGCAAAAGCCTCGCGCAGGGAAACTTCGTCGACGGCGGCGGCCAGCAGGATGCGGTCGCGACTGTCGCCGCCACCCAGTTCGCCCACGGCCAGCCAGGTCTCGCGCGCCAGGGGATCGGTGGGCTCCATATAGACGCCGCGTCCGCCGGCCAGCTGGAACTCGCCCGGCTTGCCGCGCGCCCGGGCCACGCGCTCTGGATAGGCCTCGGCCAGCATCAGGCCCTCGTCCAGCGGCGTCGCGCCCGAAGGCTTGCCCGCCGCGCGCGCCCAGCGGTCGGCCAGGGCCTGGGCGTCCCTCGCCCGGGGCGAGCGGTCGCGGCCCAGGTTTTCCAGGCGTCGGCGCAGGTCGACCTCCCGGCCACCCAGCCCCTGCTCGGTCAGCAGGGCGGCAACCTCGGCTCCGCGCCTGGCCTGACCGGAGGCGGCGGCGCGGACGACCATGTGAGCGATCCTGGGCGGCAAGGGCATCTCGGCCAGGGCCTTGCCGTGGGCGGTGAGATCACCCTGAGCATCCAAAGCCTGAAGGCGTTGCAGCAGCGTGCGGGCTTCGGCGAAGGCCGCGACCGGCGGCGGGTCCATGAAGCAAAGGCCCGAGGCGTCGCGGGCTCCCCAGCGGGCCAGGTCGAGCGCCAGGCGCGACAGGTCGGCCTCAAGGATTTCCGGACGGGCGAAGGCCGGCAGAGACCTCGTCTCCGCCTCATCCCAAAGGCGGTAGCAGACGCCGGGCTCGGTGCGCCCTGCCCGGCCCCGGCGCTGATCAGCGGCGGCGCGGGAGACGCGGACGGTGTCGAGCCGGGTGATGCCGCTGGCGGGATCATAGCGCGGCACGCGGGCCAGGCCGCAGTCGATCACCACGCGTACGCCCTGGATGGTCAGGCTGGTCTCGGCGATCGAGGTGGCCAGAACCACCTTGCGACGCCCCGTCGCAGCGGCGGCGATCGCGCGGTCCTGCACGGCCGGGTCCAGCGCGCCATACAGCGGCGCCAGATCGACCTCGGGCCGGCGCAGCCGCTCGGCCAGCCAGCTCTCGACCCGCCGGATCTCGCCCTGGCCCGGCAGGAAGACGAGCAGACTGCCCGTTTCCTCGGTCAGAGCCCGCTCGACGGCCCTGCCGACGCGTTCCTCAAGGCGGAGACGGTCGTCGCGGCCCAGGTAGCGCGTATCGACCGGAAACATTCGGCCCTGGCTCTCGATCACCGGGGCGTCACCCAGCAATGACGAGACGCGCGCGCCATCCAGGGTGGCCGACATCACCAGCAGCCGCAGATCGTCGCGCAGCAAACCCTGGACATCGCGCGCGAAGGCCAGGCCCAGGTCCGCATCCAGGCTGCGTTCATGGAATTCGTCGAACAGGACGGCCGCGACGCTCTCCAGACCCGGGTCGTCGAGAATCATCCGGGTGAAGACGCCCTCGGTCACCACCTCGATGCGGGTGCGGGCCGAGACCTTCGACTGCAACCGCACGCGGAAGCCTACAGTTTCACCAACCGCCTCGCCCAGGGTGGAGGCCATGCGGGACGCGGCGGCGCGGGCGGCCAGCCGGCGGGGCTCCAGCACGATGATTTTGCGCTCGCCGACCCAGGGCTCGCCCAACAGCGCCAAGGGAACAGCCGTGGTCTTGCCCGCGCCCGGCGGGGCCACCAGGACCGTCGCATGGGAAGCGAGCATCGCCGCTTTCAATGCGGGCAGGACATTCTCGATCGGCAGCATCGCGGGGAGGCATAGACCCTCAAACCGCTCTCGTCACCGCAAGGCGTTGCGCGAAGCCGCCGGTCTGACTAACGTCCCGGCCCAATGCCTGACTAGCGGGGGTTCGCTGGTCGTTGGGGAAAAGAAACACATGGCCGGAAACAGGCTGTTCCTGAAGAAGTCGATTGCGAGCATCCAGAAGGAGGCCGCACACAGCCAGCTGAAACGAACGCTGGGTCCCATCAATCTCATGAGCCTGGGTATCGGCGCCATCATCGGCGCGGGTATCTTCGTGCTGACGGGCCAGGTGGCCTCGGCCAATGCCGGCCCGGCGATCATGCTGTCGTTCATCGTCGCCGGCATCGCCTGCGGCCTGGCCGGCCTCTGCTACGCCGAACTCGCCTCGACCATGCCGGTCTCCGGCTCGGCCTATACCTACGCCTACGGCACCCTGGGCGAGGTCTTCGCCTGGATCATGGGCTGGCTGCTGGTGCTGGAATACGGCGTCGCCGCCTCCACCGTCGCGGTGGGCTGGTCCGGCTATGTCGTCAGCACCCTGCACGCGTTCGGAGTTAATTTCCCGACGATCATGGTCGCCGGCGCGGAGGCTCCGATGTGGGCCACGCCGCTGATCCAGGCCGTCGCCACGCCTGAAGGCGGCACGACATTCGCCATGACCGGCACGCTGAACATCGTGGCGGCCATCGGTATCGCCATGGTCTCGGCCCTGCTGGTGCTGGGCGTCAGCGAGTCCGCCAACGTCAATAACGCCATCGTGGTGGTCAAGGTGATCGTGCTGCTGGTGTTCATTGCGGTGGGCATCCAGTACATCAACCCCGCCAACTGGCACCCCTTCATCCCCGAGCCGACCGGCCAGCCCGGCGAGTTCGGCGCCGGCGGCATCTTCCGCGGCGCGGCGATCATCTTCTTCGCCTATGTCGGTTTTGAAGCGGTTTCGACCGCCGCCGCCGAGGCCAAGAACCCCTCCAGGGACGTGCCGATCGGCATCCTGGGCGCCCTGGTCGTCTGCACCCTGATCTACATGGCCGTTGCGGCCGTCATGACCGGCGTGGTTCCCTACAAGGAACTGGCCAGCCCGGCCCCGATCGCCGTCGCCATCGACCGCATGGCCCTGGAATGGGCCGACGTTCCCTACGCGGCGGCTGAAGGCGGCAAGCTGAACCTGATCAGCATCGCCATCAAGATCGGCGCGATTACCGGCCTGTCCTCAGTCATGCTGGTTCTGTGCTACGGCCAGACCCGGATCTTCTACACCATGGCCCGCGACGGCCTGCTGCCGAAGGTCTTCGCCGCGATCCATCCCAAGTTCCGCACCCCCTGGCTGGGCACCATCCTGCTGGGCGTCGTCATCGCCATCGCCGCCTCGTTCCTGCCGATCAGCCTGTTGGGTGATCTGGTCTCGCTGGGCACGGCCGTGGCCTTCTCGATCGTCTGTCTGTCGGTGATCTATCTGCGCATCAAGCACCCCGACCTGCCCCGCCCGTTCAAGGTGCCGGGCGGCATCTTCACCGCCGTCTGCGGCATCCTGGCCTGCTTGTTCCTGGCCTATCAGAACTTCCAGCCGATGATCGTTCACGCCATGAACGATAATCCGCTGCCGCTGATGATCCTGGGCGGCTATGCGGCGGTCGGCGCGGTGATCTACATCGCCTATGGCTTCTGGCACTCGAAGCTCGCCAAGGGCATCGACATCACCGAAGACACCGAAATGAACTCCCCCGCCGAGGCCATGGGCCGCGGCGTGGACGACGTGAAGTAACCAATCTTCTTCGTCGACCTCGATCGAAGGCCCGGGAGCAATCCCGGGCCTTCTTTCTTGCGCGCTCGCCAGCCCCTATGGTGCCCCTGAGAAGGAGTTCCCGTGAGCCAAGCCCAGCCTCCCATCCGCGCCGTCATCGCGCCGGTCACGCCCCTGCAGCAGAACTGCACCATCGTCTGGTGCGCCAAGACGCTGAAGGCTGCCGTCATCGATCCGGGCGGCGAGGTGCCACGCCTGATGAAGGCTCTGGCCGACCAGGGCCTGACCCTGGAGAAGATCTGGATCACCCACGGCCACATGGACCATGCCGGCGGCGCAGCGGAGCTCAAACGCCTCACCGGTGTTCCGATCGAAGGGCCCCACAAAGACGATCAGTTCTGGATCGACCAGATCCAGATGTCCGGCGAGCGCTATGGCATTCCCGAAGCCCGGATCTTCGTTCCCGACCGCTGGCTGGACGATGGCGACGTCGTAACCCTGGGTGAGACGGAGTTCGAAGTGCTGCATTGCCCCGGCCACACGCCGGGCCACGTGATCTTTTTCCACCGCGAGGCGCGCTTCGCCCAGGTGGGAGACGTGCTGTTCCAGGGCTCGATCGGCCGCACCGACTTCCCGCGTGGCAATCACCAGGACCTGCTCGACTCGATCACCCAGAAACTGTGGCCTCTGGGCGGCGACGTGCGGTTCGTCCCCGGCCATGGACCGATGTCCAGCTTCGCCGCCGAACGACGCAGCAACCCCTATGTCAGCGACCTGGCGATCGAGGCCCAGAACATCCAGGGCGCCGACTTCGCGATCCCAAAAAACAACTCTCCGGGCTAGGCGCGGAGCCGATTGGGATCCAAAACCGCGCCGTCGGGTTGCACGGCTGTTTCAAGCGTGAAATCTGAACGCCACGGGGACATGACAGGAGCGTCTGATGGAGACCATCCCACAAACCGGCCCCGCAGCTGACCCAGAGGCCCCGCGCAGCGCGGCGTCGCGGATTCTGATCGTCGATGACGACCCCGGCATTCGCGATGTCGTGTCCGACTTCCTGAGCCGACACGGCTATGCCGTAGACACCGCTTCCGACGCTCGCACCATGGAACAGGTCCTTTCGCGAGGGCCGGTCGATCTGGTGGTGCTCGATGTCATGCTGCCCGGCGAGGACGGCCTGGCCATCTGCCGCCGGCTTTCGGCGCAGGACGGCCCCGCCATCATCATGCTGTCGGCCATGGGCGAGGAAACAGACCGTATCGTCGGCCTGGAGCTCGGCGCCGACGACTACCTGCCCAAGCCCTGCAACCCGCGCGAACTGCTGGCCCGCATCCGTGCTGTCCTGCGCCGCCGGCAGGAGCCTCGCAACAGCGACGATGGCATGGGCGCGGCCTGTGAATTCGCCGGCTGGCGGCTCGACCTGGTGCGCCGCGAACTGCGCTCGCCTCAGTCGGTGGTGGTGAACCTGTCCAGCGGCGAGTTCTCACTGCTCCGCGCCTTCGTGGAACGCCCCCAGCGGGTGCTGACCCGCGACCAGCTGCTTGATCTTGCTCGCGGTCGCGATTCCGATGCCTATGACCGCGCCATCGACGTCCAGATCAGCCGGCTACGGCGCAAGCTGGACGACGGCGGCGGCAGCGAGCTGATCCGCACCATTCGCAGCGAGGGCTACATGTTCACCGCCAAGGTCCTTCGCACGCCATGAACCAGCGCCGCCGCGGCGCGCCGCTGTTCGTGCAGGCGCTGGGCTTGGTGACGCTGACCCTGGTGGCGGCGCAGCTGATCGCCATCGCCGTCATCTTCACCCTGCCGCCACCGCCGCCCGAGCTGTATCGGCTGTCGGAGATCACACGCGCCCTGAAGACCGGCCAGACGGTGCAGCCCCGGGATGGTCGCGCTCTGGTGGTTCAGACCCGCGCCAGGATGGCCTCCGGCGGCCCCGACTCCGCTCGCAGGGCCGAGTTCAAGGCCGGCATCGGTCGCGCCATCGACGTTGCGCCGGCGCGTATCGAGATCGTTACGGACAACGGTCCACGCTTCTTTGTTCGACGCTTCAAGCCAACCCCGAATGACCGGACGGGCGGTCCTGCCGGGCCAGGCGGTCACACTGGCCCGGGCGGCCCCCGCGACCAGTTCATCGCCCGCGAGCTGCCGCCGCCTGGCGAGCGCGGCGCTCGCGCCGGGCCGGCGCGCGACGAACCGTTCATCTTCGGCGACTTCGAGCTGGGCGTTCGTCAGAGCGACGGCAGCTGGGTCGTGGTCGAACCCAAGCCCACCTTCCGCTTCGACAGCTGGCAGCAGCGGGTCCTGCTGATCCTGGTGCTGTCGGTGCTGGCCGTCGCGCCCCTGGCCTGGCTGTTCGCCCGTCGGCTGGCCGAGCCCATCACCGCCTTCGCCAACGCCGCCGAGCGGCTTGGCCGCGATCCCCGCGCCGCGCCGCTGGAGCTGTCAGGCTCGACCGAGGTCGTGGCCGCCGCCAACGCCTTCAACATGATGCAGGAGCGCCTGCGCCGCTATGTCGAGGACCGTACAGCGATGATCGGGGCCATCGCCCACGACCTGCGCACGCCGTTGACCCGCCTGCGGTTCCGCATCGAGGCCACGCCCGACGATGTGCGCGCCAAGCTGGCCGCCGACATCGACCAGATGGAAGCCATGATCTCGGCCGCCCTGGCCTTCGTTCGCGACACCACCCGCCCCGCCGAACGCACCAAGCTTGAGCTGGCCTCCCTGCTGGAGAGCGTGGTCGATGAAGCCGCCGAGACCGGAGGCCAGGCCACAGTCGAGCGCGCCGAGAAAATCGTCATCGAGGGTGATCCGATCGCGCTGAAGCGGTTGGTCGCCAATCTGGTCGACAACGCCCTGAAATACGGCCACGCCGCGCGCGGTCGCGTGTTCGCCGAGGGCGACATGGCGATCATCGAGATCGACGATGATGGCCCCGGAATCCCGCCGGCCGAGCAGGAGCGGGTGTTCGAGCCGTTCTTCCGCGGCGAGCCCTCGCGCAATCGCGAAACGGGCGGTATCGGCCTCGGGCTGGCGGTCGTGCGCTCGCTGGCCCGGGCCCATGGCGGCGACGTCACCCTGGTCAACCGACCCGAAGGCGGCCTGCGCGCCTGCGTTCGCCTGCCGATCTAACCCCAGGCGTCGCTTTGTTGCCGGCGTGCAAGGCTCAGACTGGCGACTGACATTCCCCGGCAATCTCGCCGCGCTTGATGCCCGGGGGAAGGAGTTCCTCATGACATCTCGCGTTGCGACCACAGCCGTCCTGGCCGCCCTGTTCCTGTCGACGGCCGCCCATGCGGCGCCCGGCGGCGAAGAGGAACCCAAGCCCGGACGCGGTTTCGGCCCCCCGCCCCGCGAGGGCGGCGAACACGGGCCCGGACGGCCCCGGCCTCAACTTTTCATCAGCCCGGCTGGCGAGCCCTTCCGGGCTCCGGTGGAGGCGCCCTACCCCGTCGCGGTCTGGTTCTCCGCTGCGGACGCCAACCGTGACGGCGCGTTGTCGCGCGATGAGTTCGTCGCCGACGCCGGCCGCTTCTTCACTGTGCTCGATACGGACAAGGACGGCGTCATCGATGGGTTCGAGGTCTCGGCCTATGAGCGAAACATCGCGCCGGAAATCCTGCAGGGGGTCAACATGCCGCTTGGCGGGGGACGAGGCGGACGGGGCGGTCCTCCCGGCGGCGGCGGCGATGGTCCGCCCCGCAAGCGCGGCGGACTGGTCGGCGGCGCCCTGCAGGGGGCCGCGCCCTACGCCCTGCTGGCCGAGCCCCAGCCGGTCATGGGCGCCGACGCGGACTTCAACCGCCGCATCTCACGCGAAGAGGCCGTCAAGGCCGCCAGGTCACGCTTTGCGCTGCTTGATGCGGACCAGGATGCCCTTCTGCGCGTGGAGGAACTGCCCGCCACCCCCGTCCAGGGGCGGCGCCGCTAGCCGCCCACCACGCTGGCGATGATGTTGATGCCAAGGGCCAGGATGGCGGTGTTGTAGGCGAAAGCGGTCGCCGCATGGGCGGTGACCAGCCGGCGCAGGCGCGAGGTCAGTATGGTGTTGTCTGACACCTGGAAGGTCGCCCCGACACTAAAAGCCAGATAGACGAAATCCATGTAGCTGGTCGGCGGCTCACCAGGAAAACCGATTCCGCCCTTGCTCTTGCCGTCCCCGAAATGACGATGGGCATAGTGCGGCACGAAGACCGTCTGCAGCACCAGCCAGGACAGGACCAGGGTGGCGCCCGCGCTGGTGGCGATGAGCCCCTTGGCCAGACCCTGGGCCGTCCGCGCCGCCACCATCGCATCGACCACGGCACCAAGGCTGGCGACAATGGCGGCCAGCACGATCAACAGCAGGACCGGCTGCCCCTCGTCGTCCTGAGCCGCCCGATCGCGGATCTCGGCCTCGTCGGCGCGCAGGAATATCCGCCAGGTCAGGATCAGATAGGTGAAGGCGGCCCCGTCCCAGCCCAGCAACAGGTGAGAGCCTCTCGGAGCCTGCAGCCAGAGCGCAGCCGCCCAGACGATCAGACCGACCGCACAGCCCGCGCCAAGCCGCCAGTGCGGGGGCGTGATGTGGCTGGCTGGTCTGGATTTCGTCAGTTTCGACAAGCGCTCAATCCCTTTGCCTGACAGGCCCTGCGCCTGTTGCGTGCATTTACTCACGCTTTGAGGTGAACCGAACGTGGCTTCGCTGGTTACGTCACTGAACGCGCAGGACACGACGCCATGACCGACCCCAACGCACCGCCTCCTGTCGAGCCGCAGCCTCCGGAATACGACCCGGGGTCAACGCCCGATGAAATGCCCTCCCCCGTGTCACCGGTCGATCCTGGGGACGACCGTCCCTATGACGCCGCGCCCCGTTCGTCGACCGTGACCAGTATCGATTAGGAGCACCGTATGGACCTCGACAGCGAACGGCCCCGTGGCCGCCGCGGCTTCGCCGCCATGGACCCTGAACGTCGCCGCGAGATCGCGCGCAAAGGCGGAGCCAGCGTACCCAGCGAGAAGCGAAGCTTCGCCAAGGACCGCGATCTTGCCGCCAATGCCGGTCGCAAGGGTGGATCCTCTTCCCGCAACCTGCGCCCCGGCGACTGAACGCCTGACCTGAACACGCCCGAAGCGCGCTGGACCTCCGTCCAGCGCGCTTTCGATCGTCTAGCCTATCGGGTCAGGACATAGACCCCGAACGCGGGCTGGATGCTTTCCCACTTGCGCGAGACGGTCCACCCCGCCCGGCGCGCGATGGCCTCAAAAGCCTCGGGCCGATACTTGTACGAGTTCTCGGTGTGGATGGTTTCACCCGCCGCGAAGTCGAACGTCCGCCCCGCGATCGTCACGCGCTGGGCCGTCGCGCTGACCAGATGCATCTCGACCCGGCTTTCCTGCTCGTTCCACACGGCCCTGTGCGCAAAGCCCGCAAGGTCGAAATCACCGCCCAGTTCGCGATTGATCCGCACAAGGATGTTGAGGTTGAAGGCCGCCGTGACGCCCTGGGCGTCGTCATAGGCCGGGATCAGCACCTCGGCAGACTTGGCGACGTCCGCGCCCACCACCATCATCGCGCCATCGCCCAGCAGTTCGCCGGCCCGACGCAGGAAGTCTTCGGCTTCGAGCGGCGGGAAGTTGCCGATGGTGGATCCGGGAAAGAAACCGACCGCGACACACGCCGCCACGGCCGAGGGTAGCCGCAGGGCCCGCGTGAAGTCGTCAACCAGCGGCGCGACGGTCAGCGAGGGATAGCTGGCCTCGATCGCGACGGTCGCCTCGTCCAGCGCGCTCTGGCTGATATCGATGGGCGCATAGGCCGAGAGTTGCGGCGCCGCGTCCAGAAGGATCCGGGTCTTGACGCTGGCCCCACTGCCGAACTCCACCAGCGCCGCGCCATCGGGGATCCGCGCGGCGATCTCCGGCGCGATCTGGCGCAGTAGCGCCGTCTCGGTGCGGGTCAGGTAATATTCCGGCAGATCGCAGATCGCCTCGAACAGCCGCGAGCCCTCGGCGTCATAGAAATACTTGCTGGGCAGCGTCTTGCGACGGGCCGAGAGCCCCGCCACCACATCGTCCCGAAACTGGTTGTCGCTCGAAAGCTCCAGGACCCTGGCGTCGTCGGCCAGTCGGACGCCCGCGAAAACCCAGCGCTTCTCCGGATGAAAGAAATTGCGATAGGTCGTCCGCGTATGACCCGGCGGGGTCGCCGCGCAACCGCCACGCAGCACCATCTGGTTGATCATGAACTTGCCGTTGTACTCGCCCAGCGCTCCCGCGCCGGGACGAAACCCGGGATAGGCGGCATAGCTGCTGGAGGTCCACTGCCACACATGGCCATGCAGCTGGCGCAGGCCGGCGGCGCCCGGCGCGCGCGCAGCGGCTTCCCACTCGGCTTCAGTCGGCAGGCGCCGCCCCGACCAGGTCGCATAGGCCGCCGCCTCATAGTAGCTGACATGCGAGACCGGCTCGCCGCGTTCGACGGGCCGACGCCCGGTCAAGGTCATGGCCGACCAGCCGTCCCCTTCCTGGCGCCAATAGAGCGGCGCCGCCCAACCTTCATCGACCACGCGCGCCCAGCCGTCGGAAAGCCACAGCTCGGGCCTGGCGTAGCCGCCCGCCTCGATGAAGGCGATCCACTCGCCGTTGGTCACCAGTCGGTCGCTCAAGCGATAGGGCGCCAGATAGGTCTTGTGCCGCGGGCGCTCGTTATCGAACGCAAAGCCTGTTTCACCGGCGCCGATCTCAACCAGACCGCCCTCGAACGGCACGAACCGCTCCGGATCCAATGCGTCCTGAACGCGGCGGCCCGGCTGGGCCTGATAGGCCGGGTCCAGCGGCGACTGGGCAAGCAGATGCAGGATGTCCATCAGGATCAGTTCCTGATGCTGCTCTTCATGGGCAAGCCCCAGGTCCAGGCGCTCACGCGCCTCCCGGAGCAACGGCGCGCCCGACAGCAGCCCTTCCATCGCCGCATCGACATGGGCGCGATAGGCGCCGACCTCGGCGGTCGAGGGACGGGTCAGCATGCCCCGCGCCGGCCTCGGCTGACGGGGGCCCAGCGCCTCGTAATAGGAATTGAACAGGTAGCCAAAGCGGGGATCAAACACCGCATAGCCATCGAGATAGGGGATCAGCAGGAAGGTCTCGAAAAACCAGGTCGTGTGCGCCCTGTGCCACTTCGTCGGACTGGCGTCGGCCATCGACTGGGCGGCCTGATCCTCGGCCGACAGCGGGGCCGCTATAGCCTCGGTGCGCCGTCTGACCGCCTGGTAGCGTTCCACGTCTCGCGCGACGGAGGCCTGGACGGCCTCCGAAGCGTGCAGGTCGTCCGGGCTCATGCGCTCTCCTGGCGGCCAAGACCGGGCTTTGACGAGGCCCGGCCGAGGACAACGTGCCTACAGCTTGAGTGTTCCAAAGCCGAGTTTCAATAGCTGCGCCCGCGGTGGCTGTTGCAGGCGACGCCCTGAGACGGGCTTTGCCGCGTCCTTGCGAGGCCCGGGGCCGGGATCAACGCGTCCAGCCTGGTCCGCCGCGCCACGCTCGAACGACAAAACGCACCATGACGACGCTGCCCCAAGGACCGTGGCCCACGCCGAAAACTGGCCAGCAGCCGATGAGCCAGCGCCCCGATAAACATCGCCCGCCATCACTTCGCGGATACTTAACGGGCAACATTGCGCCAATCCAGAAAGCGACAACGTTGTCATAGATAAGACAGTCTATCCGCCGCGCCTTGGGGCGCTATACTCACGACCAAGGCGAACAATAGTTTCGCCAAAATGCGCAGGCAGGATGAGCAATGCAAAATGAAGGGCCCGGCGCCATCGCGCCCCCGACCAGACACGCGCGTCTCGTGACATGGGTCAACGAAGTCGCCGCCCTGACCAAGCCCAAAGCCATCTATTGGTGCGACGGCTCGGACGCCGAGTGGGAGCGCCTGACCGGCGAACTGATCGCGTCCGGCACGCTCAAGCGCCTGAACCCCGAACTCCGCCCCAACTCCTTTTACGCCGCCTCGGATCCGCGAGACGTCGCCCGGGTCGAGAGCCGCACCTTCATCTGTTCGCAGGATCAGGAAGACGCCGGCCCGACCAACAACTGGCGCGACCCCGTGGAAATGCGGGCCACACTGCATGGCCTGTTCGACGGCTGCATGCGCGGCCGCACCATGTATGTCGTGCCGTTCTCGATGGGCCCGGTCGGCTCGCCGATCAGCGCCTTGGGCGTGGAGATCACCGACAGCGCCTATGTGGCCGTTTCGATGCGGGTGATGACCCGCATGGGCCAGGCCGCGCTGGACGCCATGGGCGACGATGGCTTCTTCGTGCCCGCCCTTCACACCCTGGGCGCGCCGCTTGAGGATGGTCAGGCCGATGTCGCTTGGCCCTGCAATGACGACAAGTACATCGTCCACTTCCCGGAAAGCCGGGAAATCTGGTCCTACGGCTCTGGCTATGGCGGCAACGCCCTTCTGGGCAAGAAGTGCTATGCCCTGCGCATCGCTTCGGTCATGGCCCGCGACGAAGGCTGGCTGGCCGAGCACATGCTGATCCTCAAGCTGACCTCGCCGGCTGGCAAGGTTCGCTACGTCGCCGCCGCCTTCCCCAGCGCCTGCGGCAAGACCAACATGGCCATGCTGCAGCCCACCCTGCCCGGCTGGAAGGCCGAGACCGTCGGCGACGATATCTGCTGGATGCGCTTTGGGCCCGATGGTCGGCTCTATGCAATCAATCCCGAAGCGGGCTTCTTCGGCGTGGCTCCCGGCACCGGGGTGCTGACCAACCGCAACGCCATCGACACCCTGCACGCCAACTGCATCTACACCAATGTCGCCCTCACCGCCGATGGCGACGTCTGGTGGGAAGGCCTCACGCCCACGCCGCCTGAGGGGCTGACCGACTGGAAGGGCCGGGCCTGGAGCCCCGCCGTGGGCGAACCGGCCGCCCATCCGAACGCCCGCTTCGCCGTACCGGCCGGCCAGTGCCCGGTCATCGCCGACGAGTGGGAAGATCCGGCCGGCGTGCCGATCTCGGCCATTCTGTTCGGTGGCCGCCGCGCGTCGGCCGTGCCGCTGGTCACCGAGGCCTTCGACTGGGAGCACGGTGTGTTCCTGGCCTCGAACGTGGCCTCGGAAGGCACCGCCGCAGCCGAAGGCAAGATCGGCGAACTGCGCCGCGATCCCTTCGCCATGCTGCCCTTCTGCGGCTACAACATGGGTGACTATTTCAGCCACTGGCTGAAGGTCGGGGCCAGCGCCGATCCCGCCAAGCTGCCGCGCATCTATTTCGTCAACTGGTTCCGCAAGGACGAGAGCGGCAAGTTCGTCTGGCCCGGCTATGGGGAAAACGCCCGCGTCCTGAAATGGATCGTCGAGCGGCTCGAAGGCGAGGCGGACGCCGTGGACAGCGCCATCGGCCGCCTTCCCGCTTCTGGCGCGCTGGATGTGTCCGGATTGGGACTCGACCAGGCGGCGCTGAATCTGCTGCTGACGGTCGACAGGTCGATCTGGCTGGAGGAAGCCACCCTGATCCTGGACGCCTACAAGCGCCTCGGCTCGCGCATGCCTCAGGCGCTCTATGCCCAGTTGGAAGCCCTGACCGGCCGGCTCACGCCCGCCGCTGCGGAAAGCCGAACCCTGGAAAGCGTTTAAGCTCGGCGCAGGGGGCCAGGAAGTCTCAGTCCGCCGGACTGGCCCCTACTCCGCCCCCTCGCGCTCCAGCAGCGCCTTGGCGGCGGCCTTCTCGGCGTCCTGGCGCGAACGGCCGGTAGCGAAGACAGGATCAACGCCGGCGACGGTCACCTGCACGGTAAAGACCGGCGCGTGATCGGGGCCGGTGCGGTCCTTGACGCCATAGGTCGGCAAGGGCTTGCCCTGGGCCTGAGCCCACTCCTGCAGCGCGGTCTTGGGATCGCGCGGCTTGCCGTGGGCGGAGCGGTCGAACTCGGCGCTCCACAGGTCCAGGAACACCCGGCGCGCCGTCTCCAGCCCGCCATCGCGGTAGAGGGCCGCCATCAGGGCCTCGCAACCGCCGGCCAGGATGGAGTCGGTCTCGCGGCCGCCCACCTTGCTGGACGAGGCTGACAGACGCAGGGCCGGACCCAGCTCGGCGGCGCGGGCAACGCGGGCGCAGGTCTCGCGGCTGACCAGGGCGTTGAGGCGTGGCGCAAGCTCGCCCTCCTTGGCCTGCGGAAACCGCTCGGCCAGGGCCTCGGCGGCCAGCAGGCCCAACACGCGGTCGCCGATGAACTCGAGGACCTCGTTGTCGGCGGTCTTCTTGGCGCCGTCGCCGACGCTGGCGTGCGTCAGGGCCTGTTCCAGCAGCGCGCGGTCGCTGAATGTGTGACCGATCCGGCGCTCCAGGTCGCCGACGGCGACGACCCGTCTATCCATGGACACTTATCGCTTCCCTGGGGATCACTTCAGAACGCGGAAGAAGCGGCTGGGGCGGGCGTCCAGAACCCAGGTCCAGGGCTTGAACAGGGCTGCTTTGCGGTTCCAGGACAGCAGGATGATCTGGGCCTTGCCGACCAGGTTCTCGGCCGGAACGAAGCCGACCCCGACCTCGTCGCCGATATACTGGTCCAGCTCATAGTCCCACTTGCAGACGCCGGGACCGGTCTTGAACGGCGAGACGCCCGGGTCGAACCGGCTGTCGGCCGAGTTGTCGCGGTTGTCGCCCATGAAGAAATAGCAGCCCTCGGGCACCGTATAGATGCCGGTATTGTCGCCGCGGCTGTCGGGGCCGTAGTCCTGCGTCTGGTACTTGCGGCCTTCGGGATTGGTTTCCTCGAAGCGCTGAACCTGCTGGGTGAAACCATAGCCCATGTCGACCAGGGCCGGATCGCGCGTGGCCATGGCCAGGGGCTTGCCGTTGATGATGACCACGCCGCCGCGCACCTGGACTCTGTCGCCCGGCATGCCGATCAGGCGCTTGATATAGTCGGTGCGATTGTCACGCGGCAGCTTGAAGACGACGATGTCGCCCCGCTTGGGCGCCTTGTCCAGGATCCGGCCATTCAGGATCGGCGGGCTGAACGGGATCGAGTGCTTGCTCCAGCCATAGCTGAACTTGCTGACGATGATGTAGTCGCCTTCCAGCAGGTTGGGCTCCATCGACCCGGACGGGATGGTGAAGGGCTGGAACAGCAGGACCCGCAGCACCAGGGCGATGCCCAGGGCATAGGCCACCGTCTTGATGATCTCGATGAATTCCTTGACGGCGCCCCCCTGTTCGTGGTGCGGCGCGTTATCGTCGGCGGCGTCGGTCATACGGGCGCTGGGCTCTCGAACAATGGGGTTCCGGCGAACCGGACAGGCTTAGCTAGACGCGCTTTACTCTACGGGCAAGCTCCACGCCGGTTAACTCGCCTTCATGGCGGAGGTTGGGCGGTCGCGCAGAGGCTATTCATCCTCGACCAGAAGACGGATTTCCACGGTTCCCCCGGCCTCATAGACGGGATTGCCGGCCAGGCAGGATCGCGCGTCCTCCAGGCTCTCCGCCGCGACCCTGATGAAGCCGGTCAGATGGTCGGACGTTGGTCGCGACGCCCCGTCCCCGCGAAAACAGGCGCCGCCGCCAAGGCTGCTGCCGCCGCGCAAACGCCCGCCCTGAGCCAGTCCGTCCAGATAGGCCGACCAGTCCGCCGCCGCCTCGTTGACCGCGTCGCCATGCATCAACAGAAGAAACTCGCTCATCGGCCCGGCATCCTGTTTTGCGGTTCAGATGGCCTCGATGATCACGAAGGCCTGGGCGTAGGGGTGATCGTCGGTCAGCGACAGATGGATCACCGGCGTCATGCCGGCGGGCACCATCGAGGCCAGTTGCGCCGCCGCGCCGCCGGTCAGGGCCATGGTCGGCTTGCCCGACGGCAGGTTGACCACGCCCATGCCGGCCAGATGCACGCCGCGCTTGAGGCCTGTGCCCAGGGCCTTGGAGCAGGCCTCCTTGGCGGCGAACCGCTTTGCATAGCTGCTGGCGCGGTCAGGCTTGCGCTCGGACCGCGTGCGCTCGATGTCGGTGAACACCTTGTTGGTGAACCGGTCGCCGAACCGCTCCAGCGACTTTTCGATCCGCCGGATATCGCACAGGTCCGAGCCGATGCCGATGATCACGCGGCCAGCTCGGCGCGGGCCGCGTCCATCAAGGTCCGCATCCGATGAATGGCCTGAGGCAGCCCCACAAAGATCGCCTCGCCGATCAGGAAGTGGCCGATATTCAGCTCGGCGATCTGCGGGATGGCCGCGATCGGCTTGACCGTGGCGTAGTCGATGCCGTGGCCCGCGTGAACCTCCAGACCCAGGCTCGAGGCCAAGGCCGCGCCGTCCTGCAGGCGGCGCAGGATGGCGGCGGCCCGATCGACCTCCCCGGCCCGCGCGGCGTCGCAATAGGCGCCCGTGTGCAGTTCGATCACCTGGGCGCCCAGGCGGTGCGAGGCCTCGATCTGGCCGGCCTCGGCGTCAATGAACAACGACACCCGGGCGCCGGCTTCGCGCAGACGGCCGGTGGCGGCGGCGATGGCGTCATAGCCGCGCACTACGTCGAGGCCGCCCTCGGTGGTCACTTCTTCGCGGCGCTCGGGCACCAGGCAGGCGGCATGCGGCCGGGCCTTCAGGGCGATGCCGACCATCTCGTCGGTGACGGCCATCTCGAAGTTCAGCGGCTTGCCACGCTTGAGACACAGGTCGTTCAGCAGCGCGATGTCGGCGTCGGAGATATGCCGACGATCCTCGCGCAGGTGGGCGGTGATGCCGTCGGCGCCGGCGGCCAGGGCCAGCTCGGCGGCGCGCACCGGCTCGGGATAGCTGGAGCCGCGCGCGTTCCGGATCGTGGCCACGTGGTCGATATTGACGCCCAGTCGGACGCTGATCTGATGCTCGCTAAGAATTTTACCGCCCTCGAACGCGATCGGCGGCCGATCGCTGGCCGTCGACGGCAGTCTATCCCCTTCCCGGCCTTGGGTGGAGACCAGAAAAGCGGCAGGCGCATGGTTCTGGTCCGACTTGCGGAAACGGCATGGACAGCACCCGCTGCGGCGTTGAAAGTTCTCGCCTGGCAATTGGGGGCGCTCGACATGATCCTGAGAACGGCAAAGGCTGCGGCCCTCGCGATGCTATTGGCCACGACGGCCGTTTCAGCCATGGCGGCGCCGACCGTTTCAGCCAGCAAGCTCAAGGCCCTGAAGGCGCAGGCCGTGGCCGGCGTCGAGGCGCGGGCCAAGCTGTCGCAGGTGATGAACGACCAGATCTTCTCCTTCGGCGAGCTGGGCTTCCAGGAGATCGAGACCTCGAAATACATCACCGGCGTACTGGAGGAGAACGGCTTCACCTTGGTGCGCGGCGTGTCGGGCATTCCAACGGCCTGGACCGCAACCTGGACCCACGGCAAGGGCGGCCCCACGATCGCCTTCGGCAGCGACATCGACTGCATTCCCAAGGCCTCGCAGAAGCCTGGCGTGCCTTGGCATGACCCGATCGTTGCCGGCGCGCCGGGCCACGGCGAGGGCCACAATTCCGGGCAGGCGCTGAACGTCGTCGCCGCCCTGGCGCTCAAGGATCTGATGATCAAGGAGAACATCGCCGGGACCCTGATGCTCTGGCCCGGCGTCGCCGAGGAACTGGTGGCCGGCAAGGCCTACATGGTCCGCGACGGCGTCTTCAACGGCGTGGACGCCACCATCTTCACCCATGTGGGCTCCAACCTCGCCACCACCTGGGGTCAGCCCACGGGCACGGGCCTGGTGTCTGTGAAGTACAACTTCCACGGCGAGTCCGCGCACTCGGCCGGCGCGCCCTGGCGGGGTCGCAGCGCGCTGGACGCGGTCGAGCTGATGAACATCGGCTGGAACATGCGCCGCGAGCACCTACGGCCCGAGCAGCGCTCGCACTACGTCATCGTCGATGGCGGTGATCAGCCCAATGTCGTGCCGTCCGAAGCCAGCGTCTGGTACTATTTCCGCGAGCAGAGCTTCGACGCGATCAAGAAGAACTACGCCATCGGCGACAGGATCGCCCAGGCTGCGGCCGACATGACCGACACCAAGGTCGACCATCAGGTGATCGGCACGGCTGCGCCGCGCCACTTCAACCGCCCGATGGCCGAGGCCGCCCAGGCCAATATCGAGGCGGTCGGCCTGCCGGTCTGGACCGCCGACGAGCAGGCCTTCGCCAAGGCCGTGCAGACCAATATCGGCGCGCCCAAGCAGACCGGTCTCGACGTCAAGCTGAAGGGGCTATCGCCGCCCGATCCCAAGCCGGAAAGCGGCGGGTCGGATGATATCGGCGACATCTCGTGGATCATGCCGACCATCACGATCAACTATCCCGCCAATATCCCTGAGCTGCCCGGCCACCATTGGGCCAACGCCATCTCGATGGCCACGCCCATCGCCCACAAGGGCGTGGCGGCGGGCTCCAAGGTGGTGGCGATGACGGCGCTGGATCTCCTGACCCAGCCCAAGCTGCTGGCCGCGGCCAGCAGCTATTTCAAGGACGTCCAGACCAAGGACCAGAAATACGTGCCGATGCTGGCGGCGACCGACAGGCCCCAGACCCAGATCAACGCCAACATCATGGCCACCTACCGGCCGGCGATGAGCAGGTTCTATTACGATCCCGGCAAGTACGGGACCTACCTGGAACAGCTGGGCGTGGAATGGCCGGTCAAGCAGCTGACGCCGCCTGCCCCGGCCAAGTAACTACTGAGCCTTCAGCCGGCGGCTGCCGGGATCCTCGATGGGGATCGCGGCCAGCTCCGGCGGCAGGGCGTCGGCCGGATAGGCCGGCACTTCCAGGCTGCACAGAGAAACCAGCGGCACGCCGACATCGACCTTGCCGCCCGAGCGGTCGACGATGCAGGCCGCCGCGATGACCTCGCCGCCGGCTTCCTGGATCGCGGCGATGCACTCGCGCGACGACAGGCCGGTGGTGACGATGTCCTCGACCATCACGACCTTCTGGCCGGGCTCCAGGTGGAAGCCGCGCCGGAACTTGAACCCGCCGCCCTCGCGCTCGACATAGATCGAGGCGACGTTCAGGTGACGAGCGGTCTCATAACCGGGGATGATCCCGCCCACGGCCGGCGACACCGCCACATCAGGCTGGCCGACGGTGGCGATGATCTTCTCGGCCAGGGCCTTGCACAGGCGCTCGCAGCGCTCGGGCCGCATGAACACCAGGTTCTTCTGCAGGAAGACCGGGCTGTGCAGGCCGCTGGACAGCACGAAGTGGCCTTCGCGCAGGGCCCCTGCGGCGCGGAATTCGTCGAGGACGTCATCATTGGTCATGGCGGGGATATAGCTGAGGCGCGCGAGTCTTCAAACGGGGGTCACGCCTTGCGTCGCGGATCGGATTTGGCTCTATCGCCCCCATGACCGAACCTCTCCGCCCCCGCATCGGCTGCGGCGCCGCCATCCTCGACGATCAGGGTCGCCTGCTGCTGGTCAAGCGGGTCAAGCCGCCCGAAGCCGCACACTGGGGCGTTCCCGGCGGCAAGCTCGACTGGGGCGAGGCCGCCCGCACCTGCGCCGAACGCGAAATCCTCGAGGAACTGGGGGTTAGAATTGTCGCCGGACCGGTGCTGGCCGTGACTGACATGATCGCCGACGACTATCACTGGGTGGCGATCACCTATCGAACGGAGCGGTTCGAAGGCGAGCCGGTGATCCAGGAAGACCACGCACTGTCGGAGTGGGGCTGGTTCGCTCTGAACGCCCTGCCCTCGCCACTGACGGCTTCTACGGCCGACGCTATTGCGGCGCTGAAAGGCTAACCGCGCGTCCGGTCTACGGTCTCGACCGAAGGACAGGCCCGCAGCGCCGCCGAGATGTTGGTCAGGTGCTTGGCGTCACGAACCTCGACATCGATATCGGTGTCGAAAAAGTCGCTCTGGCGATGGTGCATGCGCAGGTTGACGATATTGCCGCCGGCCTCACCGATGATCGTGCACACTTGGCCCAGCACGCCCGGCGCGTTCTGGATCGTGGCGTGCAGGCGGGTCAGCGACACCGTCTCGCGCTCAGCCTCGGGCGTCCAGTTCAGGTCGCGCCACAGATCCTCGCGATCCTCGTAGTCGGCCAGCTTGGGGCAATCGATGGTGTGGACGTCCAGCCCCCCATCCTGGCCCGCGTCGCCATCCTCGCGAAGGATGCCGACGATGCGATCGCCCGGCACTGGGCTGCAGCATTGGGCGAAGTGCAGCGAGACACCAGGCGTCAGCCCGCCGCCGCGCACATAGAGGCGCGCGCCCTTGCCGCCCTCGATCTTCCGACGGGCCGAGGCGGCGGCCATGTCGCTGTCCTTCATGCCTGGAAAGGCCGTTTCCAGCACCTGGCTGGGCGAGACCCGGCCACGGCCGACGGCGTCGAACAGAGTCTCGTCGCTGTCCAGCGCAAACCGCTCTAGGATCGGCCGCAGCGAGACGTCCTTCAACTTCTTGCCAGCCCGCTCGAAGATCTGCTCCACTGAGGCCTTGCCCAGGCGCAGGAACTCTTCTTTCTCGGTCTGGCGGATGTGGCGGCGGATCGCCGAGCGCGCGCGGCCGGTCACGGTCAGCGAACGCCAGTCCGGTGGCACCACGGGCTTGGAGCCCCGAATGACCTCAACCACGTCGCCGTTGTTGAGACCGGTGCGCAGCGGCTTCAGCTCGCCATTGATCTTCACGCCAATGCAGGTGTCGCCGACGCTGGTGTGCACGGCATAGGCGAAGTCGAGCGGCATGGCGCCGCGCGGCAGGCTGACCAGCTTGCCCTTGGGCGTGAACACGAAAACCTGGTCGAGGAACATCTCCAGCTTGGCGTGCTCGACCAGTTCCTCGGCGTCGCCGCCATGCTCCAGCACCTGGACCAGCTGGCGCAGATTGGCCAGCGGATCGCGGCCGCCGGCGGCTTCCATGCCTTCCAGGTCGAGGCCGTACGAGGCGTCCTTGTAGCGGAAGTGGGCGGCGACGCCCTCTTCGTTGACGCGGTCCATGGCCTCGGTGCGGATCTGCATCTCGATGCGCATGCCGCGCGGCCCCACGACCGTGGTGTGCAGCGAGCGGTAGTTGTTGCGCTTGGGCGTCGAGATGAAGTCCTTGAAGCGGTCCGGCACACTGGACCAGGACCGGTGCAGGACGCCCAGGGCGCGATAGCAGTCCTCCTCGTTGTCGACGATCACGCGGAAGGCGTAGATGTCGGACATCTGCGAGAAGCCGATCGATTTGCGCTGCAACTTGCGCCAGATCGAATAGGGCGACTTTTCCCGGCCGAAGACTCGGGCCGGCACGCCAGCGGATTCCAGTCGCGCCGCGATCTCTTGCGAGACCAGCGCCACAGCCCCGCCCTGCTCGGCGCGCAGGGTGTCCAGCCGTCGAATGATCGCGTTGCGGGCCACCGGATTGGTGTGCTCGAAGCTGAGCTCCTCCAGCTCCGTGCAGATGCGGTGACAGCCGATGTTGCGGGCCAGAGGCGCGTAGATGTCGCGCGTCTCGCGGGCGATGCGCTCGCGCTTGGCCTGGCTTTTGATGAAGTGCAGCGTCCGCATGTTGTGCAGACGATCGGCCAGCTTCACCAGCAGGACGCGAACGTCCTTGCTGATGGCCAGGATGAACTTGCGCAGGTTCTCGGCCTGGCGCGAATGCTCGGCCTGGAGCTCCAGCTTGGATAGCTTGGTCACGCCCTCGACCAACTCGGCGATCTCGTCGCCGAACAGACCCGCGATGTCCTCGCGGGTGACGGGCGTGTCCTCGATCACGTCGTGCAGCAGAGCCGTGACGATGGTCGCGGTGTCGAGCCGGTACTCGGTCAGAATGCCGGCCACCTCGATGGGGTGGGCATAGTACGGATCGCCGCTGGCCCGGGTCTGACTGCCGTGCATGCGCATGGCGTAGACATAGGCGCGGTTCAGCAGCGCTTCGTCGGCGGTCGGGTCGTAGGAATGGACCCGCTCAATCAGTTCGTACTGGCGAAGAATCTTCTGGCGCGGCTTGGCGGCCGGCGTCGGGATGGCCTGGACCTCGCTAGTCGCCAGAAACGACGACGCGCCCGAGTCCGCCCCAGGCGGGGCAACTTCGGACGCGCGTTCGGATGGAGCGGCGGCAGGCGCCGCTTCAAGAATCAGAGGGTCTGTGCCGTCGGGGCTCAGTACCGTTCCTCTTGACCGCCATCGCGGTCGCTTTGCAGGGCGCGAACCAGTTCCAGTTCGCTCATCTGCATGTGGCTCGGATCCGCCAGCAGGGCCAGGGTCTCGGCTTCTTCTTCGGCTTCGGTGTGCTCATCGACGCGCTGCAGCGTGCTGATCAGCTGTTCCTTGAGGCCTTCGTGATCGACGACGTCGTCGGCGATCTCGCGCAGGGCGACGACCGGGTTCTTGTCGTTGTCACGATCGACCAGCAGGGCGGCGCCGGCCGAGATGCCGCGCGCCCGATGGGCGGACAGCAGAACCAGTGCGAAACGGTTCGGAACCTTCTCGACGCAATCTTCGACGGTGACGCGGGCCATGAATTCCTCGGGCTAGCCGTGATGCTCTGCAAAATAAGGGTTTGAGCGGCGTTACGCAACGCCGCTGAGTCTTTGCCCGTCTTTCGCGAGGGGGCGCTTATGCCCGCTTCGCGCCGGTAAGTCCAGTGCGCGAAGTTCAGGGCCTGGCGTCGCGCCCAATGCTGGCGGCGGTCGCCAGGTAGGCGGCGGTCTCGCCGCTGACGGGATGACGCCAGTCCGGCGCGATCTCGGCCAGGGGCCCCATCACGAACAGGCGCTCATGAGCGCGGGGATGCGGCGCCATCACGACGTCGGAGATCACCCTGCGGCCGTGCGCGATCAGGTCGAGATCCAGAGTCCTGGAAGCGTTGAGTTCGCCGCGCGCCCGCCCAAAGCGCGCCTCGATGCGATGCAGGGCTGCGAGCGTCCCCGCCGGATCGAGCGAGGTTTGCACCACTGCTACACCGTTCAGATAGGCAGGCCCGGCAGGATCAGGCCAGGCGGCGGATGTCCACCACGACGAGCGCGCCACCACAGCGAGGCCCTCTGAGGAAAAGGCCTCCAGCGCGGCTTCCAACAAGGCTTCGCGACTCGTGTAGGCTCCCGACAGATTACAGCCGAGCGCCACGATAATGGCCTCGTCCAAGCCATTTTGATCGACCGTATTTTCCAAGGAATTGCCGCTTTGACCTTCTATCCCACAGACCGTTTGGCCCTGTTCATCGACGGGGCCAACCTCTACTCGGCCGCCAAGGCGCTGGGCTTCGACATCGACTACCGCAAACTGCTCGACGAGTTCAGAAAGCGGGGCGTTCTGATCCGGGCCTATTACTACACCGCCATCAACGAGAACGACGACTATTCGCCCATCCGGCCGCTGGTCGACTGGCTCGACTACAATGGCTTTACGCTGGTCACCAAGCCGGCGCGCGAGTTCACCGACAGCCAGGGCCGCAAGCGCTGGCGTGGCGACATGGACGTCGAGATCGCCGTCGACATGCTGCAGATGGCCGAAACCGCAGACCATCTGGTGCTGTTCTCCGGCGACGGCGACTTCCGCGCCCTGGTCGAGGCCGTGCAGCGCAAGGGTCGCCGGGTGACCGTGGTTTCAACCATGAAGAGCCAGCCGCCAATGACCAGCGACGACCTGCGTCGCCAGGCTGATGACTTCGTCGACCTGAACGACCTGGCCAACATCGTCGGCCGCCCTCAGCGCGCGCCTGCGCCGCGCCCGACCGCTGATGCGCGCACCCTGGCCGAGCGCGAGGCTGATGATGAGTATTGAGCAGCCCTCCAACATCGCCGGCGAAACAGTCCCCTCACCCGCCGAGCCGCCGCGCGACTGTCCGCTGTGTCCGCGCCTGGTGGCCTATCGCCGCGAGAACCAGGACCTCTATCCTGACTGGTTCAATGGCCCTGCCCCGTCGTTCGGTGATCGGGATGCACGACTGCTGGTCGTGGGCCTGGCCCCCGGTCGCAAGGGGGCCAACCGCACCGGGCGGCCCTTCACCGGCGACTATGCCGGGGCCCTGCTCTACGACACCCTGATCAAGTTCGGCTTCGCCACCGGCAAGTTCGAGGCGCGCCCTGACGACTCCCTCAAGCTGATCGGCAGCGCGGTGACCAACGCCGTCCGCTGCGCCCCGCCAGGCAACAAGCCCGAGACCAGCGAGGAGAACACCTGCCGGCCGTTCCTGACCAAGCGGATCGAAGCCTTCCCGAAGCTGAAGGCCATCGTCACCCTGGGCGACGTGTCGCGGCGCAATGTGCTCAAGGCTCTGGGCCTGAGAGGCTCCGCAGGCATCCCCGGCCACGGCTCGGAGTTTCAGGCCGGCCCCTATCGGGTGTTCAACAGCTATCACTGCTCACGGCTCAACACGAACACGGGCCGCCTCACCACACCGATGTTCGAGGACCTGTTCGCCCGCGTGAAGGCCTATATCGACGCGGCCGACTAGAGGCGCCGAAACCAGAAGCTCCGCCGCCTAGATCAGGCCGGTTGTCTTCAGGCGCACCCTGGCCAGGATGTCGTCGGCGGTCAGGAACAGGGTGTGGCCGTCTTCGCCGAACGCGCAGTTGGCGACGGGGCGACCCGCGTCGATGACGCCGATCAACTGGCCGGCTGGCGTGATCACCAGCACACCGCCAGGGCCCGTGGCGTAGAGGCGGCCCCCGGTGTCCAGGCACATGCCATCCGGCAGGCCCGCGCCGCCGGCCTTGTGCAGGGCCATGGCATCGAAGAACAGCTGGCGCTTCACCGGCAGGCCGTCATCGCCCAGGTCATAGGCCATAATCACCGGCCCATCAGGATCGGATACGGCGACATAGAGCCGCTTCTCATCCGGGGTCAGCGCAAGTCCATTGGGGAAGGTCAGCTTGTCATCGACCACAACGACCGAGCCGTCGGGGCGCCGCAGATAGACGCCGTTAAACGCCATCTCCTTCAGCGGCGAGTCGTTCATGCCCTCAAGCCCATAGGGCGGATCGGTGAAATAGATCGCACCGGCCATTGCCCCCGTCTGGACGACAGCCAGATCGTTGGGACTGCTGAATTTCTTGCCTTGATAGCGGTCAAGCAGGATCGTCTTCTGCCTGGTCTTCAGATCGACTCTGGAAATCGCCCGGTTCCCATGGTCGCAGACCAGCAGCGCGCCCGAAGCGTCCAGCGCCAGGCCGTTTGAGCCAGGCTCGCGGAACGCCTTGGTCGGCGGGCCGTCATAGCCCGACGGCTTGAGAAACACGCTCGCGCCGTCCGCCTCGCTCCAGCGATACATCGTGTTGGCCGGTACGTCGGAAAAGACGAGATAGCCGCCATCCCTCACCCAGACCGGCCCTTCAGACCAGACGAAGCCGTCCGCCAATGGCTCGATCCTGGCGTCCAAAGCGACGACCGCATCGAGCGCGGCAGACAGGCGGCGGATGCTTCCGATCGTGGGGCGAGCGGCTTGAGCGGACACGGAAATCCCTCCTGCAAAAACGGCGGCGCTGGCCCCCAGGGTGATGGAACGGCGCGTCGGCGTCATGCGGTTGAGTCCTCATGTTATGACAGCGATGTCATAGCAATAGGCCCCGGCCCTGGCGACCCGCGTTATGCGTCAGGGTCAAAAAAGTCAGCTGCGAACGCGCGGCACCGCGTCCAGCCAACGCGCATAGGCCGCCTCGCGCTGATGCAAGGGCATGGATGGGATCAAACCTTCGGCAGCAGGACGCGCGGCGGCGGCCTCTTCCAGCGAGGCATAGACGCCGGCCCCCAGGCCCGCGAACAGCGCCGCACCCAAGGCGGTGGTTTCCAGATAGCTGGCCCGCTGGACCTGCATGCCCGTCAGGTCCGCGAGTCGCTGCGAGAACCAGGCGCTCTTGGACATGCCCCCGTCGATCCGGAGCTGGGCGTCCTCTCCGAAAGCTTCCGGAGCATCGGCGCGCATGGCCTCGATCAGGTCGCGACTCTGCAGGGCGCAGGAATCATAGGTGGCCGCCGCGATCTCCGGCAGGCCTGCGTCCCGCGTCAGCCCGAAGATCGCGCCCCGGGCGCCCGCGTCCCACCAAGGCGCGCCCAGCCCGGTGAAGGCGGGCACCACCACAACGCTGTGGTCGGGCTTGGCCGCTCGCGCCAGCGCCTCGGCGGCGCGCGGACCGCCGGTGATCCCCAGCCCCTCGCCCAGCCACTGGATGGCCGCGCCGGCGACGAAGATGGACCCCTCCAGCGCATAGGTCGTCTTGCCGCCGACCCGCGCCGCGACGGTGGTCAGCAGGCGCGAACGCGATACCGGGCGGGTATCGCCGGTGTTGATGAGCATGAAACAGCCGGTGCCGTAGGTGGCCTTCATCTGGCCAGGCAGGATACAGCCCTGCCCCATCAGCGCCGCCTGCTGGTCGCCGGCAACGCCCCGGATCGGCACCTCACGGCCCAGAATGTCGACCGTCGTGACGCCATAGTCGTCAGCGCAGTCCAGAACCCTGGGCAGCAGGCTGTCCGGCACGTCGAGAAGGTCGAGCATCGCCGGCGACCACGCCTGGGCCTCGATGTCGAACAACAGGGTTCGCGAAGCGTTCGTGGCGTCGGTGGCGTGGACCTTTCCACCCGTCAGCCGCCAGATCACCCAGCTGTCCATGGTCCCGCACAGGAGCTCGCCGGCCTCCGCCCGCGCCCGGGCGCCCTGCACGCGGTCGAGGATCCAGGCGATCTTGGCGCCCGAAAAATAAGGATCCAGCAGTAGCCCTGTCACTTGGGAGACCTGCGCTTCATGGCCGGCCGCGCGCAGCCGGTCGCAAGCGTCGGCCGTGCGCCGGTCCTGCCAGACGATGGCCGGATGGATCGGTCGCCCCGTCGCCTTGTCCCAGACCACCACCGTTTCGCGCTGGTTGGTCACGCCAATGGCGACGACGTCGGCGACATCGCGACCGGACGTCTCCATGGCCTCTCTCATCACAGCCACGCAGGCCGCGAAGATTTCCTCGGCGTCGTGCTCCACCCAGCCGTCGGCAGGGTAGCTCTGCCGCAAAGGCCGCGTCGCATCGGCCAGGGCCCCGCCTGTCGCATCGAACAGTATCGCACGGGTGCTGGTTGTGCCCTGATCCAGGGCCAGAATCAGTTGTTCAGCCATGCTCGCGCCTCCCGTCCTCAAGCTTCGCCCGTGACAACTCGCCGCTGTTCTTAATCGACTGTTGGGCAGCCCTGTTTAAGCATGTTTTCATTTGCTGACAGCAAGGTCATCCTCACACAATTCGGGATTCGAGGAGGCTGGTCATCCAAGCCGTCCAAACCGCCAAGCTTCTGACACTGGCGCGCAGCCGCGATCCGGGCGATCGCGAACGGCTGCTCACTGGCATCATTGAACTTTGCGAAGCTGGCCAGTCCGCCGGCGCCCCGACCGATCCCGATATCCAGCGCCTGCTCGACTCCATCTTCATGACTCTGGTCGTCGAAGCCGAGCGCGACATTCGCCAGCGTCTGTCTGAACGCCTGGCCGACGCGCCTTGGGCGCCGTCGGCCCTGATCAACATCCTGGCGCTCGACGAGATCGAGATCGCCCGCCCGATCATCGCCCGCAGTCAGGTGCTGCAGGATCACGACCTGATTCGCCTGATGGTTCAGGCCACCCTGGAGCATCAGATCGAGGTCGCGCGACGCCCGCGCCTGTCGGCTTCTGTGGTCGAAGCCATTCTGGCCCGTGACGAGCACGCTGTCCTGACGGCCCTGGCCAGCAACGACACCGCCGAACTCTCGCCCGACAGTCTGCGTCGCCTTGTCGGGCGCGCCAAGGACATCGTCGCCCTGCGTTCTCCGCTGGCGCGTCATCCGCTGCTTTCCAGCGAATTGGCTGAACAGCTTTATCTGTGGGTCGGAAGCGCCCTGCGCGACGCCCTTACGAGCCGCTTCCATCTCGATCCCGAAACGATTGCGCTCGCTCTCGACCAAACCCTCCGGGCTGCCCATCGCGGTGACGGCCCGGCCCAGGACGGGGGTATCGAGTCGGACGAAGATCGCGCGGAAATGGAGCGCTCGCTTGTCGAAAAGCTCGATGCTGCCGGGCAACTGCGGCCCGGCTACCTGCTGCGGGTGCTGCGCGAAGGCCGCCTGACGTTGTTTGTTACGGCCCTTGCACGTCTGGGCCGCTTCGAATCCCCCCAGATCCGCCGCGCCATCGATAGCAATCGCCCAGAACTTCTGGCCCTGGCCTGCTCGGCGGTCGGCATCGATCGCAGCGTGTTTCCGACCATCCTGGAACATGTGCGCCAGCTGAACGGCGGTCGCCCCGGCGGCGGCGACGAGGGCGCCAGACGCGCCGGCAGCGCCTTTGGCCCGTTCACGCCTGACATCGCCGGAATGGCTTTCCGACAGGCCGTCGGCGCCGTTTGACAAGCCGGGAGGCTTCGCGCCTCTTGGGCCCGATGTACCAGCCACAGCCCTTCCTGACTCGCCTGACATTCAAGGCCAGTGATCGCCCCGAAGCCGAGGAGGCGCGAGATCGCCTGATCGCCCGCTATGGCGACGTCGGCGAGGAGTCAGCTCAGGTGATCGTGGCTCTCGGCGGCGACGGCTTCATGCTGGAAACCCTGCACGGCGCCATTGCCAGCCAGACACCGATCTACGGCATGAACCGCGGCTCGGTCGGCTTCCTGATGAACGAATACAGCGAGGACGGCCTGCTGGAGCGGATCAACGCCGCCGAGCGCGCCGTAATCCACCCCCTGGCCATGACCGCAATCGACTCCCATCGTCGCAACCACCGCGCCCTGGCGATCAACGAGGTCTCGCTGCTGCGCCAGACCCGCCAGACGGCCAAGCTGCGCATTTCGATCGACGGCAAGGTGCGGATGAGCGAGCTGGTCTGCGACGGGGCCCTGATCGCCACGCCGGCCGGGTCGACAGCCTATAACCTCTCGGCTCACGGACCGATCATTCCCATCGGCGGTCAGGTCCTGGCGCTCACACCGATCAGCGCCTTCCGTCCCCGGCGTTGGCGCGGGGCCCTACTGCCGCGCTCGGCGCGCATTACCTTCGAGATCATCGAGGCCGACAAGCGCCCGGTCAGCGCCGTCGCCGATAACTTCGAGGTTCGCGACGTGCTCGAAGTCCATATCTCTGAAGACCGCGGCACCAGCCTGGCGATGCTCTTCGACGCCGGTCGCAGCCTTGATGAACGCGTACTCGCAGAACAGTTCTCCGCCTGAGACGTTGCGCCGCAGAGAAACGCAGGTCTCATTCGTTGTTAACGCCTGCTATGATAACGCTCTCGAAATATCCGCCGCCGGGGAGGCAATCTTGACAACTAAGCCCACCGCCGAAGTGATCCAAGTGCCCAACATGCTGAAGCTTAAGGTGGGCGGACGCGGCGGCATCGACATGGCCGCGATCGCCAAGGCCGAGGCTGCTCTCAAGAGCTTGTCCGGCAATTTCGCCCAGTGGCTGCAGGACGAAATCACCAAGCTCGAGGCCGCGCGGCAGGACGTCAAGACGGAAGGCCTGACCGCCATCACGGTCGAGACCCTGTATCTTCGTGCGCATGACCTGAAGGGTCTGGGCGCCACCTACGAATTCCCGCTGATCACCCGCATGGCCGCCTCGCTGTGCAAGCTGATCGACGAGCCCGAGACGCGACTGTCTGCGCCGATGTTCCTGGTGGACGCCCATATCGACGCCATCAAGGCGGCGGTGCGCGGCGACATCAAGGTCGACACGCACCCCGTCGGCAAGGCCCTCGCCGAAGAACTCGAAGGCCGGGTTACGGAATATCTGAAGGCCTGAACGCCTCAGATCAGTCCGAACAGCCCCTTCAGATACGGATTGAGCATCCGCCCCTCCGGATCAAGCTCGGCCCGCACCTTCAGGAAATCGTTCCAGCGCGGATACAGCGCCGCCAGATGCTGACCGCGCAGATTGTGCAGCTTGCCCCAGTGCGGCCTGCCGCCATGGCGGCGGAAGATCGGCTCGATCAGATCGTACAGGAACGCAAAGTCATCCTTGTAGTGGGTATGCACGGCGATCGACCCGCGCGGCCCGCCGTGGAATGGCGATAGCCACGCGTCGTCGGCGGCGATACGGCGCACCTCGATCGGGAAGAAGACATCGGGACGCTCCTTCTCGATGGTCGCGACCACCTCTTCCAGAGCCTTGAGCTGAACCTCGACCGGTAGATGGAATTCCATCTCGTTGAAGCGAACAGGCCGCTCGGTGGAGAGGAGCTTCCAGCCTTCATCGACCGCAGTCTCGGGTTTCGCGCCAGCCAGCAGCGCCCTGGCCGCCGCCTTGCGCAATGGGCTCGAAAAGCCGAGCAGATTTCGCATGCCCTTCAGGGCGTCAAGGAATGCGGTGTCCTGATCGGGGCCCCTCGCCTCGGCCGGATCGTCAGTCTCGTCATGGCTGATCCCTACCGCCAGCCCCGTGAACGGCACCGCGTAGAACTCGAAATTGCGATGCGCCGCCCAACGCGACTCCGCCTTGGCCAGGGCGTCGCCAAACGGCTCGATCCAGACGCGGCGACGCACCCGGCGATTGGGAATCGTCTTCAGCCTGACCTGAGAGATCACGCCCAGCGCGCCCAGAGACACCTTGGCGGCCTGGAAGACTTCAGGCTCACGGGTGGCGTCGCAGTCGATCACACGCCCGCTCGGCGTCACCAGGCGCAAGGCCGTGACGTCGCCATGCAGGGCCTGGAGCTTGACGCCCGTGCCATGGGTGCCCGTGGCCAGGGCGCCGGCCAGGGACTGCTTGTTGATATCGGGCAGATTGGCCATGGCCCGCCCCTTGGCCGCCAGGACAGGGCCCAGCGCGCCGAGTCGCGTGCCGGCCAGGACCACGGCCTCGTCACCCTCCCAGCCGACCACGCCGGACATGGCGTCCAGTGACACCAGCGCTCCGCTGGTCGGCGCCAGGGCTGTGAAGGAATGCCCTGCCCCCACCGGCCGGATCGGCGCTGCGGCGGTCTTGAGCATCAGGGCCAGTTCGGCTTCGTCCTTCGGCGCGAGGCGAGCCGAGGGATAGGCGGTCTGAACCCCGGACCAGTTGCGCCACAGCAGCTTGCCGTCAGCATTGACGGAGGCTGGAGCCAACGGCTCGGGCTTTTCATGGGTGGCCACCACAAAACCCGCGCCGCCGGCGGCGACCACCGCAACGCCCGTACCGCCCGCGACCAGAGCGCCTCGTCTCGAGATCATGCGTTTCCCCCGCTTAAGCGGGGTCTTCGCGCCCCGCCATGAATCGTATCAGGCCCTGGAAATCAGCCGGCGCGCAAGCCACGCACTGACCTGAGGCCGGCATGGCCTTGAAGCCCTGGATGGTATGGTCAAGCAGCACGGCCTCGCCCTGCTTCCAGCGCGGGTCCCAGGCGGCGCGATCCTGGACCAGCGGCGCGCCCGTTCCCGGCATGGCGTGGCAGGCCTTGCACGACGTCTCGTAGAGCCCCGCCAGCTTGGCGTCGGCCGGCTTTAGCAGCAGGGCCTGCTCCGGCGTCGGGGCCGGCGGAATCGTCTCGCCGCAAGCGGTCAGGGACAAGGCCGCGAGCATCAGGAACCATGCGGGGCGCATCAGGCGTCGATCCCGTGCAGTCGCTTGGCGGCCGTAACGGTGTTGGCCAGCAGGCAGGCGATGGTCATAGGCCCCACCCCGCCCGGCACCGGTGTGACGGCGCCAGCCACCGCCTTGACCTCGTCGAAAGCGACATCGCCGACCAGCCGGGTCTTGCCCGCAGCGGCCGCAACCGGATCACGCGACGGAAAGCGGCTGATCCCGACATCGATGACCACCGCGCCCGGCTTGATCCAGTCCCCCTTGACCATCTCGGCGCGCCCCACAGCGGCCACGACGATATCGGCCTGACGCACGATGCAGGGCAGATCCACGCTGCGCGAATGGGCGATGGTGACGGTGCAGTCGGCGGCCAGCAGCATCTGGGCCATCGGCTTGCCCATCAGATTGGACCGGCCGATCACGACCGCCGACTTGCCGCGCAGATCACCCAGCACATCCTTCAGCAACATCATGCAGCCCAGCGGGGTGCAGGGCGTTAGGGCCGGGAGGCCGCTGGCCAGACGACCGGCATTGGTGACGGTAAGGCCATCGACGTCCTTGTCAGGCGAGATCGCCGCGACGATATCGGCCTGCTTGAGGTGATCGGGCACTGGAAACTGTACGAGAATACCGTGGATCGCCGGATCGGCGTTCAGCTTGCCGACCAGGGCCAGAAGCGCGTCCTGGCTGACATCGGCCGGCAGACGGTGGGTCTCCGAATACATGCCCGCCGCCAGGGTTTGCTCGCCCTTGTTGCGGACATAGACCTGGCTCGCGGGATCCTCGCCCACCAGAACCACGGCCAGGCCGGGCGTGACGCCGTGATCGGCCTTCAAGGCCTTCACATCCTCGGCCACCCGCTCGCGCAGATCGGCCGCGAAGGCCTTGCCATCAATGATCCTGGCCTCAGACATGGGCGCCTCCCAGATCCTTTAGCCTTGGCTAAAGGCTCCAAACCAAACATGCGGAGCGTGGCAGGCGCCGAAACCGCTCACAATTTCGGCTGCAACGCTCCAGTTCGCCGTGCCTAGCCGGTCATTTTGATGGGCGCAACGCTGGCGTGGCGACCGCACAATCATGTTAGACGCACAAGCATGGCGTCCACGTCTTCAACCTACAGAGCCGACGTCGTCCTCGTGGGCGGCGGGTTGGCCAATGGCCTGATCGCGCTGCGCCTGAGGGCTCTGCGCCCTGACCTGCGCGTGATCCTGCTGGAGCGCGACAAGCGAATCGGCGGCGAGCACACCTGGTGTCACTTTGAGACTGATGTCAGCCCCGCGATCGGTGGCTGGCTGCGGCCGCTGGTCGTGCATCGCTGGTCGGGTTACGAGGTTCGTTTCCCAGCCCATCGGCGCGCCCTGGACACGGCCTATCTGGCCATTACCTCTCAGCGCCTTCACGAGGCAGTCTCGACCGCCCTAGGCGGCGACGTCTGGCTGGGCGCAACGGTCTCGGATGTATCGCCCCATCAGGTCACCCTGTCGGACGGTCGCCGCATCACCGCCGCCACCGTCATCGACGGGCGCGGTCCGCGCCGCAGTCGCAGTCTTGTGCTGGGATGGCAGAAGTTCCTGGGCCAGGGCGTACGCCTGTCAAAGCCCCATGGCTTGACGCGCCCTATCGTCATGGACGCCACCGTGCCGCAACTGGACGGCTATCGTTTCCTTTATGTCCTGCCGCTCGACTCCACCCGCCTGTTGATCGAGGACACCCGATACAGCGACGGTGACGCCCTCGATCATGCCGATGTTCGCGCCGCCATAGCCGCCTATGCCGCCCAGCAGGGCTGGACCATCGCCAAGGTCGAGCGCGAGGAACATGGCGTCTTGCCCATCGCCCTGGCGGGCGACATCGACGCCTATTGGCGCGAGGCCCGCGCCCAGGTGGCGGAGGTGGGTCTGCGCGCTGCGCTCTTCCAGCCGACCACGGGCTATTCCCTGCCCGACGCCGCCAGGCTGGCGGAACAGATCGCCGCCCTGCCCCACATCACCAGCGCCCACGTCCGCACCTGCGCCGAGGCCCACTCCAAAGCGGCCTGGCGCCGCCGACGGTTCTTCCGTCTGCTCAATCGCATGCTGTTCAGGGCCTGCGCGCCGGACCAGCGCTATAAGGTCCTAGAGCGTTTCTACCGTCTGGGCGCTCCATTGATCCAACGCTTCTACGCGGCGCGCCTGACTCCTTTTGATCGGGCCCGCGTCCTGATGGGCAAACCGCCCGTACCTATCGTCGCCGCCCTAGGGTATCTGGGCGAGAGCTCAGTGATTGAGGACAAAGTATGAGTGTTCCAAAGCCGCGCGCGGCCGTTATCGGCTCCGGCTTCGGCGGTCTGTCCCTGGCCATCCGCCTGCAGTCCTCCGGCTTCGACGTCACCGTGATCGAAGGTCGCGACAAGCCCGGCGGCCGCGCCTACGTCTGGGAGGACGAGGGTTTTATCTTCGACGCCGGCCCGACCGTGATCACCGATCCCGACTGCCTCAAGGAGCTGTTCACGATCAGCGGTCGCAAGATCGAGGACTATGTCGAGCTGCTGCCGGTCAACCCGTTCTACCGGCTGGTCTGGGAAGACGGCGACGTGTTCGACTACGTCAACGACCAGGCCGAGCTGGACCGCCAGATCGCCGCCCGCAATCCGGCCGATGTCGAGGGCTATCGCAAGTTCCACGCCTATTCCGAGGAGCTCTATCAAAAGGGCTATGTCGAGCTGGGCGCCGTGCCGTTCCTCGACATCCGCAGCATGATCTCGTCGGCCCCGGCCCTGATGAAGCTGCAGGCCTGGCGCAGCGTCTATGACAAGGTCTCGTCGTTCGTGAAGGACGAGCATGTCCGCCAGGCTCTTTCGTTCCACAGCCTGCTGGTCGGCGGCAGCCCCTTCGCCACCTCGTCGATCTATGCCCTGATCCACGCACTCGAGCGTCGCGGCGGCGTCTGGTTCCCGGGCGGCGGCACCGGCGCGCTGATCCGTGGTCTGGTGCGTCTGCTGGAAGACCTGGGCGGCACGATCCGGCTCAACGCGCCCGTCCAGAAAATCACGACCCGTGACGGCCGCGTCACCGGGATCATCAATTCCGGCGGCGACTTCGAAGCCTTTGACACCGTCGCTTCGAATGCCGACGTGATGCACACCTATCGCGACCTGCTGGTCGACGATCCGCGTGGCAAGAAGGTGGGCAAGGCGCTGGAGAGCAAGCGCTGGAGCCCCTCGCTGTTCGTGATCTATTTCGGGCTCAAGGCCGAGCATCCCGAGATCCGCCATCACACGATCTGCTTTGGTCCGCGCTATCGGGAGCTGATCGGCGACATCTATAACAAGGACACCCTGTCCGACGATTTCTCGCTCTATCTGCATTCCCCGTGCGCCACCGATCCCGGCATGGCCCCGCCCGGCTGCAGCAGCTTCTACGTCCTGTCGGTGGTGCCCAATCTGGAGACCGCCGAGATCGACTGGTCCAAGGAAGGGCCCGCCTATCGCGACCGGATCCTGAAGTATCTGGAGGATCGCTACATCCCCAATCTGTCCCGCGATCTGGTGACCAGCCGGATCTTCACGCCGGACGATTTCACGACCGAGCTCAACGCGTGGAACGGCGCAGCCTTCTCGCTGGAGCCGTTGCTGACCCAGAGCGCGTTCTTCCGCACCCACAACCGCGACGACGTCATTCCCAACCTCTATTTCGTCGGGGCCGGCACCCATCCGGGCGCAGGCATTCCTGGCGTCGTTGGCTCGGCCAAGGCCACGGCCGGGCTGATGATCGACGACTTCGCGACTCAAGCCGCGTGAGCGATCTAGAGGCCCAGAGCCGCGAGGCGATCCAGAAGGGCAGCAAAAGCTTCGCCGCCGCCGCCGCCCTGTTCGACCCCGAAACCCGGGCCGACGCCGAGATGCTCTACGCCTGGTGTCGGCACTGCGACGACGTGATCGACGGCCAGACCCTGGGCCACGGCATGAGCCCGGTCGAGGACGCTCCGGCGCGCCTCGCCGCCCTGTACGCCCAGACCCGCGCCGCCCTGGCCGGCGAGCCGCCCAGCGATCCGCAGTTCGCCGCCTTCCAGACCGTGGCCCGGCGCCGCCAGATCCCCGAGCGCTACGCGCTCGACATGATCGACGGCTTCGCCATGGACGTCGAAGGCCGGCGCTATCAGACGCTGGACGAGCTGCTCGACTATTGCTGGGGCGTGGCCGGCGTGGTCGGCACGATGATGGCCCTGGTCATGGGCACGAAGCCCGACGCGCTGTCGACCTTGCGCCGCGCCCAGGATCTGGGCCTGGCGTTCCAGCTGACCAATATCGCCCGCGACATCGTCGAGGACGCCCGCAACGACCGGATCTATGTGCCGCGCGCCTGGCTGGCGGAGCTGGGCATACCCGAGACAGCCGTGGCAGATCCCGCCCACCGCGCTGCGGTCGCGGTGATGGCCAGGCGCCTCGTCGACGCCGCCGAGCCCTATTACGCCTCGGCCCGCTGGGGTCTGCGCGACCTGCCGGTCCGCTGCGCCTGGGCGATTGCAGCGGCGCGGGGCGTCTATCGGCAGATCGGGCTGGACGTGGTCAAGGTCGGCGACAAGGCCTGGGATGAACGCGTTGTGGTCAGCGGCCGGATGAAGGCCTGGCGAGCGCTGGAAGGCGGCGTCATCGCCCTGCGTTCGGCCCTGTTGGATCGGCTGATCCAGCCGCCGGCGCGCCCCGACATGTGGTCGAAGATCTAGGCCTCGACGCCGCGCGACTTCAACTGCGCCTTCAGTTCCCGCACCGGCTTGGCCCACAGGAAGCCGAACGACACCGCGCCCTCCTTGGTGTGGACGGCGTGATGGATACGATGGGCCTGGATCGCCCGTTTCCAGAAGGCTGACTTGCCGAATGGCGTTTTGAAGCGCCGGTGGACCATGCCGTCGTGGAAGACGAAATACATGAAGCCGTAGGCGGTGATCCCCAGCCCCACCGGCAGCAGCCACGGCGTGCCGTGCACCCCGAAATAGATCGCCACGATGGCCGGGGCGGCGAAGACCACAGCGAACAGGTCGTTGAGCTCGAACAGGCCTTCGCGCGGCTCGTGGTGCGACTTGTGCCAGACCCACATAAAGCCGTGCATCACATAGCGGTGCGTGACCCAGGCGAAGCCTTCCATGAAGGCGAAGGCCGCCAGGAACAGCACGATATCAAGCGCCAGGGTCGTCATCACGGGTCCTATCGACGCGACAGTCGCGCCAGGGTCTGGGCCAGCGCCAGACCGGTCAGGCCGGCGGCGGTCAGCACGCCCCAAGCCTTATACACCTGCGACACTGACGCGTCGCGCCAGAGGACGCCTTGATAGGCGTCAATCACCCAGGCATGCGGCGTGAACCAGCCGACGGTCTGCAGCCAGGCCGGCATCAGGAAACGCGGCACCATGCTGCCGCCGATCGCGGCCAGCACCAGGATGACGAAGGTCGACAGCATCTGGGCCTGCTCGCGCGTCCGGCACACCGAAACCAGACCCAGAGCCAGACCCGCCGCGCAGACCGCCGTCGCCAGAGTCGTCGGCAGCCACAGGCCGAAATGCTCGACCACGGCTACGCCATAGACGATCTGGGCGGTCGCGAAGATCGCCACGGCCTGGACGATCCCCTGCCCGACCAGGAAAACGAACTTTCCGGTCACCACCGGTCCCATGCCCGCCACGCCGGCCAGCAGACGGTCGGCGACGCCGGTGCGGCGCTCTTCCATCAGGCCCAGCGCGCCCTGCATGGCCGAGAACAGGGCGAACAGGATCATCACCGCCCCGGCGTAATAGGCGATGGTCGCCCCGCCCTTCCGGGCGCCCAGCAGGTCCTCCCGGTCGAACAGGTCGCCGCCGGTGACAGCGGGCGGTTTGGCCTTCAGCGCGGCGGCGGCGGCGTCGAGGCTCGCCGTCTGGGCGGGCGTCAGGGCCCCCAGAGCAGGGGTCAGTTGGTCGACGCTGCGGCGCAGGGCGGCGTCGGGCGCGGCGCGGGCCATGGCCAGTTGCACCCGGGCCTGGGTCAGGGGCGCAGCCACGGCGCGGCCGGGATCGGCAATGATCAGGAACGGCCGGCCCGGCGCGGCGGGATCGGCGCGGATCACGAGGCCCACATCGGCCTGGCCGGATTTCACCAGCGCCCGCACGGCCTCGACCGTGGCGGGTGTCGTCGCCTCGGCGCGGATCTCGGAGCTGGCCAGCAGGGCTCCGGCGACCCGGCCAGAGGTCTCGGTGCGCACCAGATCGACCATGGCCAGCTTGGGCTTGATGTCCTCGCCGGTCGCTCCAGCGAACACCGAGCTGAAAATCAGGAACACCAGCGGCGGCAGCAGGAAGGTCATCACCAGGGCCGCACGATCGCGCCACAGCTCCAGCGCCATGACCCGCACCATGGCCAGCGTCATTTCAAGGCGGATCATGCGGCCAGCTTCCGCTCGGCCACCAGGCTGAACAGGTTCTGCAGCGACGGCTCGCGAACCCGAATCTCGCGCGGGATCAGTCCAGCCTTGCGCAGCCGCTTGTCCAGCCGGCCGGCGGCGGCGTAGCCGTCGACATCCAGGCGGGTCCACAGCCTGGCGCGATGGGCGGTTCTGGCCAGGCCAGCCGCGATCAGCAGCGCCTCGCCGGCGGCGTCGGGCTCGCCAGACAGTTCGACCAGCACCTCCATCTGGGCGCCGAAGGCCTCGGCGATCAGGGTCCGGGGCTGACCTTCCAGCACCAGGGAGCCTTCGCGCAGAAAGCCGACCCGGTCGGCGAGGGCGCCGGCCTGTTCCAGGTCGTGAGTGGTCAGCAGCACCGCCACGCCCAGGTCGCGCAGGCCGCGGATCACCGCGTCCAGCGCCTCGCGGGCGTCGATGTCGACGCCGACCGTGGGCTCGTCGAGGATCAGCAGGGCCGGCTTATGGACGATGGCGGCGGCGATGTTGGCGCGGCGCTGATAGCCGCCCGACAGGTGGCGCACCGGCACATGGGCGCGGTCGACGGTGCGGGTCAGTTCCATGGCCCGCTGCACGGCGGCCGGGATGGTCCGGCGCGGCGCCTGGGCAAGGCTTGCGAACGCCGCCAGGTTCTCGGCCACGGTCAGGTGGGCGTAGAGGGCGATCTCCTGCGGCACCAGGCCCAGGCTGGCCCGCGCCGCGCTGACCCGCGCCGGGTCCTGGCCGTTCAGCCGAACCTCGCCGCCGTCGGGCCGGAAGCGGCCGCAGATGCTCTTGATCAGGGTCGTCTTGCCGGCCCCGTTGGGACCCAGCAAGGCGTAGATCTCGCCGGGCTCCAGGGTCAGGTCGACGCCCCGAAGCACGGTCCTGTCGCCGTAGGCGTGGGTCACGCCCGACACCGTCAGAATGGGAGACACGGTCAAGCCGCCGCCTTGCGTCCGGCGAAGAGGCGGCCGACATAGCCGGCCACGAGGTCGCAGCCGCCGACAGCGTCCAGCGCCGCCCGGCCGGCCGCGAGGTGGGCCTCCATGGCGGCCCGCGCGCCGGCGATCCCCAGCAGCGAGACGGCCGTGGTCATCGCGGCGTCCTTGCCCACGTCCTTGCCTGCGCCTTCGACCGAGCCCTCGGCGTCGATCAGGTCGTCGCGGATCTGAAAGGCCATGCCCATGCGCCGGCCAAATTCGCCCACCGCCGCGACGGCTTCGTCGGGGGCTCCGGCGATCCGGGCGCCCGACTGGGCGGCGGCCATGATCAGCACGCCGGTCTTTTCGTGGTTCAGGCGGTCGAGCGCCGGAAGGTCGCGCAGCTGGTCGCGATCGAACAGGTCCCGCGCCTGACCGGCGATCAGACCCGAAAAGCCGACCGAGCCGGCGATGCGCCCGGCGATCTCGGCCCGCAGCGCGGTGTCCAGCCGTGCATCGGCGGCGACCACGGCATAGGCCTGGTTCAGCAGGCCGACCCCCGCCAGCACGGCGGTGGCCTCGTCAAAGGCGCGGTGGATGGTCGGCAGGCCCCGGCGCAGACCGGCGTCGTCCATGGCCGGCAGATCATCCAGAATCAGCGACGCGGCATGCACCATCTCGAAGGCGCAGGCCGTATCCAGCGCCGCGCCCTCGTCCGCGCCGAACTGGGCGGCGGACAGCAGGGTCAGCATCGGCCGGAAGCGCTTTCCGGGCGCCAGCAAGGCATAGCGCACGGCCTCGACCAGGCGATCCGGCGCCGCGCCGAGCCTTGGCGCGAGCTCGCCCAGGCGGCGATCGACACCGGCCCGCAGGGTCTCAAGGCGCTGAAGGTAGGCGGCGTTATCGTCCATAGGCGGGTCGCTGCCGTCACAGTCACCCCATTGTGGGCGGTTCATTTGAAGGCGCCCGTCGGAGGCGTCAAGCAGCCCCCACTTGACCCGAAGCCCATGTCGGCGTTTTCCACGGTCATGACCCAGTCCTTCCCAAACCCCGCCGCCCATGCCCGCGCCGTTCTGGCCGATCTGGGCGTCACCGGCCTGCCCGCCGATGGCGGTGTGGCTGTGCGCTGCCCCCTTGATGGCGCGATCCTGACCCAGGTCGCCTATGACGACGCCCGGGCCATCGACGCCAAGGTCTCGGCCGCCGCCAAGGCCTTCCGCGCGTGGCGCACCGTCCCCGCCCCGCGTCGCGGCGAGCTGGTCCGCCTGCTGGGCGAGGAACTGCGCGCCGCCAAGGATCAGCTGGCCGCCATCGTCACCCTGGAAGCCGGCAAGATCGCCTCGGAGGCCGCCGGCGAGGTCCAGGAGATGATCGACATCTGCGACTTCGCCGTCGGCCTGTCGCGCCAGCTCTACGGCCTGACCATCGCCTCGGAGCGTCCCGGCCACGCCATGCGCGAGACCTGGCACCCGCTGGGTCCCGTCGTGGTGATCAGCGCCTTCAACTTCCCGGTCGCGGTCTGGGCCTGGAACGCGGCCCTGGCGCTGGTGTGCGGCAACCCGGTGATCTGGAAGCCGTCGGAAAAGACGCCCCTGACCGCCATTGCTACCCACGCCATCCTGGAGCGCGCCATCGCCCGCTTCGGCGATGCGCCCGAGGGCCTGTGCTGCGTGGTGCTGGGCGGCCGCGACGCCGGCGAGCGGCTGGTCCGCGATCCGGCTATCCCGCTGGTCAGCGCCACCGGCTCCACCCGCATGGGCCAGGCCATCGCCCCGATCGTCGCCGGCCGGTTTGGTCGCTCGATCCTGGAACTGGGCGGCAACAACGCCATGATCGTCACCCCCAGCGCCGACCTGTCGCTGGCCGTGCGCGCCATCGTCTTTTCGGCGGCCGGCACGGCGGGCCAGCGCTGCACGTCCCTGCGCCGCCTGATCGTCCACGAAAGCCTGGTCGACAAGGTCGCCGACGCGGTCGAGAGCGCCTTCTCCCGTCTTCCGGTCGGTGATCCGCGCCGGGACGGCGTGCTGCTGGGTCCGCTGCACGACAGGGCCGCCTATGAGGCCTTCGTCGCGGCGATGGATCAAGTCCGGGCCGACGGCGGAACGGTCAGCGGCGGCGAGCGTCTTTTGATCGACGAGCATCCGGAAGCCTTCTATGTCCGCCCGGCGCTCGCCCGCCTGCCCGCCCCCAGCCCGGGCATGCAGCGCGAGACTTTCGCCCCCCTGCTGCACGTCGTGCCCTATCGCGACTTCGACGAAGCTGTGGCGATCCAGAACGATGTGCCCCAGGGCCTGTCCTCCTGCGTGATGACCAATGACGTCCGTGAAGCCGAGGCCTTCCTGTCGGCCGCCGGCAGCGATTGCGGCATCGCCAACGTCAATATCGGCCCCTCGGGCGCCGAGATCGGCGGCGCGTTCGGCGGCGAAAAGGAAACCGGCGGCGGTCGCGAGAGCGGCTCCGACAGCTGGAAACAGTACATGCGGCGCCAGACCGCGACGGTGAACTATTCCGGAGCCCTGCCGCTGGCGCAGGGGGTGAGGTTTGATCTGTAGGCTCTGAGCCACTGGCCCCCTACGGGCTGCTGCGCAGCCGTCTTCCCCCGGAGGGGGAAGATGAGGTCGGCGCGTTTCATCTTCCCCCTCCGGGGGAAGACGATCGCGAAGCGATCCGTAGGGGGCAAGTGTCCGCGACCTCACGCGACAGCTCGCTGAGTTATGAAAAGGGTCGCGGAGCGTCCGGACCACGTCCGGAGGAAAATAGAATAACCGTTTCGACGAAGCCGTCCGCTCCGCGTGGTCGTTATCCATCAGCGTCCCGGCGGGTGGCCCAGTTGGGGCCTTACCGGAACCCGGACGCCTCGGTTTCCCGAAGTCCCGAAGGTCGGGGGGCGTGGGGCCAATCCTGACCAACACTCGCCTTGATCCCCATCCACGCCGACGGCGGGCGGGTCCTGCAACGCCAGGATCCCCGGACCGGTCGAGTATCCCCCTCGACCCCAGCCCCGCTCGATCACCCCCCGCCGCCGCAATGGTCGCTGGCCTTGCGCCCTTTCCTCGCGACGAGGTGGGACAAGAATACGGGAGGTTTGAGCGCGTCTGACAGGCGCGCTCGGTTTATTTGGAGGGCGTTGATCAGGCTAAGCTTTTTCCCGAAAGCCCAGGGGATAGGGCGCAGTTTATCCTCGCACTTGCCCCCTACGGGCTGCTACGCAGCCGTCTTCCCCCGGAGGGGGAAGATGAGGTCAGCGCGTTTCATCTTCCCCCTGAAAGGGGGAGGACGACCTGCGCAGCAGGTCAGGAGGGGGCCTGCTGCGTTGGCCGATTGACCACGCCGACCGCCCCTAAAGCGGGATGTTGTCGTGCTTCTTCCAGGGGTTGGACAGTTCCTTGCCCTTCAGGCTCTTGAGCCCCCGCACGATACGGCGACGGGTGCCGTGCGGCATGATCACGTCGTCGATATAGCCGCGGGAGGCGGCCACGAACGGATTGGCGAAGGCGGCCTTGTACTCGGCTTCGCGGGCGGCCAGGGCCACCGGGTCCTTGGCCTCGGCGCGGAAGATGATCTCGACGGCCCCCTTGGCGCCCATCACCGCGATCTCGGCGGTGGGCCAGGCATAGTTGAGGTCGCCGCGCAGGTGCTTGGAGCTCATCACGTCATAGGCCCCGCCATAGGCCTTGCGGGTGATGACCGTGATCTTCGGAACCGTGGCCTCGGCATAGGCGAACAAGAGCTTGGCGCCGTGTTTGATCAGGCCGCCATATTCCTGCTTGGTGCCCGGCATGAAGCCCGGGACATCGACCAGGGTGACGATCGGGATGTTGAAGGCGTCGCAGAAGCGCACGAAACGCGCGGCCTTGCGGCTGCTATCTATGTCCAGCACGCCGGCCAGCACCTGGGGCTGGTTGGCGACGATGCCGACGCTCTCGCCGTCCATGCGGGCGAAACCGCAGATGATGTTCTTGGCCCACTCGCTGGAGATCTCGAAGAAATCGGCTTCGTCGACGATCTTCAGGATCAGTTCCTTCATGTCGTAGGGCTTGCCCGGATCGCTGGGGATCAGGGTGTCCAGGCTCATCTCCTCGCGCAGCGGCTCATCGAAGCTCATCCGCTCGGGGGCCGGTTCGCGGTTGGATGACGGCAGGAAATCGACCAGGCGACGCACCTGGGTCATGGCTTCCAGGTCGTTCTCGAAGGCGCCCTCGGCAACCCCCGACTTGGCGGCATGCACCCGGGCCCCGCCCAGTTCCTCGGCGGTGACCACCTCGTTGGTGACGGTCTTGACCACGTCAGGACCGGTCACGAACATGTAGCTGGTGTCCTTCACCATGAAGATGAAGTCGGTCATGGCGGGGCTGTAGACGTCGCCGCCGGCGCAGGGGCCCATGATCACGCTGATCTGCGGGATCACGCCCGAGGCCATCACGTTTTCCATGAAGATGTCGGCATAGCCGGCCAGGCTGTCGACGCCTTCCTGGATGCGCGCGCCGCCGGCGTCGAACAGGCCGATCACCGGCGCGCCGACCTTCATCGCCTGGCGCTGGACCTTGACGATCTTGGCCGCGTGGGCGCCCGACAGCGAGCCGCCGAACACCGTGAAATCCTTGGAGAAGACATAGACGACCTTGCCGTTGATCGTGCCCCAGCCGGTAACGACGCCGTCGCCGGGGATCTTCTGGTCCTGCATGCCGAAGTCGGCGCAGCGGTGCTCGACGAACATGTCGAACTCTTCGAAGCTGCCTTCGTCGAGGAGCAGGTCGATGCGTTCCCGCGCCGTCAGCTTGCCCTTGGCGTGCTGCGATGCCACCCGCGCTTCGCCGCCGCCGCCCTTGGCCTGCTCGCGACGACGATCCAGTTCCTCGAGAATATGCTGCACGCGGATGCGCTCCCCTGCTCCTGCGGTCTCCCAAGCCGTGGGGCCGCCTTGTCGGAGAGGGGTAAAGCCGCGCGGCCGGACTGGCAAGCCAGCCCTTACGGCAGTGCAGCATTCGGATGGTTATGCCCGCAGGGCGGCGAACCACCGCTCCAGGGCCAGGGCCTCGATGGCCAGATTGTCGGCGCGCAGCCGCGCCTCGGCGTCCTGCCCCCAGATATCGGCCTGGAAGGTCTCTTCCAGACGCGACAGATCCAGGGCCCGCTGGCCGTCCAGCTCGCCGGCGCGGATGGCCAGGGCCAGCACCGTCGAGCCCAGAAGGCCCGAGGCATAGGCCACGCCGGCCAGGCTGAAATCATCCATCGACAGGGCCAGGGCCTCGACGTCGGCCAGGGTCTGGGCGGGCTGCGGCGTGTGAATGATCCCCGTCACCGGCGTGAAGTGAAGGCCCAGAGCGCTCTTGGCCCAGTCCAGCAGCGGTTGCCATTCCCGCGTCTGGCGCTCGACCAGGGGCGTGGGATGGTCGGCGCGGTAGCACAGCAGGTCAGACCCGGCATAGGCGGCGACCTCTACGGCCACGGCGGCGCGGGTCTCGGAGATGCGGTCGATGGCGGTGAAGGCCAGGCGGGTGGCGGGCATGATCGTCGAATCGATGACCTTGTCCTGCGCCTCCCACTCGTCCGCCACGCGCTGGGCCAGGGCCAGGCTGGGCAGCACCAGAGGCGACCTGGCCGGCGATTTTGGGGTGCGGCCGTCCAGCAGCACGGCGAAACCGCCCTCCACGGGCCCAACCGTCGCCGCCTTGTAGAACCGGCGCGGCTTTTCGATTGGCGGGGTCTTCTCGGCCACGGATGATGGCTCCCTGAGCGGTGATTTGCGGGACGGTCGACGGATCGCCCTCTTCAAGGCGTTGAATGATCAAGAACGGTCCCGGGCACAAGGCCCCGGACGCAAGGAGAGAGCGCGTTTGTCCCTGCCCTCCAAGGATATGATGGCGGCCCTGGCCGTAACCCGCTTTGGGCTGGGCGCCCGCCCGGGCGACATCGCCGCCGCCACGAGGGACCCGCGCGGATCCCTGCTCGGCCAGATCACGCCCAAAGGCGCCGACCAGCCGCAGCCGGGCGCCGACACCTCGGCCCAGCGCTTCATCGCCATGCGGGCCTATCAGGAGCTGCGCCGCGAGGCCAAGGACGACGGCGAGCCCAAGACGGTCGCCGTCCAGCAGGCCAACAAGGCCATCCGCGAGAAGGCCGCCGCCGACTTCCTCAGCCGCGCCCAGCTGGGCGCGAGCACGGCCAGCGGCTTTCGCGAGCGCTGGGCGCTGTTCTGGGCCAACCACTTCACCGTTTCGGGAACCAAGGAACTGACCGCCGTGATGGTCGGCCCCTTCGAGCAGGAGGTCATCCGCCCCTACGCCTTCGGTCGTTTCGAGGACATGCTGGTCGCCTCCAGCAGCCATCCGGCCATGCTGACCTATCTGGACCAGGCCCAGTCGGTCGGGCCCGGCAGCATGGCCGGCTCGCGCAACGGCCGGCGCGGCCTGAACGAGAACCTGGCCCGCGAGATCCTGGAACTGCACACCCTCGGCGTCGAGGCCGGCTACAGCCAGGCCGACGTCACCGAGTTCGCCCGCGCCCTGACCGGCTTCACTGTCGGCCGCGAGGATGAAGACCGGGCCGGCCAGTTCGTGTTCCGGGAAAACATCCATGAACCCGGCGCCCGCACCCTCCTGGGCAAGACCTATAAAGACGACGAGATCGGTCAGGGCCTGGCGGTGCTGAAGGACCTGGCCGCCCACCCCGCCACGGCCCGCCATGTCGCCTTCAAGATCGCCCGGCACTTCGTCGCCGACGATCCGCCGCCGGCCCTGGTGGCGAGATTGGAGCAGAGCTTCCTCAAGAGCGGCGGGCGGCTGGACCGCCTGGCCCGCACCCTGGTCGAGGCGCCCGAGGCGTGGGAGCCGGCGGCGACCAAGTTCAAGACGCCCTACGAGTTCCTGATCTCGTCCTGGCGCGTGATCGGCGCCCAGCCCTCGGCCTATGAGCGTATCACCGTGCCCCTGATCGGCCTGGGACAGAGAGGCTTCTCGCCCCCCTCGCCCAAGGGCTGGTCAGACATGGCCGGCGAATGGTGCTCGCCCGACGGCCTGATCAAGCGCCTGCAATGGAGCCAGGCCTTCGCCGCTGTGGTCGCCGACCGGCTGGATCCGAACGCGGCGGCTGTCGCGGCCCTCGGCGCCCGGCTGACGCCCCCGACCGCCCAGGCTGTCGCCCGCGCCGAAACCCGCAGCGAGGCCGTCGCCCTGCTGCTGATGAGTCCGGAGTTCCAACGCCGATGACCGACTGCCCGATGATGAACCGTCGCCGCGTCCTGACCTCGGCCGCCGGTCTTGGCCTGTCGGTCACCTTCCTGGGCCGCCCGGCCCTGGCCGACGCCGACAGCGCCCTGGACAAGCGCAAGCTGGTCGTCGTGATCTGCCGCGGCGGCATGGACGGCCTGTCGGTCAGCCCGCCCGTGGGCGACAAAGACTATGAGGGCCTGCGGCGCGGGATCGCCATCAAGCCCGAGGACGGTCTGAAGCTGGACGGCACATTCAGCCTGCATCCGGCCCTGACCTCGGTCCACGCCCTGGCCCTGAAGGGTCAGGCCCGGATCGCGCCGGCGGTGGCGACGCCCGACCGCGCCCGCTCGCATTTCGAAGCCCAGGACGTGCTGGAAAGCGGCTCGGTCCAGGTCTATGCGACCACCTCGGGCTGGCTGAACCGGACGCTGGAAACCCTGCCCGCCTCGCGCAAGGCCGAAGGCCTGTATGTGGGCGCGACGACGCCCCTGATCCTGCGCGGCAAGGTCCAGGCGGCCAGCTGGTCGCCGGGCAAGGGCGTGGACGAGACCGCCCGCCTGCCGACCCTGCTGCAGGACCTCTACAGGAGCGACCCCTTAATGGGACCGGCTTTCGCGCGTGGCCTGGAGACCGAGAGCATGGCCCAGGCCGCCATGACCGCCATGGCGCCGCCCGTGGAGAAGGACGGCATGGCCGCGCCGGGCATGATGGCGCCGGCGGCCCCGGCCGGCCGGGGCGGACGCGAGGGACGCGAGGCGGCCCGCAAGCTGGGCGCGACCCTGGCCGGCTTCATGGTCCAGGACGGCGGCCCGCGCATCGCCGCCATCGCGCTGGACGGCTGGGACACCCACGCCGGCCAGGTCGGCCAGCTCAACACCCGGCTGGCCTATCTGGACTCGGTGCTGTCGGGCCTCAACACCGGCCTGGGCCAGGAGTGGAAGAATACGGTGGTGGTCACCGTCACCGAGTTTGGCCGCACCGCCCGCGCCAACGGCACCGGCGGCACCGACCACGGCACGGCCTCGACGGCGCTGGTGCTGGGCGGCGCGCTGAAGCCGGGCGGGATCATCGGCGACTGGCCGGGCCTGAGCCAGCCGGCGCTGTTCGAGAACCGCGATCTGGCGCCCACCCTGGACATGCGTGGTCTGTTCAAGGGCCTGCTGGGCGACCACATGGGCGTCGACCGCGCGGCGCTGGACAGCCGGGTGTTCCCGGGCAGCGCGGGGGCCAAGGCGGTGACGGGGCTGGTGTGACGATCTCCGTTCCCCGCAGCGTGGTTTCAGCTGGACCGACAAGGGCTCGTGGTCGCGGTCTGAACGTCTGGAGTCTGCAACCGCGCTGATGGCTGCGCACGAGCCGTCTGAGACGTTCTACAGGTCCGCTTGCGGGCAGCCGACTTATGTCTACGGTTACCCGATGAACACACCCCGGCTCCGACAGTTGGCAACCCTTGCACCGCAATTCGCCACTGCGGCCAAGGAAAGCGCGGCCTACTGGAGTCCCGAGCCGCCACCGCCGACTATCCTCGCTGCAGACCTTGCGAGCGCTCTTGTGTCGAATATCGGGCTTCTACCGCCATCGACGCTGCAGTCTGCCTTCGAGCTATGCGAGGCAGCCGTTGTTGAAGGCTCTCCCGAGGAACAGGTGGCCTTTGCAACCGGCTTCTTGGAAGCTCTCCAAAACGCGGATGGACGAGGCGAGTTTGACTTTCAAACCATCGTCCCATTCCTCGGTGCAGCTTCGAAGGCGCATTGCGAAGGGATGGACGGCTTTCACGGTGCGCGGACGCCCGGACTTTAGGTCCGCCAACCACCCCGAACCGAAGTTGGGAAGGTCAGCTGGGTGGCGACGCCGCCGAATGTCTGAAAGCTGGAGTGATGCTCCCGGCTATGAACGACCCTGTTCAGACGCGATCAACCCTCTCTCTTTGAGAGAGGGCGGGGCCCGCCGCGCAGCGGTGGGAGGGTGAGAGGTTACACCCTGTCCGAACGAAGCACCGCCAGGATGTCCTCTGATACGCCGCCAGGGTCGGTCAGCACCCGCGCGTTGGGAAACCTGATCACAACATAGCCGTAGAGTTCCAGCGCCTGGGTGCGCTGTTCATCATAGTCCTCGCGGCCTTCATGGGCCTCGCCGTCTAGCTCCACGATCAGCTTGCCCGCCTCGCAAACGAAGTCGGCGAAGTAGCGGTCTATAGCGACCTGCCGCAGGAACCTGAACCCGCCCAGTCGGCGATTGCGAACGAGGGTCCATAGCGTCTTCTCGGCCAGGGTCTGGTTGCGGCGGAGGCGACGGGCAATGGCGGTCTTGTCCATGTCGAGAGCATGATCTGAAGCGTCAGGGCGCTCAACGACAGGAATCGGGATTTTCCGGCCAACGGCGAAACCTCTCACCCTCCCACCGCCTACGGCGGCGGGCCCCGCCCTCTCTCAAAGAGAGAGGGTTTCGATCAGAGCGTCCGACTTCCACCCGAACAGCCGATCGCAAGGCGCGCTCTCGGCGCCAACTGCCGAGTTTGGGCCTGCGGCTTCGGGGAGAGCGGATTGAGAACTAGGCGGGCACGACGTCGAACGCCATGGTCAGGCGATGCTCGGGCGAGGTGAAGGCCCGGGTGCCGTGCCACATGTAGGACGGAAACAGCACCAGCATCCCCGGCCGGGGGCGCACCTCATGCTCGGGCTCCAGAGCCGGGCGGGTGACGCAGCCGGGTTGGCCGAACTTGATCCAGCCTTCGCGCCTGTCCGCGTCGGCCACGCCGCCGGGCAGGTCCAGATAGAAGGCCGACGAGATCCAGCCCTGCGGGTGCACGTGGTCGGCGTGAAAGCCGTTGGGCGACAGCCGCACCGACCAGCCGCCGCTGACCCGGAAGTCGCCGCCGGCCCGGGCGCGCAGCGGGTCGTCGCCGGGACCGATGTCGGCCAGATAGTGCGCCACCACCTTGCGGACCTGGGCAAAGAAGGCCTGGAACAGCGGGTCGGGCGACTGGTGCAGTGAGGGAACCTGGCTGCCGCCGCGCAGGGACTGCTGCAGCGGGTGGGTCTTGAGGTCGTGCCGCTGGGCCAGCCGGTCGCGCAGGGCGCCCAGATAGGCGTCCAGACTGTCCCAGCCCTCCGGGGTCGGCAGGGTGTAGGCCCGCACAAGGCCCTCATAGTCGTTCAGCACCGCGCGGCGCGGATCGCCCGACAGCCGCCAGGCCGTGGATTGCAGGGCCAGGCCGTGCTGATCCAGCGGCGCGATGGCCCTCAGGCGTTCGGCGGTCTGGGACGCGGCGGCCGCATCGCCGACCGCCAGATGGGCCTCGGCCAGGGCGATCAGCACCTGGGGGGCCTGCGGGACCAGGCGTTCGGCGGCCAGGGCGTGGGCCAGCATGGCGTCGGCCTGGCCGATCTCGCCGGCCATGTGTGAGGCGGCCAGCAACAGCAGGGCGTCGTTCGGCTGGCGGATCAGGGCGTCGTTGAGAGTGGCGAAGGCGGCGGCCTTGTCGCCTGCGAACTCCTCGACCGTGCTCTTGAGCAGGATCAACTGGCTGTCAGCCGGATTGCGCGCCAGCGACGCCGTCAGGGCCTCCAGGGCCAGGACCAGATCGCCCGACCGCATCCAGCGCAGCTGGGCCAGGTTGCGATGGGCATCGCCGAACCCGTCCCGGCGGCTGATGGCCGCCCTGAACGCGGCCTCGGCCTCGTCGTAACGGCTCTGGCCCTGCAGGGCGCGGCCCAGCACCAGCCAGGCTTCGGGCGCGTCGAGGCCCAGGGCGATGGCCTTGCGGATCGCCGCCTCTGTCTCTTCGGCCTGAGCCAGGTCACCCAGGGTGGCGGCCAGATTGTACCAGGCGATGCGGTCATGGGGCGTGGCGGCCACGGCCCGGCGGTTGAAGGCCAGCGCCTCGTCATGTCGGTCGACGCCCTTCAGCGCCGCCGCATGAACGATCAGCATCCCGGCCCCGGCCAGGGGCGAGGCCGCAGGCGCGCGCGTCAGGGCGACCGCATCGGTCGAGCGGCCCTGGTCCAGAAGCGTCCAGGCTTGCCGAACGACCTCCGCCGTCATCGCCGCTTGATCTGCTTCTTTGCGAACGGATCCTGATCGGCCTCGTCTTCCGAGAAGCCGAACTTGGCGAAGCCGGCCTTCAGCTCGGGGCTGATCGGCGCCTCGATGAACAGCATGCCCACCGACGGGTGCGGCAGCATCACCGAGCGGGCGTGCAGCTGCAGCTTCAGGCCTTCCGACAGCTGGGTCGACTTTTCGTCGCTGTATTTCGGGTCGCCCAGGATCGGGTGGCCGATGGCCTTCATGTGAGCCCGCAGCTGGTGCGTGCGACCGGTGTGCGGACGCAGGGCCATGAAGGTGACGCGCGGGCCGGCGCGGCTGATCGAGACGAACTCGGTCTCGGCCGGCTGGGCGTCCTTGTCCTTGGGCTCGGCGGGAACCACCAGTTCACGATCGCCTACGCCACGCTTGGCCAGGTGCAGCTCGATCACGCCTTCGACGGGGTGCGGGTTGCCCTGGACGATGGCCCAGTAGGTCTTCTGCGCCTTGCGCTTGGCGAACGAGCCCGACAGTCGCGCGGCGGCGGCCGGGGTCTTGCCCAGCAGCAGCACGCCCGAAGTGTCGCGGTCCAGACGGTGGACCAGCTTGGGCCGGTTGACGCCCTCGCCCCAGGCCGACAGCAGCTTGTCGATATGGTGGGTGGTCTTGGTGCCGCCCTGCACGGCCAGGCCGGCGGGCTTGTTTAGGGCCAGGACTTCCTCGTCCTCGTACAGCACCAGCGACTTGGCAAACGCAATGTCGCGCTTGGACAGCACCAGCTTTTCGTCGGGATCGGGCGCGTCGGGCAGAGGCGGCACGCGCACCTGCGAGCCGGCCGCCAGCTTGGTGTCGGCCTTCACGCGCGAGCCGTCGACCCGCACCTGACCGGAGCGGAACAGCTTGTTGAGCTGGATGTGGTTGAGGTGGGGCCAGCGGCGCTTGAACCAGCGGTCCACCCGGGTGCCATCCTCGCCCGCGTCCACATAGAGCGTGCGTACTTCTTTCATGCCGCGAACATCCTGCGGGCGATCAGAAGGCCCGCGTAAAGGGCCGCCACGGACAAAAGCACGCTGGCGGCGGAATAGGTGAAGGCCTGGCTGTAGTCGCGCTTCTGAATCATCAGCGCGGTCTCCAGCGAAAAGGCCGAGAAGGTCGTAAAGCCGCCCATGACGCCGACGGCGAGCAAAAGGCGGACCGGTTCGTGGTTGGCGTTGCCCCGGTGCGCCAGCCACGAGGCCAGCACGCCCATCAGGAAACCACCGATCACATTCACCGCGAAGGTGCCGTAAGGCCAAGCCGGTCCCATCAGCCGGAGGGCCTGGGCGCCCACCAGATAGCGGGCGACCGAGCCGACGGCGCCGCCGGCGGCTACGAGAAGCAGTTTGGTCATTGGCTCCTTATGCGCCGAGCGGGGCCGAACGCCAAGTCGCGCACGGATTTCTTCGCGGTGAACATCGTTGGAAACCTTGTTTCCGAACGAGAGGTTAAGCGTGCCAGCGGCATTCTGGCCGCTCCTCTTGTGAACCGAGCCCCATGCCCTTCGACAGCAACGCCCAGGACGATACGACCCAGCGTCTCGCTCTGCCCGCCCCTGTCCTGCACCGGCTGGCCGGGAGCGAGCTGATCGCGCGCGGCTCGGTGAACGTCATCAGCGTCCAGGCCATCCGCGCCTGGGCCGGCGACTGGTGGTCGCAGAAGCGCGGCGATGTCTGGACCTATGTCGAGCGCAAGCTGGCCGAACACCTGGACCGCAACGACATGCGGGCCCGCATTTCCGACAGCGAATTCCTGATCGCCATGAACAGCGACCAGGGCCTGGCCGCCCAGGCGACCAGCGTCCGCATCCTGGAAGACGTGCTGACCCACCTGCTGGGCTCCGTCGACATGAGCGATCTGGGGATCAGCACGGTCATCGGCCTGAACGGCGGCGAGGCCATCTGCCGCCGGATCGACGCGGCTACGGTGCTGGCGGCCCGCGCCCGGCGTGACTCCAAACGCTCACCGGTGCGGCGGGCGGTCGAGGACGGCGATGAGTCACGACGCACCCCCGTGGCCTTCACCACTGCCGGCGGCGCGGCCCTGCGGGTCGATTTCACGCTGGAACACGTGATCAGCCTGCGCCGCAATGTCACCACGGCGATCCGCATCGAGCCGGTGGTCACCCATCTGGCCAGCGGGCGCCAGGCCAATGCACGGGCGATAACCCGCCTGCCCGACCGCGACATCGCCTTTATCGACGAGGCGACCCTGAAGTATGCCGCCGTGTTCGCGCGCGGCGCCCAGGGCCACAACGTTCCTGACCTGATCCTGCCGGCCTCGTTCCGCACCCTGGGCACCCAGCGCGGCCGCGACATGCTGACCGGAACGCCGGGCCTGTCGCTGGCCCTGCTGCGCGGCGGCGTGATGATCGAGCTGGTCGATATCACCCGCGGCACGCCCTCGGGCCGCCTGCTGGAAGTGGTTGGTCTGCTCAAGGCCCTGACACGCGGCGTCATCGCCCGGGTGCCGCCGGAGAAGGACGCCCTGCGCGGTCTGAAGGAGGCGCGCCTGAACGGCCTGACGCTGGACGCCTCGGACCTCGCTGGACCGGCGGAGCGGATCGCGGCCGACATCATGAACTTCGGCCGCGACGTCAAGGGCGTGGCGCCGATGACCACGCTGCAGGGCCTGCCCGCCGAGGGCTATTTCGCGGCGGCCGAGACTGCGGGTCTGACCCACGCGGCCCTGCGCGCCAACCACCCGCTGGCGGCCAGGACGGCAGAGGCCGCCTAGATCGTGCTGCGGCCGTAGCCCACCGAGCGGATGATCGCCTGAGCGACATAGACGTCGGCGTCACGCGGCGCCGCGCCCCTGCCGAACACCACTTCCAGCGAGCTCGTCACGGTGGGTCCGGGGCCCAGGTCGAAGCTTGTGCCGAGGCCCAGGCCAATCGAGCTGTGCCCGCCATAGCGGCTGGAGCCCCCGCCAATCGACAGGCGCGGTCCACTACCAGCCCCGGTGCTCGTCGTCAGGCGATCCGACACCCGAAACCAGTCATAGCCGTCGCGCACCGCCAGCTCGGCCGCACGCAGCAGGGCATAGTCTGAAACCTGCTCAACGGGCGCGCCGGGGCCGCCCTGGAAGGTGACGCGGTAGCGGCCGGGCTCCAGCCGAAACTCCGAATAGCCGACGCCCGCCGACGCGGTCCTGGCGGCGTAGAGGGTGGGCGCGCTGGCGCAGCCGCTCAGCAGCAGCAGGGACAGGGCAAGACCGGCGAGGCGTTGCATGGCGTTTCTCCTGACCTTTAAACGGCTTGGCTAGGCGCGCTGTTCCGGAAGCGGCAGGCCAAGCTTTTCCAGCATGGCGACCATATCGGCCGGGACCGATGCGGCGATCCGGCGCTCGCCACCCTCGGGATGCGGAAACACCAGGTGGGCCGCGTGCAGCATCAGACGCGGAACCGCCGTCCCGCCCAGCATCAGCGCCCCGCCGTAACGGCTGTCGCCCGAGATCGGCCGGCCGATCGAGGCCATGTGGACGCGCAGCTGGTGCATGCGGCCCGTGTCCGGCGACAGCTCCACCAGGGCGGCCGTCGCGTTGGACGACAGGGTGCGATAGCGGCTGCGGGCGGTCTCGGCGTCGGGGTGGTCGGGCTCGCAGACCCGCATATAGGCCTCGCGGCCGATCGACTCGCGGCGCAGTGGACTGTCGATCATGCCGCCCTTGGGCTCCGGCGCGCCCGGCGCGACGATGGCCATGTAGGACTTGCGGAAGCGCTTGCCCATCAGGGCCTTGCCCAGGAACGCCGCCCCCGGCTTGGTCTTGGCGGTCAGGATGACGCCGGAGGTGTCGCGGTCCAGCCGGTGGATCAGACGCGGACGCGGACGACCGGGCCGCGCGAAGGCCCAAAGCAGGTCGTCCAGCGTATGGGCCTGGATGCGGCCGCCCTGGCTGGACAGGCCGGCCGGCTTGTTCAGCACGATGACGCTGTCGTCCTCGTGGATCACCCAGGACCGCGCCAGGGCGATCTCGTCGTCCGTCAGGGTGATGGGCGCGTCGGAAGCCTTGGGCTTGGGCGCGAGGGGCGGACGGCGGGGGGGACGTTGGCCCGGGGGAAACGGCTTATTCAGCGGAGTGAATCTCGCGGCGACGCTGGGCCTCCAGCCCATCAAGCTCACGCTTGAGGAAGAGCGCATAGACGCCAACCGCAATCCAAATTGGCCCCAGGATATAGATCATGCCCTCGAGCGGCGTCATGGTTGTTCTCCGTGGGGCGCAGCATACCACGCTATGAGGTGCAGCACGAGCGCGAGCGCTATTCCCACGTAGCTCGCCGCCTTGAATCCAGCGCCCTTGAGGTATGGCTCTATGAACGACGCGCCCGTGATCGCGTAGGCGTAGGTGGTCGTGTTCGTGATGAAAAGCTTCAGGCGCACCCTGAGCTCAGCTCGACGTCTCTCAGGGTCGACGGTGCGCGCCACGAGCGTTTCTCCAAATGCTGCAGGAACAAATAGAGAACAACTTTTGGGCGAACGCAAGCGAAAACTCGCCTACTTTCCGTCCCGCCGCACCTTCCCCCACGCGTCCAGCCGTTCCCGAACCTTGGCCTCCGCGCCGACGGGCTTGGGCTCATAGAACCGGGGCCGCGCCATGCCGTCCGGGAAGTAGTTCTGGCCCGAGACGCCGCCCTCGACATCGTGGTCATAGGCGTAGCCGTCGCCATAGCCGAGCGACTTCATCAGCTTGGTCGGGGCGTTGAGGATGTGGGCCGGCGGGGCCAGGGAGCCGGTCTCCTTGGCGGCGCGGCGCGCGGCCTTGAAGGCGGTATAGACGGCGTTGGACTTGGGCGCGCTGGCCATGTGGACCACGCACTGGGCCAGGGCCAGTTCGCCTTCGGGACTGCCCAGAAAGTCGAAAGCGTCCTTGGCGGCCGTGGTCAGGAGCAAGCTGAGAGGATCGGCCGCGCCGATGTCCTCGGACGCCATGCGCACCAGGCGGCGGGCGATGAACAGCGGGTCCTCGCCGCCCTCCAGCATGCGCGCCAGCCAGTAGAGCGCTGCGTCGGGATCGCTGCCGCGCACCGATTTGTGCAGGGCCGAGACGAGGTTGTAGTGCTCCTCGCGGTTCTTGTCGTAGGCGGGCCGGCGCTTCTGCAGAAACTGGCCCAGCTGAGTGGCGTTCAGCGGGCTGTCGGTTCCGACCGACAGCAGGGTCTCGGTCAGGGTCAGCAGATAGCGGCCATCGCCGTCGGCCATGGCGATCAGGGTGAAGCGGGCGTCGGCGTCGAGCGGCAGCTTGCGACCCTCGACCGCCTCGGCCTTGGCCAGCAGGGCTTCCAGCGCTTCCTCGTCCAGGCGCTTGAGCACGAACACCTGGCAGCGTGACAGCAGAGCGCCGTTCAGCTCGAACGAGGGGTTTTCGGTGGTCGCTCCGACCAGGGTGATGACCCCCTCCTCCACGAACGGCAGGAAACCGTCCTGCTGGGCGCGGTTGAAGCGGTGGATTTCGTCGACGAACAGCAAGGTCGACTGGCCGGCCATGCGGCGGCCGCGCGCCTGTTCGAAGGCCTTCTTCAGGTCAGCGACGCCCGAAAACACCGCCGAGATCTGCTGGAACTCGTAGCCGCCGGCCTTGGCCAGCAGGCGGGCGATGGTGGTCTTGCCGGTGCCGGGCGGGCCCCACAGGATCATCGACGACAGGCGCTTGGCCGCCGCCATCCGGCCGATCGGCCCCTCGGGACCCAGCAGGTGCTCCTGCCCCACTACCTGGTCCAGCGTCTGGGGCCGCAGACGCTCGGCGAGCGGCGTCGGCGCATGTGGCGTCAGGCCGGCGGCTTGGAAAAGATCGGACATGGCCATGGTCTACAAAACTGGAGAGGTCATGACCAACGAAGAAGACCCGGCGCGGGGTTCCGCGCCGGGTCCATCGTGTTGGCCTGATCAGGGTGTCAGGTGTTGAACCGCGCCGTGATCCGCTGGCCGCCACGTTCGATGGTCACGGTCCAGGCCCGGCCGCCGCTGTTCGACAGAGCGGCCAGCTCAGCTACGGTGTTGATCGGCCGGCCATTGACCTCGCGGATGAAATCGCCCGGACGCAGACCGGCGCTCAGCGCGAAACCCTGGCCGATCTTGCTGACCAGCACGCCCCGGCCCGCGAACGGGTCAGCGCCCAGGTCCTGGGCCACGGCCGGCGACAGGTTCAGCACCGTGGCGCCGTCGAAGGGGTTGCGGCCGGTCAGCGTCTTCTCGTCACGGGCCGGGCTTTCGGGCGCGGCCTCGGCGCGGACGGTCAGGGTCTGCTCGCGCTCGCCGCGGCGGATGACCATCGGCACGCGGTCACCGACCTTGTGGGTGCCGATCGCGAAGGCGCCGCCGCCCTCGTCGTTCACGACGCTGCCGTCGATCGACAGGATGATGTCGCTTTCCTTCAGCCCCGCCTTGTCGGCCGAGGAACCGGGATAGACCTGGGCCACCAGCACGCCGCGCGGGGCGGCCATGCCCAGGCTGCGGGCGATCTCGGCAGTGACGGGTTGGCCCTTCACGCCCAGCCACGGACGCACCACGCTGTGGCCGCCGCCCAGGGCGGCGTTGACCACCTGCTTGACCACAGCGGCGGGAATGGCGAAGCCCACCCCGCTGGACGAGCCCGAGCGCGAGATGATGAAGGTGTTGATGCCGATCAGGTCGCCGTCCATGTCGACCAGCGGACCGCCGGAATTGCCCGGATTGATCGAGGCGTCGGTCTGGATGTAGCTGCCGAAATCGGCCGCGCCCACGTCGGTGCGGGCCATGGCCGAGATGATGCCGTTGGTCACCGTCTGGCCGACGCCGAACGGATTGCCCAGGGCCAGGACCAGGTCGCCGACCTCCAGCTGTTCCTGATCGTCGATGGCCATGACCGGCAGGCGCTCGCCCTTGGTGTCGATCTTCAGCACGGCCAGGTCGGCGCGCGGATCGTCGAGCAGGACGGTGGCGATGAACTCGCGACGGTCGGCCAGCTGGACGGTGATCTCGCCCCGGCCTTCGACGATGCCCTCGATGTTATGGTGGTTGGTGATGATCACCCCATCGGCGCGGACGATGGCGCCCGAGCCCAGCGAGCCCTGCACCTGATCGCGCGGCGCGCCGCCGCCGCCGCCCATGAAGAAGTCCCAGAACGGATCGCGGGCCTGGGTGCGCACCACCCGGCGGCTGGCCACATTGACCACGGCCGGCGCGGCCTTCTTCACCACCGGCGCGAACGAGGCCTTCATCGAGGCCGGATCGGTGGGCGCGCGTCGGGTGGGCTGGGCCAGGTCCGGGATCGCCTGGGCGCTGGACGGGCCTTGCGGCGAACAAGCCGCCAGCAGGATCAGGGCGGGAAACAAAGCGCGATGGGCTCGCATGGGTGTGGAGTGTCTCCTTGGAAGCGACCCGGACATCGCCTGAGCTTTCGGGCGCATTGATGGCCGCTCGGCGTCCTGACCGGTCAGGCCGGGCGCGGTTCGGCTGAGATAGGGTGTGCGAAGCGGAACGCCAGGGCCGTGCCGGCCAGCATCAGGGCGGCGGCGAGCAACACCGGCAGGCCGGGCATGTGCACGGTCGCGTCGTTGCGCACCGCCCAGGCGAACGGGGCCAGATACAGAACCGGGCCGACGATCGAGGCGATCCCCATCATCGCTGAATTGGCGCCCTGCAACTGTCCCTGCTCGTGGGGCGCGACCCGGCGGGTCATCAGGCCCTGCAGGCCCGGCTGGATCAGACCCGAGAAGGCGAAGATCGGCAGACCGCAAAGATACAGCCAGCCTGTCGGGGCCAGGGCATAGATCGAAAAGCCGACAAAGCCGCAGAACAGGCCGATCAGCAGCGCGCCGCGCTCGCCAACCGCCTTGACGATCCGGCCGACCAGCAGGGCCTGCAACAGAATTCCGGCTATGCCACTGGCCATCAGGGTCAGGCCGATGGTCTGGACCGACCACTGATAGCGAAAGCCCATATACAGCACGAACACCGACGGCAGCACGTTGTGCGCCAGCTGGAACAGGAAGCCGACGCCGGCCAGGCCCAACAGGTCAGGCTTGCTCCGCAGCAGGGCCAGCGAGCCGAGCGGATTGGCCTTTTTCCAGTCGAAGGTCTTGATGCGGCGCTCGGGCGGCAGGGACTCGGGCAGCACGAAATAGCCGTACAGCCAGTTACACAGGGCCAGGGCCGCGCAGACCAGGAACGGCAGGCGGTGATCGAACTGCCACAGCCAGCCGCCCAGGGCCGGACCGAAGGTGAAGCCGACGCCGAAGGCGGCCCCCATCAGGCCAAAACCCTTGGCGCGGTTCTCCGGCGTGGTGACGTCGGCCACATAGGCGCCGGCGGTCGAGAAGCTGGCCGCCGTCATGCCGTTGAACACCCGGCCGACAAACAGCCACCACAGGTTCGGCGCAAAGGCCATGAACAGGAAGTCGACACCCAGGCCGAAGATCGAGGTCAGGATCACCGGGCGACGGCCAAAGCGGTCGGACAACAGGCCCAGAACCGGCGCGCAGATGAACTGCATCACGCCCCAGGTGGTGGCGAACAGCACGTTCCACAGCGCGGCGTCGGCCGTGTCGCCGCCGTTGAACCGCTTCACCAGCTCGGGCAGCACCGGGATCATGACGCCCAGCGACAGCACGTCCATCACGGCGGTGACGAAGATAAAGCCCAGGGCCGCCTGCCGGCGCCCGCCCGTGATGGTCTGAGTCATGCGTCGTTCTCCCCGGCGCGCCCTAGTTGCCGGTCCGTCGCCGCGACCGCAAGGCCGTCCAGCAGGTCACGCCACCATTCTCCGTGCCGGCGCAGGAACAGGCCGTCGGGGAAGGTGTGGCGCGCCACGTGCGCGGTCGGCACGCTGTCCCAGCCGCGATGCTCAACCGTAACCCGCGTGCCGTCCTCGACGGCCTCGAAGCGAACCTCGACCTCGGTGTCCATGTCGGGGGCGAAGGTCGCCTGCCGCCAGCCGACCACCAGCCGCTGGCCCGGCTCCCAGACCCGCACCGTGCCGACCTCGAACACCTTGCCCGAGGCCAGGCGCTCGACCAGACGACGACCGCCTTCGCCCTCCCCCTCGATGGCTTCAAAGGCCATGACACCCGGCGACCGGGGCGTGAAGGCGAACAGCGGATTGGGCCGCCACCAGGCGGCGATCTCGGTGGTGAAGGCCTCGAACACCCGCATCGGCGGGGCCTTGATGCGCAGGGCGACAACGACGCGCGAACTCATGCGCCCTCCACGTGAGCCTTCAGCGCCGTGAGTTGGTCGACCCAGTGGGCTTCCGCGATTTCCAGCCAGGCCTTGAGCTCGTCCATGGGTCCAGCCCTCAACTGATAGACCCGCACGCGGGCGTCGAAGTCGGGATGGCTCTCCTCGATCAGTCCCGACTGGCGCAGGGTCCGCAGATGGCGGCTCATGGCCGGCGGGGTCAGGCCGACGGCCTGCGCCAGCTCCCCGGCCCGATGTGGCCGCGCGCGCAGCAGGTCGACGACCCGCCGGCGGTGCGGATCAGCCAGGGCGGCCAGGGTGCGGTCGAGCGAGGCGGTCACGCTGGGCCCAGGCTCATCCCTGACCCGTGATCTTCAGGCCTGTGCGACGCTCCATCTCCTGCACCGACACGGTCTCGACGTTTCGCGCCACCGTCCAGATGTGGCCCTCGGGATCTTTGCAGCGATAGGTGCGATCACCGTAGAACTGGGTCGCGGGCTCAACCAGGATTTCAGCGCCCGCCGCCCGCGCCCGCTCGCAGTGCGCGTCAAGCTCGCCCTCGCTCAGCTGGATATGCACCGTCTGGGTGTTCTTGCCGCCCACCGAGGCCGGGCTCTTGTGGTCGTCGCTCCACTCGTTGCCGATCATCACGCAGGCATTGCCGAAGCGCATTTCGGAATGGCCCAGATTGCCCTCGGCGTCCTCGACCAGAAAGACCAGCTCGAAACCGAACGCCTTTTCCAGCCAGGCGAGCGCCGCCTTGGGGTCGCGGTAGCAGACCGCCGAGATCAGGTTGGGACGCCAGTCAGCCATCGTGCCGCTCCTATCGGATATCGACAATATTTAACGCATATGGAAACTATATCCGCAAGTCCGGGGACGCTCATTCTCTACCTATTGGCCGGCAAGCCCCCTAGCGCAGCGCCTGGGCCACAACCTTCAGCCGGCCGTCGCCCTTCTCAGGCTTCACGCCCGAGATCCTGGCCAGCAGCGGATAGACGTCGACATTGTCGAACACCGGCAGCACCACGCCCGGCTTGATCGACGGCCCCCTGGCGATGAACACCGCGCGCATGGCCGGGTCATAGGGATCAAAGCCGTGCTGGCCGCCGTCCAGCCCCTCCCACTTGCCGGGCTTTTCCATCATCTTGCGGGTCGTCACATACCAGCCGGTCTCCGACAGGCAGACAATGGCCGGCACACGCGGATTGCGGCCGTAGTGATAGCGCTCGGGGATCTGGCCCTTCTTCCAGCAGGTCAGGTGCGGTAGCGGCTTGAGCAGCGCCGCCTCGACCTGCGCCTCGAAGCCGGGCAGCGGTGTCAGGCCGACAACCGCGCCGGTGGTGACCAGCCTGACCGTGGACAGGTCGAGCACGTCGTCCAGCGGCCAGCGCTGGGACGGCGGAACCAGGGCCATGCCGTGGTCGGCGACGAAGACGATGTCGGTCGTTTCGAACCGCCCCCGCGCCTTCAGGCCCTCGACCAACCGCGCTATCGCTTGATCGACCTCGGCCACGGCGGCGCGGGCCTGCGGTGAGCCGGGTCCATAGTGATGGCCCTCGGTGTCGACGACATCGAAATACAGGGTGGAGAGCCGCAGCTCGGGCCCCTTGGGATCGTCCAGCCAGGCCAGCAGCGTATCGACCCGGTCATTCGACGGCATGGCCTGGTTGAAGGCCATCCAGCGCGACGGACGCACGCCGCTGATCTGCGTCTCCGAGCCGGGCCAGAACATCGCCGCCGCCTTCAGACCCTGCTTCTCGGCAGAGACCCACAGCGGCCAGGCCTGGCTCCACCAGCGCGGGTCATGCACGGCGTCAGCGTTGGACATCGAGAAGCGCACGCCGGGAATCGTCTCGTCTTCCATGACGTTGTTGACGATACCGTTGCGGTCAGGCCGCTTGCCGGTGATCAGGGTGTAGTGGTTGGGAAAGGTCAGGGTCGGGAAGGACGGCCGCATGGCGCCGCGCGCGCCGTCGGCGGCCAGGGCGTCCAGGGTCGGGGTGTCGCCCTGGCCCAGATAGTCGGCCCGGAAGCCGTCGCTGGACACCAGGATGGTGAGCCGGCTCTTGGGCGGTGCGGCGACCTCGCCCCCGCCCGCTTGCATGGAGGCGCAGGCCGACAGCACCAGGGCGGCGGCCACGGTCGCTCCAAGGGACACAAGGCGGAACAGGCTCTTCATGGCGCAACCCTTTCGACAGTCTTGAGGCGTCGATGCCAGCCGGACGTTTCGCCCATGTGACAGGCGCGTGTGACAGGGGCTTAAGACAGCGCCGCATGACCTCGTCTTAACTTGGCGGGCGAGAACCGCACCCCCATAGTCGCCGCCAACGACAGGATTCTCCTGTAACGGAAGCCGCATCCGCATGAGCATCGCCCTTGAGGCCACCGGCCTCACCAAGACCTACGGGACCGTTCGCGCGCTCGACGACTTTTCGATCGCCATACCGGCCGGCGGCGTGTTCGGCGTGCTGGGTCCCAACGGGGCCGGCAAGAGCACGCTGTTTCGCATCGCCCTGGGTCTGGTGCGCCCCACCAGCGGCTCGGCCCGACTGTTCGGGGCCCCGGCCGGCGACCTGACCGCCCTGCGCCGGGTCGGCGCCATGATCGAGACGCCGCGCTATCCGCCCTATCTGACCGCCCGCGACACGCTGCAGATGCTCGCCCTGGAGAGCGGGTTCCAGAACCCCGACATCCCCGCCTGGCTGGAGCGGGTCAGCCTGACCCATGCCGCCGACCGCGCCACCGGCGGCTTCTCGGTCGGCATGAAGCAGCGTCTGGGTCTGGCGGCGGCCTTCTTCACCCGTCCCGAACTGGTGATCCTGGACGAGCCGACCAGCGGCATGGACCCGGCCGGCATCCAGGAGATCCGCGCCCTGATCGTCGATCTGGCCAAACACGAGGGCGTGACGGTCATCCTGGCCAGCCACCAACTGGACGAGGTCAAGCGCGTCTGTGATCGCGTCGCCATCCTGTCGCGCGGCAGGGTCGTGGCGGAAGGCGGCGTGGCTGAACTCACCGCCGGGGAAGCCCGCCTGCGCCTGACCCTGGCCTCTGCCCTCGCCCCGGTCCTGGCGGTACTGGGTGATCGCGGGCAGGCCGATGGACCCGATGCCGTGCTGGCCGACATTCCGCGCGCCGAGGCGCCCGCCGTGATCCGCGCCCTGGTCGAGGCCGGCGCCGAGATCGTCGAGGCCCGCTGGCGCGAGGTCGACCTTGAAGGCGTCTATCTGAAGTCGCTGGGCCAGGCGCCCACGGCCGCCACCCCGGAAGGAGCCGCCTGATGCTGGCCGACGCCATCGCCGCTGAACGCTTCCGCCTGCTGCGCGACCGTTCGGCCCTGTTCTGGGGCTTCGGCTTCGCGCCGCTGGTGGTCTTCTTCCTCGCCATCGGCGGTGACCTGTTCATCCGCAACATCATCAAGCGACCCATGCCGGGCGCGACCATCGATCTGGCGGTCCAGGTCATCAAGGCGCTGGGCAATGGCGCCTCGACGATGGCGGCGCTGTTCCTGATGATCGGCGCGGCCTCGATCCTGGCCGGCGACTATCGCTGGGAGACCTGGCGCCTGCGCACGCCGCGCAACAGCCGCTTCAACCTGCTGGCCGCCAAGCTGATCGTGATCGGCGAGGCGATCCTGTGGAGCCTGATCCTGACCGTGATGCTGACCCTGGCGGCGGCCGTGATCGGCGCTGGGATCAACGGCAAGGCCATCGTCGCCTCGACCCTGGGCCTCTCCGAAATCGCCGGCGTCTTCGTGGTCACCTGGCTGGAGGCCATGAGCCTGGCGGCCCTGGCTGCCTGCGTGGCGGTGGTGGCGCGCTCGCCGATGGCCGCCGTCGTGGTCTGTCTGGTGGTTCGCTTCGTCCAGTCGATCCTGGCGGGCGCCCTCGGGGCCATGAATCCGGAACCGACCTGGAAGGTTCTGGCCATCCCCGCCTATGACGCGGACCTGCTGCGCGCCTTCGTCACCGCGCCGTCGCATGCCGGGCCGGACGGCGGACCCGCCGGCTGGGCGCTGCTGGTGCTGCTGGGCTGGATCGCGGCGCTGACGGCGGGGGCCATTGTGCTGTTCAAGCGGCAGGACCTGACGCGGGAGTAGGCGGTGGGAATCTACTATCAACCCGAATACTCCCGCTCGTCAGATCCTACTTTCCAGCTCAGAAAAGGTGACCACGGGCAGCAAATAAAATGAGCGAAGTCTTTCGAACAGCGCCGTCTGAAACTAAAATAATTCCAATCGCGCTCATATTTCAGGAAAGCTGCGGTAGCTTGTACTGACGACGAAGGTGAACCGCAGTCTGCTCAATGCTGGGGTATACTGTCGTCGCATTGATGTTCAGGCGGTTGAGCTGGGCGAGAATATGCGCCTTATTCCTGATCGTTATGCGCGCGATCGCGATGTCCTCCTGGCCCGTCTCGGGCAGCGTGGCCTCATGGCCGAACAGAAGAAAGGCCCCCGACTGAGATCGGATCCGCGTATTGGTCCGCTTGGCCTTCACGCAGATTATAGAGCCGAGATCGTCGGGAACGATCTTAGCCTCAAAGTAAGCCTTCTCAGATTTTATATGATGAAGAAGTTTTTTGGCCACATCAGTTTCATTGAAAGATTTCTCACTCAACGATAAATCTATATCGCTCTTTTGATCATAAGTTAGGTTTGAAAGATTAGATAGACAGCTAACACTGTCAGAATCGTAGTATTTTAAACGATCTGACGAAACTTGAAAGACGATAACTTCACCTGTCTTTCTCTTGCTATCATCAGAACCGTCGCAGGCGAAGAACAACGCCACGAGCGGGTTCCCGGATATGTCAAGCAATCGGGTCGGAAGTCCGTAATGTTGCATCCGCACGAGGCGGTCGAAACAGTACTGATCACCTGCGAAGTCGTCATAATGCGCGATCAAAAGTTCCTTATTGAGCCTGTCTTCCTTAGGCATGAATTGCCATGAACCGTCCGGCCACTTGCGCAGCAATGACGGGGTCAGTTCAAACTGAGCGTCTTCGTGGCCGCGAAAGAAGGTCTCGACGGTTTCCCCGATATCAGACTTCGAGAGAATCTTGAGAAAACCCTCAACGCTACGTGCCTCGCCGAGAAGATTCTTGTTACGCGGCGGCGGCTCAGCTCCGGGATCTCCGATAGCGGGTACCCGAACCGCACCGTCGTTCCGAGCAACGGGCTTCAAGGCGTAAAGACGGTCGAGGATTTGCTCGACATCACCTTCTCGAACCGCCCAGTGGGTTCGGTGTAGTTGAAAGGCGTCTAGATCGAAGAGCGCCTGGGCCGCAGCGCGGTTCTCGAAGTCGATCTCGCCGAATTCCACCAGGGGCCTGAAGGTCGTGTTGACTTCACGCCGACCTGACATCGTCTGTTCGATCCGGCCGAACCTGACCACCATCCGGGCGGCACCATCGAGTTGCGCCAGTTCGCTGCACAGGAAAGTCGGCAGTTGCTCTAGGAAGGCGATGGCCGTCGGATCCAGACCCTCGAGGCGTTTTTCGATGTCGGTCGGGGTGTATTCGAACATTCGCCCCCTAGACATGGCAATCGGGCCGTCCGCGTCAGCCACGTAACCCATGTCGCCAAAGGCGATATAGTTAAAGTTATCAGCCATAATTACCGGTTCGCCCGTTCGAGAAGTAACTATCAACTGCCGTTCGCTGCCCTGCAAGCGCGAGCGACTAATCGGGAACGTAGCCAGCACAACTGGGCTTCATAAGTCGTGGCTAGTTCTGGCTCGGCCAGCCAATGGTGTAGTGCGGGCCAACTGCCTAGGCCGGCGGTGCGACCCCACCATCCAGACTGCCCGGTTCGGACGCCCGCCACCCAAACCCCAAAACGCAAAAAAGGCCCCGGATCGCTCCGGGGCCTTTTTCGTTCAGCCTGGGCTGAGACTTAGTCTTCGGCTTGGGCCGAGTAGTCGGGGCCCGAGTCCTTGCCCTTGGCCGAGACGTCGCGGTCGACGAACTCGATCACGGCCAGCGGAGCGTTGTCGCCGTAGCGGAAGCCGGCCTTCAGGACGCGGATGTAGCCGCCCTGACGGGTCTGATAGCGCGGGCCGATGGCTGCGAACAGCTTGCCGACCTGTTCGACGTCGCGAACGATGCTGATGGCCTGACGACGCGCGTGCAGGTCGCCGCGCTTGGCCAAGGTGACCAGCTTTTCGACGAAGGGACGCAGTTCCTTGGCCTTGGGCAGGGTGGTGACGATCTGCTCGTGCTTGATCAGCGAGGCCGACATGTTGGCGAACATGGCGGTGCGGTGAGCGGACGTGCGGCCGAGTTTACGGTGAGCTTTACCGTGACGCATTGTAGTGTCTCCTGGGCCTTGGCCCGCAGTGGCGCGATCTAGCGCTGATTGTCACCCATCCCAGCCTGTTCCCAGCCGGGTCAGAACGAAGCGCCGGGGCCCTCCACCGCAGTTGCGGCTTCAAAAGGCCCAGGCCGCCCGCCGTCCCCGAAGGGTGGCGAGCGGCCTGGATCGAGCGCGATACGCTAATCTTAGATCTGGTCTTCGAACTTCTTGGCCAGGTCTTCGATGTTTTCGGGCGGCCAGTTCGGCACGTCCATACCCAGGTGCAGCGCCATGCCAGCCAGCACTTCCTTGATTTCGTTCAAGGACTTGCGGCCGAAGTTCGGGGTGCGCAGCATCTCGGCTTCGGTCTTCTGGATCAGATCGCCGATGTAGACGATGTTGTCGTTCTTCAGGCAGTTGGCCGAACGAACCGACAGTTCCAGCTCATCAACCTTCTTCAGGAGCGCCGGGTTGAACGGCAGCTCAGGCTTGGCCTCGTCGGCCGACTTGGCCTTGGGCTCTTCGAAGGTGATGAAGATCTGCAGTTGGTCTTGCAGGATCCGGGCGGCGTAGGCCACGGCGTCCACCGGAGTGACGGCGCCGTTGGTTTCGACTTCCAGGATCAGCTTGTCATAGTCCAGCGACTGGCCTTGACGGGTCGGCTCGACGCGATAGGCGACGCGCTTGACCGGCGAGTACAGGGCGTCGACGGCGATCAGGCCGATCGGCGCGTCTTCCGGACGGTTCTTGTCGGCCGGGACGTAACCCTTGCCGGTGTTGACCGTGAACTCCATGCGCACGGTGGCGCCGTCGTCCAGCGTGCAGAGCACGTGGTCGGGGTTCAGGATCTCGATATCCGAAGGCGTTTCGATCTGACCAGCGGTCACCGGGCCGGGGCCGGTGGCGCGGAGCGTCATGCGCTTCGGGCCCTCGGCGTGCATGCGCACGGCCAGTTGCTTGATGTTCAGAACGATGTCGACGACGTCTTCGCGGACGCCTTCGAGCGAGGAGAATTCATGTACGACGCCATCGATCTGGATGGCGGTAACGGCTGCGCCCTGAAGCGACGAGAGCAGAACGCGACGGAGCGCGTTGCCGAGCGTCACGCCGAAACCACGCTCGAGCGGCTCAGCCACGATCCGCGCCTTGCGGGTCGCGTCGGCGCCAGTCTCGATTTGCGGCTTCTCAGGACGGATCAGCTCGTTCCAGTTTCTTTCGATCACGTGGTCGATCCCTTGAACGCGGCTCGCCGGCCGCGTTTTGCGCAGCCGGCGAAGGAGAATTGTGTCTAAAAAGTACTAGACGCGACGACGCTTGGGCGGACGGCAGCCGTTGTGCGGGATCGGCGTGACATCGCGGATCGTCGTGATGGTCATGCCCGCGGCCTGAAGGGCGCGCAGAGCCGACTCACGACCCGAACCCGGACCCGACACGTTGACCTCGAGGGTCTTCACGCCGTGCTCGGCAGCCTTCTTGCCCGCGTCTTCCGCAGCCATCTGAGCGGCGTACGGGGTCGACTTGCGCGAACCCTTGAAGCCCATCGCGCCGGCGCTGGACCAGGAAATGGTGTTTCCCTGGGCGTCGGTGATGGTGATCATGGTGTTGTTGAACGAGGCGTTCACGTGCGCCACGCCCGAGGTGATGTTCTTGCGTTCGCGCTTTTTAACGCGACCCGGTTCCTTGGCCATCGTCAGGCTACCTTATTTCTTCTTGCCGGCGATCGGCTTGGCCGGACCCTTGCGGGTGCGAGCGTTCGTGTGCGTGCGCTGACCGCGGACCGGGAGGCCCTTACGGTGACGCAGGCCGCGATAGCAGGCCAGGTCCATCAGTCGCTTGATGTTCATCGAATTTTCGCGGCGCAGGTCGCCTTCGACGGTGAAGTCCTTGTCGATCGTTTCACGGATCTGCAGGACTTCTGCGTCGGTCAGCTGATTGACCCGGCGGGCGTCATCGAGGCCCACCTTCGTGACGATGTCACGAGCGGACTTCTGGCCGATGCCATGAATGTACTGAAGCGCGATCAAAACGCGCTTGTTCGTCGGTATGTTGACGCCTGCAATACGGGCCACGTCTAATGTTCTCCTAGTCACGCACTAAAGACGCGAACGGCGCGCCCGGCCCGGCCTTACGACCCAGTCCGGCGCGCACAGATCGCGCCCTTTCGCGGAAGCGCCCCGTTATAGGGATCGTTGCGCCGCCGTCAATGGTTGAATCCGCCGAAAATCAACGAATTGAAAATGTCTTACACCGCGCCCAAGAGCGCCGCGTCGATAGAGGCCGCGACTGCTTCCACAGGCGCCATGCCATCCAGTTCCGTCAGCTTACCCTGCTCTACATAGTAGGGCAGCAAAGGCGCCGTCTGGGCGTTGTAGGCGGCCAGACGGGTCACGAAAACTTCCGGATTGTCGTCAGGTCTGCCCTGCTCGGCGAATCTCTTCGAGATGCGTTCGATCAGGGAGGGCTCGTCTACCTTGAGTCGGAGGACGAGGTCGATCTTCTGCCCGCGAGCGGCCAGCATTTTATCCAGCGCCTGGGCCTGGGCCACGGTGCGGGGAAATCCGTCGAAGATGGCGCCGCCAGCGGCCTCAGCCTCGGCCAGACGGTCCTCGATCAGGGCAATGACGATCTCGTCGGTCACCAGGTCGCCACGGTCCAGCACGCCCTTGACGCGGGCGCCCAGCTCGGAGCCGGACGCGATCGCCGCGCGCAGCATGTCGCCGGTGGAAAGCTGGACCATGCCGCGCTCGGTGACGAGCCGCTTGGCCTGGGTCCCCTTCCCCGCCGCCGGCGGTCCGAACAGGATCAAGTTCATGAATGCCCCTTCGCGCGTCGCCGAGTCTTCGCCCGGTCATCTTCCCCAGCAGACCTAGAGTGCGGGGAAAAAAAACGGAAGCCGGTTTTGTGACAAACCGGCTTCCAGAACGCTTTATTCTCTAGCGGCCTTTGCCGCCGCGGAGTTTCGACTTCTTGATCAGGCCCTCATACTGGTGCGCCAGCAGTTGGGACTGGATCTGCGCCACGGTGTCCATGGTCACCGTCACCACGATCAGCACCGAGGTGCCGCCTAGGGCGAACTGGGTGGCGCCCAGGCTCGTCATCATGATTTCGGGCACCAGACAGACGGCGGTGATGTAGGCCGCGCCGATCACCGTCAGGCGGGTCAGCACATAATCCAGGTACTCGGCCGTCCGCTTGCCCGGGCGGATGCCCGGCAGGAAGCCGCCGTACTTGCGCAGGTTCTCGGCCGTCTCGTCGGGGTTGAACACCACAGAGGTGTAGAAGAACGAGAAGAAGATGATCAGCCCCGCATACAGCATCATGAAGGCCGGCTGACCGTGCTGTAGCGCGCCCACAGTGCCCGGCAGCCAGGCTGCCCAAGGCGGAAGGTTCGCCGTCGACAGGAAACCCATGGCGGTCGTCGGCAACAGCAGCAGGCTGGACGCGAAGATCGGCGGGATGACGCCGGCGGTGTTGATCTTCAGCGGCATGAACGAGGTGTCGCCGCCAATCATGCGGTTGCCCTGCTGACGCTTGGGATAGTGAACCAGCAGCCGACGCTGCGAGCGCTCGATGAAGACGATCGCCCAGACCGCCGCGACGGCGAGGAACACGATCACGAACAGCGGCAGGTAGTTGCCCGAGGTCTGCGACTGCACCAGCAGTTGGCCGATGCCGCGCGGCAGGCCCGCCACGATGCCGGCGAAGATGATCAGGGAGACGCCGTTGCCGACGCCGCGGCTGGTGATCTGCTCGCCCAGCCACATCAGGAACAGTGTGCCGCCCGTCAGGGCCACGACCGTGGAGGCGATGAAGAAGGGACCGCTGATCCCGTCAAACACCAGGCCGGGCTGGCTATGCAGGCCAACGGCGATGCTGAACGACTGCACGATCGCCAGAACCACAGCCAGATAGCGGGTGTACTGGTTGAGGGTCTTGCGGCCGGCTTCGCCGCCTTCCTTCTTCAGCTTTTCCCACGGCGGATACACCGAGCCCATCAGCTGCACGATGATCGAGGCGCTGATGTAGGGCATCACGTTCAGCGAGAAGATCGCCATCCGTTCGACCGCGCCCCCCGAGAACATGTTGAACATGCCCAGGATGCCCTTCGACTGGCCCGCAAAGGCGTTGGCGAAGGCCTCCGGATTGATGCCGGGGATCGGCACATAGGTGCCAAGGCGGAAGACGACCAAGGCGATGATCGTGAACCAGATGCGCTTGTGAAGTTCGGTCGCCTTTTGGAACGACGCGAAATTCATGTTGGCTGCGAGTTGTTCGGCGGCCGAGGCCATTCAATTCCCCACGACTCTAATACTGAGCCACAAATAGGTGAGGCCCGCCGTGATGTCACGGCGAGCCCCCTAATTCTGTCATCCCGGTCGAAACAAAGTCCCGCAGGCGCGGCCAGCGCGCCCTCGGGATGACAATATGGACTTAGGCCTTGGCGTCTTCGGCTTGAACCTTGACCTTCTTGGTCACGGTCACCGAACCACCGGCGGCTTCAACGGCCTTGATGGCCGCTTCGGTCGCCGAATAGACGGTCAGCTTCAGGGCCGACTTGATCTCGCCCTTGCCCAGCAGCTTCACGCCGTCCAGTTCGCGACGGATCACGCCGGCGGCGACCAGGTCGGCCACCGAGACGTCGGCGCCGGCCTTCAGCTTGCCAGCTTCGACAGCCTGTTCCAGGCGCCACAGGTTCACTTCAGCGAAGTCCAGGCGGAAGGGGTTGTTGAAGCCGCGCTTAGGCATACGCATGTGCAGCGGCATTTGACCGCCTTCGAAGCCTGCGATGGCGACGCCCGAGCGCGCCTTCTGGCCCTTGACGCCGCGACCGGCGGTCTTGCCCTTGCCCGAACCGGGACCACGGCCAACGCGCATGCGGCCCTTGGTCGAACCTGGGGTCGGGGCGAGTTCATTAAGCTTGGTCATGTGTGCCTCTCCTTGGAGATCTGCGCCTGGCCAGGGGCCAGACTCGGCTTGAAAAATTGAAGATCGTCCGTCGCCCTGCCCTCGTTTCCCGATGGGATCGGAAGGCGGAACTTCAAACGAAAACCACCCCGGCTTTCACCGGGGTGGCGATTTCGGCGTCGTGTAGCAGACCTACTCGACGATTTCCAGCAGATGCTGGACCTTGCGGATCATGCCGCGAACCGAGGGGGTGTCTTCCAGCTCGGACTCGCGTCCCAGCTTGTTGAGACCCAGGCCAGCCAGTGTTGCGCGCTGGGTGGCGTTGCGGCGGATCGGGCTGCCAGTTTGGCGAACCTTGACGGTTTTAGCTTCAGCCATGTCTTAGCCCTCGATGGCGTCCGGAGCCGAAGCTCCGTCGGCGCGGCGGCCGAGAATGTCGCCAACCTTCTTGCCGCGCTTGGCGGCGATCTGGCGGGGCGACGATTGAACCTTCAGGGCCTCGAACGTGGCGCGAACCATGTTGTACGGGTTCGAAGAACCCGTCGACTTGGCCACAACGTCCTGGACGCCCAGGGTTTCGAGAACCGCGCGCATCGGACCACCGGCGATGACGCCCGTGCCGGGAGGGGCAGCGCGCATCATGACCTTGCCAGCGCCCCAACGGCCGTAGCCGTCGTGGTGCAGGGTGCGCGACTCGCGGAGCGGGACGCGGACCATGGTCTTCTTGGCTTCTTCGGTCGCCTTACGGATGGCTTCCGGCACTTCACGCGCCTTGCCATGACCGAAGCCGACGCGGCCCTTTTGGTCGCCAACGACCATCAGAGCAGCGAAGCTGAAGCGACGGCCGCCCTTAACGGTGGCGGCGACGCGGTTGATGTGGACGAGCTTTTCGACGATGTCGCTGTCGACCCGCTCTTCGGGGGCGTTGCGGTCGCGACGGCCGCGATTGGGGCCGCCGTCTCCACGCTGTTGATCACCACGAGCCATGCTGTGATTTCCCTTAGAAATTCAGGCCGGCTTCGCGCGCGGCGTCGGCCAGGGCTTTCACCCGACCGTGGAAGATGTAGCCGCCGCGATCGAAGACGACGTCCTTGACGCCCTTTTCGATGGCGCGCTCGGCGACGAGCTTGCCGACCAGTGCAGCCGCGTCCTTGTCCGCGCCCTTGGTCTTGCCTTCACCTTCGAGGGTGGAGGCGGCAGCCAGGGTCACGCCGCGTTCATCATCGATGATCTGGGCGTAGATGTTCTTGGACGAACGGAAGACCGTAAGACGCGGACGACCGTTGGACAGGGCCTTGAGGCGGGTGCGGGTGCGTTGGGCACGACGCACGGCGGATTCGCGAGGTGTGAGCGCCATGGCTTACTTCTTCTTGCCTTCCTTGCGGCGAACCTTTTCGCCGGCATAACGAACGCCCTTGCCCTTGTAGGGCTCGGGAGGACGAATGCGGCGAATCTTCGCGGCAATCTCGCCAACCGCCTGCTTGTCAGCACCGGCGATCTTGATTTCGGTTTGCTTCGGAACCGCGAAGGTGACGCCAGCCGGAGGCTCGACGTTCACATCGTGGCTGAAACCGAGCTGGATGGAGAGCGCATCGCCCTTCATCGCGGCGCGGTAACCGACGCCCACCAGTTCGAGGGTTTCCTCGAAGCCGGCAGTGACGCCTTGCACCATGTTGGCCACCAGCGTGCGGGACAGACCCCACATCGACTTGGCGCGCTTGCTCTCGTCGCGAGCCACCAGGAGGAGGTCGGAACCTTCCTGGGTGACGACGATCTCGTCTGCGATGGTCCAGGCGAGTTGCCCCTTGGGGCCCTTCACCGTGACCGTCTGCCCGTCGATCGTGACATTCACGCCCGAGGGGATCGCGACGGCTTTTTTACCGATACGTGACATGCTCTTTCCCTCCCGCGCCTAGTAGACGCGGCAGAGGACTTCGCCACCGACATTAGCGTCGCGTGCGGCGGAGTCCGACATGACGCCCTTCGGCGTCGAAAGGATCGAGATGCCCAGGCCGTTCTTGATCGGCTTCAGGTCCTTGATCGACGAATAGACGCGGCGGCCCGGCTTGGAGACGCGTGCGATTTCGGCGATCACGGGCTCACCGTCAAAATACTTGAGCTCGATCTCGAATTCGGGGAACGCACCGGGCTTCTCGACGAGCGAGTAGCCGCGGATGTAGCCTTCGTCGGCCAGCACGTCCAGGACACGAGCGCGCAGCTTGGAAGCCGGCGTCGCAACCTTGGCGCGCTTGCGCGTGGCGGCGTTCTTGATGCGAGCGATCAGGTCGCTCAGGGGATCGTTCATCGACATATGATCGTCCTCACCAGCTCGACTTGACGAGGCCGGGGATCTGGCCCGACGAGCCGAGCTCGCGGAGCGCGATACGGCTCATCTTCAGCTTGCGATAATAGGCGCGCGGACGGCCCGTGACTTCGCAACGGTTACGAATGCGAACAGCGGAGGAGTTACGCGGCAGCTTCGCGAGCTTCAGACGAGCTTCGAAGCGATCCTCGAGCGGCAGGCTGTCGTCATTGGCGATTGCCTTGAGCGCAGCGCGCTTGTCGGCGAATTGCTTGACGAGAGTCTTGACCATCTCGTTACGATTGACGGCGCTTTTCTTGGCCATGGTGTGTTTCCCTGCCCGCTCTTAATTCGTGAACGGGAACTGGAATTCCTTCAGGAGCGCCTTGGCTTCCTGATCGGACTTCGCAGTGGTGCAGACGATGATGTCCATGCCCCAGATCTGTTCGATCTGGTCATAGTTGATTTCCGGGAACACCAGGTGCTCTTTCAGACCCATGGCATAGTTGCCACGGCCGTCGAAGCTCTTGCCGTTCAGGCCGCGGAAGTCCTTCACGCGCGGCAGCGCGATCGTGACCAGGCGGTCGAGGAACTCGTACATCCGGTCCTTGCGGAGCGTCACCTTGGCGCCGACGATCATGCCTTCGCGCAGCTTGAAGCCGGCGATCGACTTGCGGGCCTTGGTGGCGACGGGCTTTTGACCAGCGATCAGGGTGAGATCCTTGATGGCCGTTTGGGCCTTCTTGGAGTCCGCGACAGCTTCGCCGATACCCATGTTCAGGACGATCTTGTCCAGCTTGGGGATCTGCATTTCGTTCGTGTAGCCGAACTGTTCCTTCATCGCGGCGCGGATGCGCGCGCGATATTCGGACTTCAGCCGCGGCTCGTAAGCTTGATCAACCATTGATCACCTCGCCCGTGGTCTTGGCCACGCGCACCTTCTTGTCGCCTTCGATCTTGAAGCCGACGCGGGTGGGCTTGCCGTTGGAATCCACGATGGCGACGTTCGAGACGTGCAGCGCGGCTTCCTTGCTCTTGATGCCGCCTTGCGGGTCGGCCTGGGTCGCCTTGGTGTGACGTTGAACGAGGTTCACGCCTTCCACGATGACGCGGTTTTCCTTCGGACGAACTTCAGACACCGAGCCTTGCTTGCCCTTGTCCTTGCCCGCCAGGACGACAACGCGGTCGCCCTTCTTGATCTTGGCAGCCATTACAGCACCTCGGGCGCGAGGGAGATGATCTTCATGTGGTTCTTGGCGCGCAGTTCACGAGGAACCGGGCCGAAGATCCGCGTGCCGACCGGCTCGCTCGCTTTGTTGACGATGACCGCAGCATTCTTGTCGAAGCGGATCAGCGAACCGTCCTTGCGCTTCATGCCTTGGTTGACACGAACGACGACGGCGCGAAGCACGTCACCCTTCTTCACGCGGCCGCGAGGAATGGCTTCCTTCACGGACACGACGATCACGTCACCGACGCTGGCGTAGCGACGACCTGCGCCACCCAGCACCTTGATGCACATGACCCGGCGAGCGCCGGAGTTGTCGGCGACTTCCAGGTTAGTTTGCATCTGGATCATGGTTTAAACCTTCCAGACTTAAGCCGAGACCTTGGGAAGGACTTCCCAGGTCTTCAGCTTGGACTTCGGAGCGCACTCGACGATCTTGATGGATTCGCCGGTCTTGTACGCGTTGGACTCGTCATGAGCGTGGTACCGCTTGGAGCGGCGCACGATCTTCTTGAGCAGCGGGTGAACGATGGTCCGTTCAACCTTAACCACTACGGTCTTGTCGCCCTTATCGGAGACGACAACCCCTTCGAGGATACGCTTGGGCATATCGTTCTCCTTAAGCCGCGGCCTTGGCGCGCAGCACGGTCTTGATGCGGGCAATATCCTTACGGATCTCACCAACGCGGTGGGTCTTTTCCACCTGACCGGTCGCGGCCTGGAAGCGCAGGTTGAACTGCTCCTTCTTGAGGCTGAGCAGCTGCTCGGCGAGTTGGTCGGGCGTCATACCCCGGATGTCAGCAATCTTGGTCATGCCGCTTCGGCCTCCAGAGCCGCACCTGCGTCGATGCGGGTGACGACACGGGTACGGATCGGCAGCTTGGCCGCGCCGAGGCGCAGAGCTTCGCGAGCGACATCGTCCGGCACGCCGTCGATTTCGAACATGATCCGGCCCGGCGCGACGCGCGCGGCCCAGTGATCCACGGCGCCCTTGCCCTTACCCATCCGGACTTCGGCCGGCTTGCCGGTGACCGGCACGTCGGGGAAGATGCGGATCCACACGCGACCTTGGCGCTTCATCTGGCGAGTGATCGCCCGACGAGCCGCTTCGATCTGGCGAGCGGTGATGCGTTCCGGCTCAACGGCCTTGAGGCCGTAGGAGCCGAAGTTCAGCAGGGTGCCGCCCTTGGAGACGCCATGAATGCGCCCCTTGAACTGCTTGCGGTACTTGGTTTTTTTCGGTGACAGCATAGCGCTCTATCCTTAGCCCCGATCGCGACGGCCGCGGTCGCCCCGGTCGGGACGATCGCCGCGCTCGCGCCCACCACCTTCGCCGGCAGGGCCGGACTCGGTGGCGAGACGCTTGTCGAGCGCCATCGGGTCATGCTCCAGCACTTCGCCTTTGAAGATCCAGGTCTTCACGCCGATGATGCCGTAGGTGGTCTTGGCTTCCGCGAAACCGTAGTCGATGTCAGCGCGCAGGGTGTGGAGCGGCACGCGACCTTCGCGATACCATTCCATCCGCGCGATTTCAGCGCCGCCGAGGCGGCCCGACACGTTGATGCGAATGCCCTTGGCGCCAAGACGGACGGCCGATTGGATCGACCGCTTCATGGCGCGACGGAAGGCAATCCGGCGCTCGAGCTGCTGGGCGATGGACTCGGCCACCAGCTGGGCGTCGGTTTCAGGCTTACGGATTTCGACGATGTTCAGGTGAACCTCGCCTTCCGTCATGATCGACAGGTCCTTGCGGAGCTTGTCGATGTCAGCGCCCTTCTTGCCGATGATGACGCCCGGACGGGCGGCATAGATCGTGACGCGGCACTTCTTGTGCGGACGCTCGATGATGATGCGCGAGACGCCAGCCAGATAGAGCCGCTTCTTGAGCATCTTACGGACAGCGATGTCCTGATGCAGAAGCTTGCCGTACTGGGCGCCGTCGGCGAACCAACGGCTGTCCCAGGTGCGGTTAATGCCGAGCCGAAGCCCGACCGGATTGACTTTCTGACCCATTAGGCGGCCTCACCCAGTTCGCGGACCACGATGGTGATCTCGGAGAACGGCTTTTCAACGCGCGTCGCACGGCCGCGGGCGCGGGGCGAGAAGCGCTTCATCACCAGGTTCTTGCCCACATAGGCCTCGGACACGACCAGCGAGTCGATGTCGAGGTTGTGGTTGTTCTCGGCATTGGAGATGGCCGAGTACAGCGCCTTGCGGACGTCCTGGGCGATGCGCTTGTGGCTGAATTCGAGCTCGTTCAGAGCGCGCTGGACGTTCAGGCCACGGATGGACTGAGCGACCAGGTTCAGCTTACGAGCGCTGGTGCGCAAGGTGCGAACCTTACACATCGCTTCGTTGGCCGGCAGGCGGCGAGGTTGTTTAGCTTGGCTCATGGCCTACTTCCTCTTCGCCTTCTTGTCGGCAGCATGGCCGGGGAAGTTGCGGGTCGGAGCGAACTCGCCGAACTTCATACCAACCATGTCTTCCGACACGATAACGGGGACGTGCTTGAGACCGTTGTGGACGCCGAAGGTCAGGCCGACAAACTGCGGCATGATCGTCGAACGACGCGACCAGGTCTTGATGACATCCTTGCGGCCCGACGACAGTGATGCGTCGGCCTTCTTCAGGAGGTACCCGTCAACAAACGGGCCTTTCCAGACGGAGCGTGTCATGGCTTAGCGGCCCTTTTTCGCTTTGTGGCGCGAACGGATGATGAACTTATCCGTGGCCTTGTTGACGCGGGTCTTGGCGCCCTTGGTCGGCTTGCCGGCCGGGGTCACCGGGTTACGACCGCCCGAGGTCCGGCCTTCACCACCACCGTGGGGGTGGTCGACCGGGTTCATGGCGACGCCGCGAACGTGAGGGCGGAAACCCATGTGACGAACACGACCGGCCTTGCCGAGGTTTTGGTTCATGTGGTCGGGATTGGAGACTGCGCCAACCGTGGCCAGGCAGGTGTCGAGGACCATGCGCAGCTCGCCCGAGTTCAGGCGGATCTGGGCATAACCGGCGTCACGACCGACCAGCTGGGCGTAAGCGCCAGCCGAACGAGCGATCTGACCACCCTTGGCGGGCTTCAGCTCGACATTGTGGATGATCGTGCCGATTGGCATGGTCCGCAGCGGCGAGGTGTTGCCCGGCTTCACGTCGACCTTGTCGGCGGTGACGACTTCGTCACCAACCTTGAGGCGCTGCGGGGCCAGGATGTAGGCGAGCTCGCCATCGGTCTGATACTTGATCAGGGCGATGAACGCGGTGCGGTTGGGGTCGTATTCAATACGAACAACCGAAGCCACGCCTTGCTTGCGACGCTTGAAGTCGACCAGGCGATACAGGCGCTTGGCGCCGCCGCCGCGGAAGCGGACAGCGATACGGCCATTGCCGCCGCGACCGCCCGACTTGGTCAGGCCTTCAACGAGCTTCTTCTCGGGACGACCCTTGTAGAGCTCGCTGCGGTCGATCAGGACCAGGCCGCGTTGGCCTGGGCTGGTCGGGTTAAAGTGCTTCAAGGCCATCTGACTAGAGCCCCGTCGTGATGTCGATCGACTGGCCTTCGGCCAGGGTCACGATGGCTTTTTTGACATCGGAACGACGTCCGATGATGCCGCGGAAGCGCTTGGTCTTGCCCTTGGTGACCATGGTGTTGACCTTGGTGACCTTGACCTTGAACAGTTCTTCGACTGCGGCGGCGATTTCGTCCTTGGACGCATCGGCGGACACCCGGAAGACAACCTTGTTCTGCTCGGAAAGCAGGGTGGCCTTTTCGGTGATCACCGGCGACAGGATCGTGTCGTAGTGGCGGGCGGTTGCGGCCATTACGCGGCTTCCTTCTCAGCGAAACGCGCCGAGATCGCATCCACCGCGTCCTTGGTCAGGACCAGGGTGTGGCGACGCAGCACGTCATAGACGTTCAGGCCGGCGTTCGGCAGCACGTCGATGTTCGGAATGTTGCGGGCGGCGAGCTTAAAGTTGCCGTCCACTTCCGGACCCGCGATGACCAGAGCATTCTTCAGACCCATCTTGTCGAAGGTGGCGCGCAGGGCGGCCGTCTTCGGATCGGTCAGAGCAACGTTGTCCAGCACGATGAGCGAGCCGGCCTTGGCCTTCGACGAGAGAGCGTGACGCAGAGCCATCGCACGGATCTTCTTGGGAAGATCGAACGCGTGGCTGCGGACGACAGGGCCGTGAGCCTTGGCGCCGCCGACGAACTGAGCCGCACGGCGCGAACCGTGACGAGCGCCGCCGGTGCCCTTTTGCTTGTACATCTTCTTGCCCGTGCGAGAGACCTCGTTACGGACCTGAATCTTGTGGTTGCCGGAGCGGCGCTTGGCCAGCTGCCAGGTGACGACGCGCTGCAGGATGTCGCCGCGGATGTCGGCGATGCCAAAGATGGCGTCGTCGAGATCAACGGAGCCGGCCTTGCCGCCGTCCAGTTTGATGACGTCGAGTTTCATTAGCCTTCGCCCTCTTCGGTCGATGCCGCGGGGGCTTCCTCAGCGGGGGTTTCAGCAGCGGCGGTCGCCGGAGCCTGACCAGCCTTGCGGAAGGCACCCGGACGCGGCAGGTCGGCCGGAGGGGCCTTCTTGATCGCGTCGCGAACCTTCACGTAGCTGCCTTCGTGGCCGGGGACAGCGCCCTTGACCAGGATCAGGCCGCGCTCGACATCGACTTTCCAGACGGTGACGTTCAGCGTGGTGACAGTTTCCTGACCCAGGTGACCGGCCATCTTCTTGCCCTTGAACGTCCGACCCGGATCCTGGCGTTGACCAGTCGAGCCGTGCGAACGGTGCGAGACCGAGACGCCGTGGGTTGCGCGCAGACCACCGAAGTTCCAGCGCTTCATGGCGCCGGCAAAACCCTTACCGACGGTGACGCCCTGGATGTCGACCTTCTGGCCGGCAACGTAGTGGTCGGCGGTGATTTCCGCGCCCACTTCGATCAGAGCGGCTTCTTCGACGCGGAACTCGGCGACAACCCGCTTGGGTTCAACCGAGGCCTTGGCGAAGTGGCCACGCATGCCGTTGGGGGTGTTCTTCGGCTTCTTGGCACCAGCGCCGAGTTGGAGGGCGGTATAACCGTCCTTCTCCTGGGTGCGTTGAGCGGTGACCTGGCAGCCATCCAGAGACAGGACGGTGACCGGGATGTGCTGTCCGGTTTCATCGAAGAAGCGGGTCATGCCGAGCTTCTTGGCGATCACGCCAGTACGATTTGCGGGGAGAGTCATAAGATTCGGCCCTCCTTACAGCTTGATTTCGACGTCAACGCCGGCCGACAGGTCGAGCTTCATCAGCGCGTCCACGGTCTGCGGAGTCGGGTCAACGATATCGAGAACGCGCTTGTGCGTACGGATCTCGAACTGTTCGCGCGACTTCTTGTCGACGTGCGGCGAACGGTTGACGGTGAATTTCTCGATAAGCGTGGGCAGGGGGATCGGGCCCCGTACCGTCGCACCAGTGCGCTTGGCCGTATTGACGATCTCGCGCGTGGAATGATCCAGCACGCGGTGATCGAAGGCCTTGAGCCGGATGCGGATGTTCTGACGATCCATATCGCTCGGTTTCCTAGTGGGCTGCGCCCGCGTCTCGAACCATTTCAAAGACCAACTCGAACCCTCGGGAGAGTTCGAACGCAGCGTCCGCAAAACAAATGGCCCTCACGGTTGCCCGTGGGGGTTATGTCCAGATATTGCGCCCCTTCTCGAAAGAAGGTTGGCGGCGCTATGTCCGGGCGTCTCGCGAACCGCGTTTGAGCCCTAGAGCTCACAGCCGGTCCAACAGAGGCGCGCTTGTACGTTCCGAATCCGGTTTCGTCAAGCGCTCCGCTTGCCTTGTCGCGCCAGAAACTGAGGCGACTCGGCGAGCCGCTTCTGGATAGGCGCCTGGGCCCGTCTCCGCAACCCCTCATCTGTCATGGGATTGTCGAATAACACCGTGACATGGGTAAGAACGTGCGTGTGCACCCGCGTAGGTCTCGATATCGATCTTTCAAGTGTCATAAATGCGCATCAAAATACCCTGAAGCGCGGCCATTGCCCTTGTGGCGCCCGGCAACGCGCCATAGATGCCGCCCCTCCCCGGCGGACTGGTGGCCCCTCCCCCTAATGACCGCCAGCGCCGGGGCTACTCAAGCAAGGGGATTACCCACTATGAAGACCCAACTTTTCGCCGCCGCCGCCGTGCTGGCTTTCGCCGTCTCCGCTCCCGCCTTCGCCCAGCAAGTCGGTTCGGTCGGCGCCGCCGTGAACTACACCGACGTCGACACCCGCACGTTCGGCGCTGACGGCACGTCGGTGCAGATCGACGGCTCCGTCGCCGTTCCGGTCGGCGCGGCCTGGACTGTCACCGTCAATGGCGACGTGTCCGTCTCGGACAACGACATCAGCGACGAAACCGTCGCTTCGGGCGCCGTCCACCTGACCACCAAGATCGGCGACACCTGGCGCGTCGGCGGCTTCACCGCCCTGTCGCGTCCCAGCAACGACACCCTGTGGGCCGTCGGCGCCGAAGCCCACAAGTACCTGGGCAATGTCACGCTGTCGGGCCTGGCGGCCTATGGCCAGTCCAACGATCTGGACGCCGACCTGTACGCCGTGCGCGGTGAAGCCCGCTACTTCGTGACCGACGACTTCCGTCTCGACGGCGGCCTGGGCTATTCGAAGCTCGACACCCTGGTGGAAGCCGAGGCGTGGGACGCCAGCCTGGGCGGCGAATACAAGTTCGCCAACACCGGCTGGTCGACCTTCGGCAAGTACACCCACACCGAAAGCGAAGACCTGGCCGACCTGAAGTCGGACGCGGTCAAGATCGGCGTGCGCTACACCTTCGGCGGCAGCCTGAAGGCCCGCGACGCGGCCGGCGCCGACCTGATCGACGCTGGCACGCTGTTCGGCTTCGGCGTCCGCTAAACGCGGCGAGCCTGAAAAGCGGAAGGCCCCGGGACATCCGTCCCGGGGCCTTCACTCTCTATATATATGTGTGATCGTCGAACGCGGCTCAGTGGCCGATATAGACGTCACCCGAGCCGGCCACCGACTTGCTGACATTGCCGGTCGCCTTGGCGATGCGCACGTCGCCAGAGCCGGCCACCGAGACCTCGACGTCACCGACTTCGCCGTCATGGGTCACGTCGCCAGAGCCCATGATGCTGACCTCGATCGACCTGGCGCGACCGCCGGCGATCGCCACGTCGCCCGAACCGGCGATGTTGACCTCGACCTTGCCGCCGACACTCGCCGCCCCGGCGTCGCCCGAACCGGCGATCGAGACCGTGAAGTCGCCCGCAACCTCCTGGGTCCTCACGCTGCCGGAGCCGGCGATGCTGATCTCGGCCGAACCCGCCGCGCCGACATTGGTGTCGCCTGAGCCCGCCTGGCTGACTTCCAGCTGACCTTTTACGTTGGCGACGGTCCAGTCACCGCAGCCGGCATTGGCCAGTTCCAGGCTGTCGCTGCGGCCGATGCTGCCGAACACGGCGCCAGCCCCGGACACATCGACCCGCATCGGCGTGCGAATGACGATCTGCGGGATATCCTCCCACTTCACTTCACCGACGCCGCGCACCTTGATCGTGGTCTGGCCCATCTTGGTGTTGCAGCCATGGATCTTGTTCATGCGCAAATTGCCGTCGACGATGGTGTCCGGGCCATCCCGCCGGATGCTCAAGGGCAGGCTCTTGTTGGTGGTGAGGAACTCCACCTTGATGTCGTTACGAGCTTCTGGGATCACCACGACGCGGGCGACCGCATCCTTGATCCGGACCGAAGGCGCAGCGGAGGCGACGCCAGCGAAACCCAAGGCGGCCGCGCCGGCGGCCAGAACGAGAAGTGCGCGCATCGAGATATTTCCCCTGTCGGATGGCGTTGATGAGGGAAAGCTAGCGGCGCCCGCCGGGCGAGACGACTTAATTCGCGGTCATGACCGCGATGTCACAAATCGGCCTCAAGGTCGCGCTTCAGACGGAGCGTCCGTTCCCAGCTCGAAACTGCGCTCGAAACCCTTGATCCGGTCCTCGACCAGACGCGCGCGTTTCAGGCCCAGAGACGCCGCCCACAGGCCGGCCCGCGCCACAGCCGGGGTTTTGTCCATCGCCGCCACGGGCATGCCCCAGCGCCTGAGCACGCCATTGGCATAGTGCGCGCCGTTGATCAGGCGGGACTCCCAAGTCTGATAGTCCACCGACAATGAGACATTGAACGTCCCGAGGTTCTCGATGCGGTGCGGCGCATGCAGCGGCCAGGCGGCGGCCAGGCCGGGCTCCAGGTCGAAGACCTGAGCGGCGGCGTCCATCTCCCGGCGGTAGGGCAGGTCCTCGGTCTGCTGCTTGAGCAGGATGTTCTCCATGCCCTTCTGAGGCATGTGAGTCTCGTCGGGCGGATAGATCCAGATCCGCTTGCGGCCCCGCAGGTGGAACAGCACCACCCCGGGCGCATCTGCGTGAAACGGCACCTTGGCGCCCGGCGCCGACAGGATCAGCTGGCCATTCAGCTGGATCGGCTTGAAGCCCTGCGCCTGACCCGCAATCCCGGCAAACGCCGCCTCGATCAGCGGGCCCAGTTGCGGATACCAGGCCTCGGCCCGGCGCAGCTGCACCCAGATGCGGCCTTCCTTGACGCCCTCCAGCACCTCCTGGCCGGAGCGCCGCCCCCGCGCGCCGGTGCGCATGGTGTGCTGGCCGTCGGCGTCGAAGTCGAACAGGTTGATGTCGTAGAGCTCGGCCGGATAGGCGTCGAGCACCCGCGCCAGGGTCTCGTCCTCGAACAGACGCGACTCCAGAAGCCTGTGCTGAAAGGTGATGGGCGTCTTGCCGAAGGCGTTCTTTTGCTCGGGCGACCAGGCGGCGATCAGATCGGACATCGAAAACTCCCTAGTCGGCCAAGAGCGTGAGACTGAGACCAAGGCCGACCCCAAGGCCGACGCCCGCCCCGACGCGCGGATGACGACGGGTCATGGCCGTGACAAAGGACGAAGCGCCCCGCACCTGCCCCACCAGCCCGGGCTCGCAGGCCATGATCCCGTCAAAGCGGCGCGACAGACGGGTCAGACCCGGAAGGCCTTGGCGTCCGATAGCCTGGGGACGGGTATGGATCATGCCTTCGAACACCGGCTCGGCCGGCTCGGCGAAGTCGCGCTTGTAGGCCTCGCCGCCAGGCCCGAAATCAACCCGGGCGATCCCCTGCTCCGCAGCCGCGCGCAGGGTCTCCAGGGTCATCAGGCTGCCCGGCGAGTAGCGCGCATAGGCCGTATCGTAGGTCGGAAACCACAGGTGATGGCGATCGCCGCTGGTCAGGCCCAGCTCGGCCGCGACGATCGCGTCGCCGGCCCGCAGAACCGCCAGCTTCAGGCCAAAGTCGGCTTCCCCAGACTCGGCCAGGCGGTGCAGCAGGGCGCTGGTCCAGCCGCAGGCGAAGATGTCGTACTGGTGGGTCCGACGAAGCTGCTGGCGCTTGCCGGCGATGATCCGGTCCAGCATCGCGGCGGTGGGCGCATCGAAACTGAAACGCACGGGCCCGTGGTCACGCTCGAGCGCCCGCAGCCGGCGGCGCTTGTCCTTGAGGAATCCCGCGCTGCGTCCGGCCTCATAGGCCGGAAAACCGGCAGAGACGTCGGCGGCCATGGCGTTGCGCACCGAAAGCCCGCGCCCCTCGTTCGTTCCCGGAGCGATCAAGCCGCCAAAGCGCGCACGCTGGGCGCCGAGCTTTTTGAGGATATCGGTCAGGTCCAGGCGGGTGTCGGCGGATGCGACCAGGCCATGACTGTCGCTCATCGGCGCGGCCAGGGGCTGGATCAGGGCGCCGCGCCGCTGGAACGGCAGGAAGCCCTCGATCTCGTCGCCCCGCCGGATCACCGCAATGGCCGCGCCGGGCGCGATCTGGCCGGCGACGTCGAGGTAGCGAAGGTCGAAATAGGGGCTGCCCAGCAAGGGGTTGGCCCGACGCAGGGCGTTCCACCGGGCGCGTTCTGGCGCGCCCAGCTCTGACACCTTGACCGCCTCCACGGAAATCCCGTCGTGCAAAGCCCGCTCCCCGAAAGTTGCGGGAGGTTACAGCGACCTTTCCTAACAATCGCTTTAGTTGAGCGACTCGTCCCCACAGGCCGCGCTGAGACGCACGGGAACCGACTTGTAGGCCGGCGTGCCGCTGCGGGTGTCGCGATCGTCCAGATCGACCAGGATATTGGTCTCGGGATAGTAGGCGGCCAGGCATCCGCGTGGGATGTCGCGCGCCACCAGGGTGAAGCCGCGCACCACCCGCTGGCCGCCGGCGTCGAAGGCGGCGGCCAGGTCGATGCGATCACCGGACGACAAGCCGCGCGCGGCGATATCGTCGGGATTGGCGAACACCACGTCGCGCCGGCCGAACACCCCGCGATAACGGTCGTCCAGGCCATAGATGGTGGTGTTGTACTGGTCGTGGCTGCGCAGGGTGGTCAGGATCATCACGTCGGGATCGCCCTGACGCGGATCGCCGGCCTTGGGCGCGTGCGCCATGAAATTGGCCTTGCCCGAGGCGGTCTTCCAGACCCGATCCGACGGCGGCACCGGCAGGCGGAAGCCGCCGGGAACGCGGATGCGCTCATTATAGTTGTCAAAGGCGCCCGGAAACACGCGGGCGATCAGGTCGCGGATGCGGTCGTAGTCAGCGACCAGCCCCGACCAGTCGACGGCGTCATCCTGGCCCAGCACCGCCCGGGCGATGCCGGCGACAATGGCCGGCTCCGACTTCAGCTGCTCCGAAGCCGGCGGGTTCAGCCCCCGGGAGGCATGGACCATCGACATCGAGTCCTCGACCGTCACCGCCTGGCGGCCGCTGGCTTGGATGTCGATCTCGGTGCGGCCCAGGCACGGCAGCAGCAGGCTCTCCTGGCCGACCAGCAGATGGGTTCGGTTGGGCTTGGTGGCGATGTGGACGGCGAAGTCCAGCCGGCGCATGGCGGCGAAGGTGCGGATCGGATCGGGCGCGGCCACGGCGAAATTGCCGCCCAGGCCCAGGAACACTGTCGCCTCGCCCCGCTCCATCGCCTCGATGGCCTCGACCACCGTGTGGCCATGCTCGCGCGGCGGCTCGAAGTCGAACACGTCGCGCAGGGAATCGAGCAGGGCGGCCCCCGGCTTCTCGGCCACCCCGACAGTGCGCGCGCCCTGCACATTGGAGTGGCCCCGCAGCGGACAGATCCCCGCCCCCGGCCGGCCGATATTGCCCTTCAGCAGCAGCAGATTGACCAGCTGCTGCACCGTGCCCGACGAGTCCCGATGCTGGGTCAGGCCCATGCCGTAGCAGAGGATGGTCGCCTTTGACCGCGCATAGACGCCGGCGGCCTCCTCGATCTGGGCGCGCGACAGGCCGGAACCCGCTTCGATCTCCTCCCAGGTCAGGACGTCCAGCGCCTCGACCAGCGCCTCGAAGCCGGCGGTGTGCTCGGAGATGAAGTCGCGATCGACGGCCTGCAGGGCCAGCACCGCCTTCATCATGCCCTGCACCGCCAGGGCGTCGCCGCCGATGGTCAGCTGGTAATAGGCCGAAGCGATCGGCGTCGAAGACAGGGTCGCCATCTCCATCGCGTCCTGCGGCGAGGCGAACTTTTCCAGTGATCGTTCACGCAGCGGATTGAAGGCCAGGATCGCTGCGCCGCGCTTGGACGCCTCGCGCAGGGTTCCCATCATCCGGGGATGGTTGGTGCCGGGGTTGTGGCCAAAGCACAGGATCAGGTCGGCGTGGTCGAAATCCTCCAGCGTCACCGAACCCTTGCCCATGCCGATCGAGTCCGGCAGGCCCACGCTGGTCGGCTCGTGGCACATGTTGGAGCAGTCGGGGAAATTGTTGGTCCCGAACCGGCGGCCCAGCAGCTGATACAGGAACGCCGCCTCGTTCGAGGCCCGGCCCGAGGCGTAGAACTCGGCCTGGTCCGGATGGTCCAGCGCCCGCAGCGCCGCCCCGGTTCGCGCGAAGGCCTCGTCCCAGCCGATCGCCAGATAGCGGTCGCTGGCGGCGTCATAGGCCATGGGCTCGGTCAGCCGGCCCAGATCCTCGATGGCGTGATCGCTCCAGGTCAGCAGCTCGCTCACCGTGTGGCGTTCGAACGCCTCGGGCGAAGCGCGCTTGCTGGTCGCCTCCCAGGCCACGGCCTTGGCGCCGTTTTCGCAGAACTCGAACGAGCTGGTGTGCTTGGGATCAGGCCAGGCGCAGCCGGGGCAGTCGAAGCCCTCGGGCTGGTTGGCCGACAGCAGGGTGCGCCCGCCCTCGATCACCGTCTCCTGATCGGAAAGGGCCCCAGCAACAGCCTTCAATGCGCCCCAGCCGCCGGCCGGGCTGTCATAGGCGCGAACGCCCGGGATCTTGCTGGAGGGGATCTTCGGATCGGCCATCAGGCGATCTCCATCGCGGTTTCGACCAGCCGATCAGCGCGGGTAAACACCGTGTGGCCGTCAGACCTGGCCAGAGCCACCAGGGTCAGGCCCGCCTCCTCCGCCTTGCGGATGGCCAGATCGGTGGGCGCCGACACCGCCACCAGGATCGGGCAGCCGATACGGACGGTCTTCTCGATCATCTCGAACGAGCAGCGGCTGGTCACCAGCACAAAGCCTGCGTCGGCGTCGAGACCGCTGGCGGCCATCGCCCCGGCCAGCTTGTCCAGGGCGTTGTGACGGCCGACGTCCTCACGCGACAGCAGGATGCGCCCTTCAACATCGGCGAAGGCGGCGGCGTGGGTCGCCCGCGTCAGCCGGCCCAGGGTCTGGGTTTCGGCCAGGGCGTCGAGCGCCCGCTGGATCGCCGAATGCGCCACCGCCCGGCCCTCACCGACCCGCGGCAGGGGGCGCACGGCGTCGGCCAGACGCTGCACGCCACACAGCCCGCAGCTGGACCGCCCCTCAAGCGTGCGGGGCCTGGCCTTGCGGGGGGCAGCTGCCGAGGCAAGCCGTACGTCGGCCATCAGGCCCAGTTCCGCCTGCGTGACTTCGATGGCCAGGATGTCGCCCGCGCCGGCTATGGCTTCGGTCAGGGTGAAGCCCCGCGCCAGATCCTCGATATCGGCCGGCGTCGCCATCAGCACCGTGTGGGGGCGGCCGTTGAACGACAGCCCCACCGCGACCTCGTCGGGCACGGCGCGCTCAATCGGCTGGATCGGGGCGCCGGCGCGCCACTGGGCGGCGGCGCGATGGGTGACGGAAGGCATCGGCATGGTCGCCAGCCTATCGCGCCGCGCGGCTCTCCGTCACGACAAATGCTGATCCTGGAATCTGCCGCTAAAGCGAGACCGCACGGGTTCGCAGCCTCGCCGGTCTGACCGGCAAGTTGGGGAGGCGGCGGAGCGTCCGGGCCAGGCCCGGAGGAGTGTGTAGAGGAGTACCGTTTCGGCCGTGGCCGGAGCGCTCCGCGCGGCTGTTATCCGATGAGCCCTCGGGGCGCGGGGTTTTAACCCGCTCCCGAAAGAGGCCCCAGGCGGGCGGAGGGGAAGCGACCCCTCCGGACCGCGCGGGCGATTTCAGCCCGCGCCTGGAGCGCCCATGCAGGCGTCGCCAAAGGGCGTTCCCGGTGGTCCGGATCCGGCTTCATCACGTTCGGCCCCCGCAAGGACCGATCCGCTCCACCAGACCCCACCGGGCCTTCGACGACGACTGACGGGCGCGACCCGCACAACCGCCCCCGCCACCCGTCAGGTCGCCAGCTGGACGGCCTCCCCAGTGGTGGGACGAGGATGATTATGCGGCCGTTTCGCAGGGGGCTGCGTCGATTTCCCATCGTCACGCTGGGTGCCGGGCGCTAGGGCGTTGATTTTGCTGGGGTCGGGGCGGGGCTATCCCCGTGCGGGCACGGGGATAGAGGTCCGGCGTCTTCTCCCTTCCCCCTTTGATGGGGGAAGGGTCGGGGATGGGGGTGACAGAGGTTCAGGATGGGGCGCGGCCGGCGTGACATCGTCCAGCGGGGTCACCCCCATCCCTGCCCTTCCCCCATCAAAGGGGGAAGGGTTGTGCTTTGGCTTCGAAAGTCATGGCCAGCCCCGCCCCCGCGTCCACCAAACCCCGTCATACCGGGGCTTTGTCCCCGGGACCCATGGTTCAGCCGCCCCGCCCCCGATCACCCCGCACCGCCCGTGCGGCGGACGGATGGGTCCCGGGGACAAGTCCCGGGATGACGGAGATTGCAGGTTCTGAGCGCGAAGCCGCCGCCCCTCGCGCAGAGCCATCCTTAAATCTCACGGCGAGACCATCGCACCAACCTGGAGGTCGGGATTCCTGTGACCGAGCGCTCTACCCCGTCCTGCCGGTGCGAGCCTCGGTGACGCTGGGCGAGCGAACGGACACGGCGCTCGGCTTTATTGAGTGCACTGTCATCGTAACTGCAGACCCAGCAGGTCGGGCCAATTCTAAACTCAGCTAGGCAGGTTACCCAATACAGCGCCCATGAGGATGATGAAGATCCAAATTCCGAGGAAGATCAGCCGCCTGTCCACACCCGCGACTGTGGGTTGGGTCGGTGTTTGACTATCGGTGAGGATAAGCGCCGAGGATTTCAGCGCCCCTTCCCGCAGATCGAAAAACAAATCGGCTTCGTTCGCATCAAGGTGGCGGCGCGACACCGTCACACCCCGCAAAAGCCGAAAGGATCGGTCTCCGGACACCGCTTCGAACTTCGAGCTGGCGCGAACGCCCTTCATCTCGAAGACATCCGACCAACCCTCAACCGAAAACGCCTTCGGTGTCCTGATCAATGTCTCGACCGAGACTGCGCGCGGCGCGCCTACTTCGATAGGGTACTTTCGATCACTAGACCGCTGGGTGGTGAGGTGCGGCGCGAAAAGATCGTCTAGCGTGGTGAACCGAAACTTCGTTCCTTCGAGCACTTCCCAGGCACGGGCCAAAGTGTAGTGCTCAGTGATCTTCAGAACATTCGCCTCAAGGTCGTCGACGGTCTCCATCGGCGAGACATCACTGACCCGACCGTAGGACCGCTCATAGTATTCCCGATAGCTTTGCGCGAGCGCAGCGGGGCCCTCGCTATCGAGACGCCGTCGCATGTCGTCGGCGCGCCAGCCGCGATAGGTAGCCTCAACCCCCAACTCGCTTTCGCCATCGGGCGCAGGCCCCAAATCGAACGACTCCTTCACGTCGCATGCGGGCGTCGGCGGATCATCACCCATGGATTGAAGACCCGTCTCTGACGTCAGCGGCAACGCCCAGCCATAGCGGGGCTGCGAAAGCACGCTCAGCCTGCCGCCCTGTGGATAGCGGGTGGGCTCAAGCCAGTAGAAGACGCCATCCACGCGAGCGCGGACGATGCAGTGATTGAACGCCCAAACGTTAGGCGCATCCTCATCCAAGGCAGGCCCCTTTACGGTGTGGACCAGAGCGGGGTCAGCCTCGATACCCAGTCGCCTCAACAAAGCGACTAGCAGGCGTGAGGAGTCCTTGCAGTCTCCTGCCCGGGTCGCCCAGATACGATCTATGGTGCGCGGCACGAAGCCGCCGTCACCCAGGTTCACAGCGTGATAGCGCAGGACACGCTGTACAAGACGCAGCGCCTCGACCGCACGGACGGCCGGATCGGCGGACAGTGCCTCAATGCGGACAGCTTCGGCTTCAAGGTCATCAGGTAGGGTCGGAAGAGAGGCGTAGCCTTCGGTAAAAACGGCGGCCACCTCTTTCCAAGACAAGGCATCAGTGATCCTCAGTGAGGGTTGGATGCGCGCCCAGCCTGGGACATCTACTTCTGATCTGAAGGGCGGCGTATCAAGCGAGATCCAGACGCGCTCAACGCCGCCATCAGACAGAATACGCTTTTGTTCCACCGGCGGATTTTGCCAAGCCCTCGTAACGATCTGGCGCTCGGGATCGGTGACAACGCGAACCTTGGTCTCACCAACCCAGCATCCCCATTGGAAACAAACCTCGCAGGCAAAGAGACCCTTCAGCGCGGGGTGCGGTCCGCACTGGGTGTATGCGTAATCGACGATGTCGCCGATGCGCAGGTCGGGCACCACGACGTGGGCAGTCAGACGCCCGTCGTACATAGCCCGCTCTAGGTCCCGCTCGCGGCGGAAGACGTTGATCAGAGCTGGAACATCCAATTCACGAACGACACCACCGCGGACGACATGGATGTGGTGAATGTCGATCCTCTCGTAGGACGGGTCAAAATCGATGCTTATCTGCGCTGTCGGCTGCAGGCCGTCGGAACTGACGACCTCGGTTATCACGCGGGTCATCCAGCCGTGGCGGCCAGCCCTGAGGTCGATCTGGTTGTCCGAAAGCCAGAACCTTCGCCCTCCATCAACGCTCCCGTCCGGCGCAACCGGCGGCCGCGCGAACGCCGCTACCTCGACCCAATCACCAATCGGCCCAAAACCAACTGGTCCTGGCCCTTCGATTTCACCAAACACCGACGCCCCCAGATACAATTCAACCGTGCTTCAATCACAGCCTCTGATAGCAGCATGCCAAGGTGCAGCTTACAACTGGTGCTGCTGCGACAGCCCCCCAAAGCAAAAGGCCCCGGCGTTTCCGCCGGGGCCTTCGCTTTTAGATCAGCTTGTCGCTGAAGATCGGTCGACTACTCGACGATCTTGGCAACCACGCCGGCGCCGACGGTACGGCCGCCTTCGCGAATGGCGAAGCGCAGGCCCTGGTCCATGGCGATCGGGGTGATCAGCTCGACGTCCAGCTCGGCGTTGTCGCCCGGCATGATCATTTCCACGCCTTCGCGCAGCTTGATGATCCCGGTGACGTCCGTCGTGCGGAAGTAGAACTGCGGGCGATAGTTGGTGAAGAACGGGGTGTGACGGCCGCCTTCTTCCTTGTTGAGGATATAGGCCTCAGCAACGAACTTGGTGTGCGGGGTGATCGAACCGGGCTTGCACAGCACTTGGCCGCGCTCGACGTCTTCGCGCTTGGTGCCGCGCAGCAGAACGCCGACGTTGTCGCCAGCTTGACCCTGGTCCAGCAGCTTGCGGAACATTTCGACGCCCGTGCAGGTCGTCTTCTGAACCGGACGGATGCCGACGATTTCGACTTCTTCGCCGACCTTGACGATACCCTTTTCGATACGACCCGTGACCACGGTGCCGCGGCCCGAGATCGAGAACACGTCTTCGACCGGCATCAGGAACGGCAGGTCCAGCGGACGCGCCGGCTGCGGGATGTAGTCGTCAACCGTCTGCATCAGCGCCAGGATCGACTCTTCGCCGATCTTGGGGTTGCCACCGTCGATGGCGACCTTGGCCGAGCCCTTGGTGATCGGAATGTCGTCGCCCGGGAAGTCATACGACGAAAGCAGCTCGCGCACTTCCATCTCGACCAGCTCGAGCAGCTCTTCGTCGTCGACCAGGTCGACCTTGTTCATGTAGACGACCAGGGCGGGCACGCCGACCTGACGGGCCAGCAGGATGTGCTCGCGGGTCTGGGGCATCGGGCCGTCGGCGGCCGAAACCACCAGGATCGCGCCGTCCATCTGCGCGGCGCCGGTGATCATGTTCTTCACATAGTCGGCGTGGCCGGGGCAGTCGACGTGGGCGTAGTGACGGTTGGCCGTCTCATATTCCACGTGGGCGGTGTTGATCGTGATGCCGCGGGCCTTTTCTTCGGGCGCAGCGTCGATGTCGGCGTAGTTCATCGCCTTGCCGCCGCCGGTCTTGGCCAGCGTGATGGTGATCGCAGCCGTCAGCGTCGTCTTGCCATGGTCAACGTGACCGATGGTGCCGATGTTGCAGTGCGGCTTGTTACGTTCGAACTTTTCCTTGGCCATGGTCTCTACCTTGCGCGCCGGCGGCTATGAGTGTGGGTCGTTATATAGGGAGCTGGAGCGGGTAGCGGGAATCGAACCCGCATCCTCAGCTTGGAAGGCTGCTGCACTACCACTGTGCTATACCCGCCCATACACCCCATCGGGCTAGCGGGGTCGCGGTCGGCTCCCGGGCTCTGGCTTTGGCGTCCATCTCGATCGCCATGAGGACGTTCAACGCGCGTGGTGGGGGAAGCAGGACTCGAACCTGCGAAGGCGTACGCCAGGGGATTTACAGTCCCCCCCCTTTGCCACTCGGGACATTCCCCCAGCGCGCGTTGAGCAACCTCAGTGCGACCCTTCCCTTTCCGGAACCAGCGGCGAACCGCTCGTCACGAAAAAGGAACAAAAGCTTCCTTGAGCTGGGTCGGACGGTGCTAAAGCAGCGCCGTCCTGGCTCGCGGAAACCCTCAGGGCCCCAAATCGGAGCGCGTCTTATAGTGTCCTCTCATTCCGAACGCAACGACCGCCGGAAGCCTTCTGCGCCAGGACGTGATTTTAGTCACAAGCCTCGGAATAAGCAGAGCTTTTCAAAGGGTGGCGAGGACGCAAAGGACTGGATCTGGGGGACTCACGCCGTAGAGGCGGCCCTGAAGAACCCCGCCAGACCCGCTCCGAAGCGCCTTCTGGTCACCCCGGATCGGGCCAAACGACTCGCGCCGGATGTGGCCAGACTCCCCTGCGTCCAGATCATGGAAGGCAAGGATATCGGCCGCGAGCTGCCGCAAGGCGCCGTGCACCAGGGCATCGCCCTGAAGATCGACGAGCCCGAACCGCTGTCGATCGCTGAGCTGGGCTCGCCCGCCCAGGGGGTGATCGTCATGCTGGACCAGATCACCGACCCACAAAACATCGGCGCCATCTTCCGCTCGGCCGCCGCTTTTGGCGTGCGGGGCGCCATTCTGCAGGACCGTCATGCGCCCGCGCTGACGGGCGTTCTGGCCAAGACGGCGGTCGGCGCCGTCGACAAGGTGCCCTATGTCCGCGTCGTCAATCTGTCACGGGCGCTCGAGGAACTGGCCGACATGGGCTGGCGCGCCATCGGCCTGGCCGGCGAGGCCGAAGAAACGCTCGATAATGTGCTCGACGGAACGCCGACCGTACTTGTTCTGGGTTCGGAGGGCGAAGGCGTACGCCGTTTGGTCGCAGAGCATTGTGATGCCATGGGAAAAATTGCCATGCCAGGGGGGTTTGAGAGCCTCAATGTGTCGGCTGCGGCGGCAATCGCGCTCTATGAGGCGTCCCGAGTTTCGCGCGGTGGATGAATTCGGTTCGTGAATCTTGCTTAACCGTTTTGATTTCGTCGCACGCTCATGCTTCTCTTACGGACTAGTGTTCCGCGAGCGCTGCTCGTCGGAAAATACTGGCATGGGATCGGGGGACCCGATGTTTGGACGTAATACGCGTTTGGCGGCTCTAAGCGCTTCGGCGCTGAGCGTCTTGGTGCTTGCCGGTTGCGGCGCTGGCGATGTGGACACCACACCGCCCTCGGCCATGGCCGGTTCGGGCGCCGAGACCTCACCTGATCTGATGGGCGCGCCGCCAGCGCCAGACGCCGCCTCGTCGCCCGACGGACTGCTGGGCGCGCCGACTGCGGCAAAGCCGCCTGTCGCCGTCACGGTCGACGCCTCGCCAAGCAAGAGTTCCACGCTGAAGACCTGGCGTCGGCCAGACGGGACCCTGGTGACGGCCATGCGGCCTATCCCCAACCCCAAGGAACGCCGCGCCGTTCGCTATGCGCCGCGCGCTTCATCCGCCCCGACCAACAGAGCCGCTGCGACGCCCGCGCCGGCCGCCAAGCCGGTCGCTCTGGTTGCGGCCAAGCCCGCGACCGTGGCCGCAGCGCCTGTTCTGAAGCCGGTCGCGCCGCTGGCCAAGGCGCCCGCCCTTCCCGCCGCCGCCCTTCCCGCCTCGGTCGCGACCAAGCCGCCGACGAAGCTCGAACAGCTTCAAGCCGCCGTCGCGCCGGAAGCCACCAAGGGCGCTGTCCTGGCTGCTGGAGACAGCCTGGGCAAGGGCGAGGCCGGGCAGGTGACCCTGTCGCTGCCCGCCACCCTGGGCGACATGATCAAGGCGCAGGCCGCCAAGCTGGGCCTGGGCAAGGCCGCGTCCAACACCAGCGCCTATGCCAAGCTCGAAGGCGAAGGCTATGAGGTCACGCCGAACGGCAAGCAGACCGCCGTCGTCAAGGCCGGCGAGCCCACCACCTTCGCCTGGCAGGTCAAGCCGGGCGCGGAGGCCAAGGGCCAGCTGAAGTCGGAATTCGGTGTCGACCTGAATGGCGCCAAGACCGCGCAGTCCTTCTCGCTCGGCGAGATCGTCAAGCGCGTCGCACCGCTGCAGGAAGAGGCCAAGAAGAAGACCGAGGGTCTGCTTTCAAAGCTGAACCTGCCGGGCCTCGAAGGCAACGTCGTGCTGCCGGGCTTGGGCCAGACCCCGACGAAATCGGTTCTGGGCGGCGCCCTGGTATTGCTGGCCGTCCTTATCCTGGCGATCATTTCGCGCAACGCCATGGCCAGCCGCAGCAAGGCCGAGCGTCGCCGGAAGTTCCGTACGCTTACCGACTATGGTCGTAACGAGATTGAGGCCGACGGCGCGCCGACCACCGCGCACGTCTCCTATGTCAATCCGATGGTCGCCGCCGCCGGCGGCGCTCTGGCCGCCACGGCCGTGAGCCACGGCCATGATGACCATGCTCATGATGCTCATGGTCATAACAGCCACGGTCACGACGACCACGGCCATGGCCATGATGATCACGGGCACGACGACCATGCCTCCGATCACGGCCATGACGCCCATGCTCACGACGCCCATGCTCCGGCCGCGCATGTCGCCCACGTAGCCGCCGCTTCGCCGGTGTCGGCGCATGAGGATCACGGTCACCACGACGACCATGGCCACGACGCTCATGCGCACGACGACCACGGCCATGGCGACCATGCCCATGATGATCACGGCCATGCGGCTGACCCGCATGCCGGGGCTCATCCCGATCCGCATGCTCCGGCCGAGCACGTCGCTCATGTGACGCCAGTGGCCGCTGCGGCGCCCGTGTCGGCTCATGACGATCATGGTCACCATGACGATCACGGGCACGACGACCATGCCGCCGATCACGGCCATGACGACCATGCGCACGACGGCCATGCCAAGACCGATCACGCCCATGATCCGCATCATGGCAAGGAACTCGAGCACGCCCACCACTAGGTCGGACTTGCAACACCGCCCGCCCTGCCGCATGAGGGGTCATGTTTGACACTCTGATTGCCCAGGCGGGCGGGCTGGACGGCCCGTTCATGGCCTTCCTGCAGGTCTTGATGATTGACCTGGTTCTGGCGGGCGACAACGCCGTCGCCGTCGGCCTCGCGGCCGGCGGTCTGGCCGTCAAGGATCGCCGCAAGGTCATCCTGTATGGCCTGGGTGCGGCGGTCGTCCTGCGGATCGGTTTCGCGCTGATCACCACCTGGTTGCTGGGCGTGATCGGCCTGCTGCTGGCCGGGGGCGTGCTGCTGCTCTGGGTCTGCTGGAAGATGTGGCGGGAACTGCGCGAGCAGGCCACCCACGATCAGGCCGACGCCGTCGCGTCGATCGACGACGACCCCACGACCGAACCGCGCGCCCGCCCGGTGAAGAGCTTCAAGCAGGCCTTCATCCAGGTGCTGATCGCCGACGTTTCGATGTCGCTGGACAACGTGCTGGCCGTGGCCGGCGCGGCGCGCGAGCACCCCGGCGTCATGGTCTTTGGCCTGTTGCTGTCGATCGTTCTGATGGGCCTGGCCGCCTCGGCCATCGCCAGCCTGCTGCACAAGCATCGCTGGATCGGCTTTGTCGGCCTGGCCATCGTGCTCTACGTGGCCGTCCACATGATCTGGCAAGGCCACCGCAGCGTGGTCATCGACCTGGGCAAGGCCGAGGCCTACAACGCCTCGGCCCCCGGGTTCATCGACATCGGCCCCGAAGAAGTGGCCGATCACATGAAGCACAAGAAGTAGATCTACCGCCCCGGCAACGGCGGCATGTCCAGCCGCCGGGCATGGGCCATGTCGCGATAGAGCCGCAGGATCGCGTGGTCGCGTGCGGTGTCGCCAGCCGCCTCGACGGCCTCGTGCAGCGCGATCAGCGCCCGCCGCAGGGTGGCGTTGGCGCGGTCCAGAGCCGCCAGGGTGAAGTCGCCGTCGGCGGCGCCCGCCGCCTCGGCGAAGGCCTCGCCATAGACCGGCGCGGCGTCCAGCAGCACCGCGCGCAGGGTGGCGTTCTCCCACACCCGCGCCGAAGGCCCGCGCTCGGCCTCCTGGGCGGCCAGTAGCGACAGCAGGGCCACGACCGCCACCTTGCCGGCCATGAACTCGCCGGCGGATTCGGGCGGCGGCGGCTCGGCGACGCAGAGGAAATTGCCAACCAGGATGTCAGGCAAACTCGGGGTCATGACAGGCCCTCCAGACGCATCAGGCCATCGGCCAGAATCTGATCGTGTCGACGCGCGGTGTACCAGCCGGAAATGGCCAGCACCGGGTCCTTGAAGCCGCCGTCGCGATATTCCCGCGCCGCCGAGGTCCAGATCGCCTGGCCCTTCACGGCGCTGAACAGCTCCCACCAAGCTAGGGCGGCCGGATCGACGGGCAGGCCGCTGGTCCGGCTCCAGATCGCCAGGGCCTCGTCGCGCGGGATCATCCCCGCCACGCGCCCCTCATCATAGTGACCCCACAGCGGATCGATCGCCCAGGCTAGGTCCTCGAGCGGATCGCCAAGATGCGCCATCTCCCAGTCGAGGATCGCCAGGATCTTGCCCTGGCCGTCATGCAGGAAATTGCCGGTGCGATAGTCGCCATGCACCACGCGCACGGCGGTGGCGGGTGGCGGTGGAGCACGCCGCAGGCGACGGATGGCGGCGCGGACGATGGGCTGCGGATGCTGCTCGTCGGCCTCGATCACGGCGGCCCAGTGATCCAAGGCCACGCGCCAGCACTCGCCGGGCTCGGGCGCAACGGCGGCCTGGGCCAGGGGCAGACCCGCCGGATCGGTCGCCGCGATGGCCCCCAGGGCCGCGAAGAACGTCTCGCCGATCACCTGGGCGTGCGGGCCATAGGGCTGGACGGTGAAGGGCGAGGCCGCCGCGCCGCCATCGACCCGGGTCATGATGAAGAACGGCCGCTCCAGCTCCGCGCCTTGCGTCTCCAGCACGATCGGCTCGGGAACGGGCGCGCGGTCATGGAACGACTGGAAGGCCAGATATTCCAGGCTGCGGTCGGTCTCGATCAGACTGGCAGGCGGATCGCGGCGCAGGATCAGGGGCCGGACAACGCCGTCGACGATCGCGTCGAAGCGATAGGTCTCGCGGCTGGCGCCGCCAGGGATGCGCGACAGGTCGCGCACGGTGGTGGGCGCGCCGAAATGGCGGGTCAGATAGGCTTCAAGCCGCTCGGCCAGGGTCATGGGGCGACATCCAGGATCGAGACGAAGCCCGAAGGCGCGTGCGGCCCAAGCGCCAGTTGCTCGAATACGCCCCGTCCAACCCGGGCGCGGCCGTCCGCGTCGGTGAAGGTGATGCGGCTCAGCGCCTGGACATGCAGATGATGCGGCATCCGGCGTTCGAGGTCGGCGGTGACGAAGTCCTCGCGCTCCACCGCCAGTTCGCCGTGATTGAGGCCGTGCCCCCAGACCGGATGGCCATAGCCCAGGCCCAGCATGAAGAACTCGGTCTGCGGCTCGATCACCGCCGTGCCGCCGTCGCCCAGATCCAGGCTCGCCGCGCGGGCATGGCGCGTTCCCGAGCGCCAGTCGATGGCGCAGACCGCCTGCTCGAACTCGCCCTCCCCGTCCTCCCGGCCACCGTCGGCCAGCCAAAGCGCCCTGCGGTTCCAGGGCCGGCCCAGCTCGTCATCATTGGTGTGGAAGAAGAGGCCCCCGTCCTCGAAATTGCACGGCGACCACAGCCAGAAGAACTGCATCGGCGAGGTTGGCGCGGCCTCCTGCGGATCACGCATGCCGACCGGGCGCACGCCCCACGACCTGTCGCGCGTGCCGACAAAGCCGTCGACGCTGGAGCGGACGCCATCGACCTCGATCCATCCGCTGTAGCGGCCGTTCTGGGTCAGGCGCGTATAGTCCATGAAGGTGCGCGGGCCGTTGCGCCGGATGAAGCGCGGCTCCTCGATCGGGAAGGCGCGGCCTTCGAAGACGATCTCGGCGCGGATGGCGTGCTCGGGCGACTCCACCGTCAGCTTCAGGCGCTGAAGCGGCTGCTGCACCTCGATGCGGATCGGGCCGACGTTCAGGTCCATCCGCTCCATGCGCAGCCAGCGGCTGGCGTGAAGATTGACCTGCCGGCCGTCCTTCATCACGCAGAAGGCGGCGTCGGCGATGTTCAGGTGCGGATAGACGCCGAACGCCGCAGCGAAGAACAGGTCGCCGCCATCGCCGTCGAGCGCGTAGCCGTTGAAGAAATAGCGATCGTAGAAGTTCCGATCGGTGCCGGCATAGGCCACCGGTTCCGGCGTCTGATGAATGGGATAGTCATCACCCCAGGTGAGCGCCATGCCGTCCTCCCAACTGCTCGCGCCGGGCCCTCTGACGGGGCGGCTTTACGGACAGGTGAACAACGTTAAGGTCGCGCCGGGCGATTGCAACAGTGACGGAGCGTAAGCCGATGGCGACCTGGACATCCCGAACCTGGACGGGCCTGGCGGCGCTGAGCGGCCTGTGCGCCGTCGCGCTGGGCGCGTTCGCCGCGCATGGCGTCGAGGCGCCCAAGCCGGCCGAATGGCTGCGCACCGGATCGCTGTACCAGATGACCCACGCCCTGGCGGTGTTCGGCGCCTTCGCCCTGGGCCGGGCCGGCGCGCGCGGCATGGGCCTGGTCGCCGGCCTGTTCCTGGCCGGGACGGTGCTGTTCTCGGGATCGCTCTACGCCATGGCCCTGGGCGGTCCGCGCTGGCTGGGGGCGGTGACGCCGCTGGGCGGCCTGGCCTTTATGGCCGGCTGGGCCGTGCTGGCCTGGCGGGCCTTCACCCTGCCCAAGTAAGCTGGGCTTAGGTCAGCAGACTGCCGACCCGCTCGACCAGCTGCGCGCCGTCGAAGGGTTTCATCACATAGCCCGCCGCCCCCAGCTGCATGGCCAGGACGATGCGGTCGAGCCGGCCATCGCCGGTCAACATCAGCACGGGAATACGGGCGGTGGCGGGGTTGTCCTTGATGGCCTTGAGCGCGTCCAGACCGCTCAGCCCCGGGATTCGCACGTCCAGCAGCACCGCGGCGGGAGCTCGCAGGGCGAGCGCCGCCGTCAGGGCGTCGGCGGTTTCGAACCCGACGACCTCGAAACCGCCCCGTGTCAGGACGATCGAGACCAGCTCAAGGATGCTGGGGTCATCGTCGGCGACATAGATCAGGGACGCGGCTTTGGACATCAGGTCGCGATCGGGCTCGAAACGGAATCAGGGGGCCTCGCCACCGGCGAGACAGGGATCATCGACAGTTGGTCGTTTCGAGCCGGCTTCGTCAAACCCTGCTTGTCGCCAGGGTCCGCGCCAAGGTTTCGATCAGTCCCAGGCTCGAGAGGGGCTTGGTGATCTGACCGTCAAAGACTGCGTCGATCGCCAGGGTCGAAGCGTCGGCGGAAAAGGCCAGGATCGGCGTCCTGGCGTTGAGGCCGCCCTCGCGGATCCGGGCGGCGGCAGCCCGGCCATCGACCCGGGGCATCCGCAGGTCCATCAGGATGACGTCGAAGGGCGTCTCTCGCGCGCTGGAAATCGCCTCGTCGCCGTCGGCCGCCTCGGTCATCTCGGCGCCGAACGGGCCCAGGATCGCCCGAACCAGTTCGCGGTTGGCGCGGTTGTCGTCGACGATCAGCACCCGGCAGTTGTCGGGCAGGGCCAGAGGCGGGTCGATCTCGACAGTCTGGTCCTCGCCTTGATCGACGGACGGCGCGGGCAGCGAGAACCAGAACCGCGAGCCTTCGCCTTCGCGGCTCTCGACCCCGATATCGCCATCCATGACCTCGACCAGGCCCTTGCAGATCGCCAGACCCAGGCCCGTGCCGCCATGTTTGCGGGTGGCTGAACCATCGACCTGCGAGAAGCGCTGAAACAGGTGTCCGATCTGGTCGTCGGGCATGCCGGGGCCCGTGTCGACCACCGCGAACGACAGGCGCTGCGTCGCGGAGTCGTAGGCCGCCTCGAGATCGACCCCGCCCTGCTCGGTAAACTTCACGGCGTTGCCGATCAGGTTGAGCAGGATCTGACGCAGACGGTCCGGGTCGGCCAGCACCTGTTGGGGCACGATTTCAAAGCCCGACAGCGTCAGCGACAGGCCCTTGGCCCGGGCCTGGGCATCGAACAGTTCGATCGCCTCACGCGCCAGCTCTGTGGGCGACATCGGCCTTGGCCTGATATCAACCTGCCCGGCCTCCAGCTTGGAGAAGTCCAGGATGTCGTTGACGGTCGCCCGCAGCGCCTTGCCGGCGTTGGAGACCCGCTCGATATAGCCGCGCGTCGAGGCGGTAAGGTCCGGTTGCTCCTCGATCAGCTTGGTGAAGCCCAGCACCGCGGTCAGCGGCGTGCGCAGCTCGTGGCTCATATTGGCCAGGAATTCGCCCTTGACGGTTGCCGCCACCTCGGCGTCGGCGCGCGCCTGGCGCAGCTGGATCTCCAGCATCTTGCGCCGCGAAATGTCGCGGACGATGTCGGTCACCCCGCTGACCCGGCCCGTCAGGCGGTCAAGAGCCAGGGTCGGGCGACCCTCGAACCAGATTTCCCGCCCGTCCTTATGACGCGACCGGTACTCGACCCGCGTCGGCGAGACCCGTCCCCGACTCGCGAGCTGGTCGCGGAGGGCGCTGCGGATCGCCTCGACATCGTCTTCATGGATGAGGTCCACAAAGCGCCGACCGATCAGTTCCTCGGGCCTGAAGCCCAGACGATGTTCGACCGACGGCGAGACATAGGTGATCCGGCCGTCCACATCCGAATGCGCGAGGATGTCGCTGCCATTCTCTGTCAGCATCCGGAACCGCGCTTCGCTTTCGACGATCGCCTGCTCGGCGGCCTTCTGGGCGGTAATGTCCAGGATCACGCCAAAGACAGTGATCGGTCGCCCTTCAGCGTCGCGCTCAACCGCCATATTGCCTGTGGCATACCGGACCTGGCCATCAGCGCGCAGCAGCCGCGTCTGGGCGGCAGGACTGGACGCCTGGGTCTCGAGCACCGCGCGGTAGCGCAGACGTGCTTTCTCGCGATCCTCGGGATGAACCGCAGCTAGCCAGTCGTCGGCGGAAATCACCGTCCCTGGGTCAACCCCGAGGATGACGTACATCTGATCTGACCAGGTCATGGCGCCGGTGTTCAGATTGAACCGCCAATAGCCGACCCCGGCCAGGTTTTCGGCCATATCGGCCCAACGGGTCTGCTCCTGGGCCAAATCCCGCAAGCGCCGTCTCTGCGCGTTGATCGTCGCCAGAGGCAGGGCGGCAAAGATCGAGACAACCAGAAAGACCTGCAGAAACAGCGCCTGCTCGGCCATGTTCTCGGCCAGTTGGGCGACGGGACCCAGCCCCATGGCCGTAAAGCCGATCGCCAGACCCGACAGGATCAGAATTCCCACCGCTGCGCCGAGGAATTCCAGCTCCAGCGCCACAAAAACCAGGACCGGCGGAATGATGAACAGCAACGGATATCGGGGGCGGGTGAAGACCAGCACGATGGCCAGGACCAGCACCGCCAGGGCGATCCAGCCGCGCCGTCTGACCGGCCGCTCGACCAACAGCGCGCGAGCCTGACGAAAGGCGATCAGGGATGGCGTCACCAGCATCAGGCCCAGGGCGTTGGACAGGACCCAGCTGACCATTGTGCGAGCAGGGTCGGCGTCTCGCGAGACGTAGAGGACGGTGGTCGCGATGACGGCCGAGACCAGGGGCGTGCACAACCCGCAGACCAGTGCGATCCAGCCCAGATCGCGGGGGCGGCTGACATCGATATCGCGACCCAGCACGTGTCGCAGGGCCAGGGCCGACAGCAGGTATTCGACGACATTGGCGAGGCTGAGCCCCAGGACCACCGATAGCCGCCCGCCTCCATGCAGACCGGCGGCGATGTTTCCCGCCAGGGTGAAGGCGATCAGCAGCGGCCAGCGCGAGCGATCGGTCCACAGCAGCACCGTCAGCACGACACCGTTAGCCAGCCAGATCGGTGCGACCTGCTTCAGGTCACGCGGCAGCTCGACGCAGACATAGGCCAGCAGCGCCACCACCAGACCCAGAGCGGCGGCAGCCGCGATCTGGCGAGCCTGGTCGGTCCAGTACGGGGATGGCGGGGCTCGGGTCATGCCGCGCCACCCTGCCAGTCCTGTCTGCACCTCCGGTTAACATGGCGGGAATCTCCCGCGCGCGGCGCAAAGTCGTGGCGCCCTGGAGGAAAGGGGCCCATCGATGACCTGGGCTTGATCAGAGGGTCGGCGATTGGCCCGGAATCGCCGCCAGGCTATGTCCAAGCGCTCACCGCCGTGCTGCCCTCGCGCGCTGTTCCCCCAAGAGAGTTCCACCATGCGTCTGCTTGCCGCCCTGGCCATCTGCCTTTTCACGGTTCTGCCCGCTGCGGCGGCCGAGCGTTTCGACGCCGCGCCGCGCATCGCGGTGATCTCGGCCTTTCCGCCGGAGCTGACGGCCCTGGCCTCGGCGACCCGTGACCAGAAGCGCTACACGGCGGCGGGCGTGACCTTCACGACGGGCGAACTCGAGGGCAAGCCGATCGTGCTGTTCCTCAGCGGCGTCAGCATGGTCAATGCCGCCATGACCACCCAGCTGGCCCTGGACCGCTTCAACGTCACCCGCATCGTGTTCTCGGGCATCGCCGGCGGTGTGGATGAAGGCCTCGACATCGGCGACGTGATCGTGGCCGACCAGTGGAGCCAGAACCTGGAGACGGCCTTCGCCCGCGAGACCGAAAAGGGCTTTGAGGTTTCGCAAATGGCCCGCAATGACGACCTGCCGGGCTTTGGAATGATGATCCCGCGCTCGATCATGATCGCCCGCGCCGATGGCCCGCCCGAGCGCCGCCGATGGTTCCCGGTCGATCCGGCCATGCTGGAAACCGCCCGCGCCATCGCCTCGACGGTCTCACTGGCGCGCTGCGTCACCAGCCAGTGCCTGGTTCACGCGCCCAAGGTGGTGGTCGGCGGCAACGGCATTTCGGCGCCGGTGTTCCTCGACAACGCCGCCTATCGCAAATACGCCCGCGCCACCTTCAAGGCCCGGGTCGTGGACATGGAAAGCGCCGCCGTCGCCCATGTGGCCTATGCCAATGGCGCGCCGTTCATCGCCTTCCGCAGCCTGTCGGACCTGGCCGGCGGCGGTGACGAGGCCAATGAAATGCACACCTTCATGCAGCTGGCCTCGGACAATTCGGCCAGCGTGGTGAAGGCCTTCGTCAAAGCCCTGCCGAACTAGCGCGTCCCGAAAGTTCGGTCTCCGGCGTCGCCCAGGCCCGGCACGATATAGCCGTGGTCGTTGAGCTGCGCGTCGATGGCCGCCGTCCAGATCGGCACGTCGGAGTGGGCGGCGCGCAGGTTGTCGATTCCGACCTGGGCGGCCAGCAGGCAGACAAAACGCAGGTCGGTAACGCCGACCGCCTTCAGGCGTGAAATCGCCGCTATCGCCGAGTGGCCGGTGGCCAGCATCGGATCGACCACGATGACCAGGCGGCCGGCGATGTCTTGCGGAGCCTTGAAATAGTACTCGACCGCCTCCAGCGACTCCGGATCGCGATAGAGGCCGATGTGGGCGACGCGGGCCGAGGGCACCAGATCCAGCATGCCGTCGGCCATGCCCAGGCCGGCCCGCAGGATCGGCGCAAACACCAGCTTCTTGCCAGCGATCTCCCGGGCCATGGTCGGGGCGACCGGGGTCTCGATCCAGACCTCGTCCATCGGCAGATCGCGGGTGACCTCGTAGCAGATCAGGGTCGCCGTCTCGCGCATCAGGGCGCGGAAGGTCTTGGTCGAGGTGGTCTTGTCCCGCATCTTGGTCAGCTTGTGCTGCACGAGCGGATGGCTGACGACGGTGACGGTGGACATGGGACGACCCTGCTGAAAGCGAGCCTCCGCTCCTAGCAGGCGGCTCGCCCTCAGGCCAGTTGATCACCGATCGGCAGGGACCGGATGCGCTTGCCCGTCGCCGCGAAGATGGCGTTGCACAGCGCGGCCGGGGCCGGAGGATAGGCCGGCTCGCCCAGCCCCGTGGGCCGGTTGTCGCTGAGCTTGAAATGCACCTCGACCGGCGGAGCTTCGACCATCCGCAGCGGCGAGTGATCGCCGAAACTGCCCTGCATCGTCGCGCCGTTCTCGAAGGTGATCGCCTGGTGCAGCGTGCTGCCGATGGCGTCCAGGATCGACCCCTGAACCTGCTGCTCGGCCCCGCTGGGATTGACGATCTGCGAGCCGCAGTCGACGGCGGCCCAGACCTTGTGGATTTTCAGAACACCGCCCTTGGCGACGGAAACCTCCATGACCACGGCCACATAGCCAAGGTGGCTGTAGTGGCAGGCGACGCCCAGGCCCGTTCCCTTGGCCGTCTTGCGGCCCCAGCCGGATGTCTCGGCGACGAGGTCGAGCACCCCGCGCATGCGGCCCGTATCGAAGGCGTCACCCTGCCCGGCCTCGCCCAGCAGGCGCGGTTCGCCCAGCAGCTTGCGACGGAAGGCGACGGGATCCTGTTTGGACGCCACGGCCAGTTCGTCAGTGAAGCTCTGGATCACGAAGCCGAAGGCGTTGTTGCCCGGCGCGCGCAGATAGCCCGTGGGCGCCCCTAGCGGCATGACCGAGACGTCGAGCTTGTAGTTAGCGACGGCGCGTCCCGGGAACTGGGTGGCGTTCATCCCGGCCGAGGTCGCGAACTGCTCGCCCTCGCCGAAGGTCACGAAGTGGTCGCGCCAGCCGACCAGATCGCCCTTGTCGTCGAGACCGCCGGTGAAATTGTGCCAGCCGCCCGGGCGGTAGAAGTCATGCTGGATGTCGTCCTCGCGGGTCCAGACCAGCTTGACCGGCGCGCCCGCCAGCTTCGAGATGAACGCCGCCTCGACCATGTAGTCGTTCATCAGCCGTCGACCAAAGCCGCCGCCGCCGCGCACCAGATGGATGGTCACGTCGGTTTCGGCGACGCCCAGGGCGGCCGCGACCAGCTTGCGGCCGGGCTCGGGGTTCTGGGTCGGCGCCCAGATCTCGACCTTGCCGTCCTTGAAGCTGGCCGTGCAGTTCTGCGGCTCCAGATTGACGTGGGCGATGAAGGGATAGCTGTAGGCGGCCTTGACGACCTTGGCCGCGCCCTTGAAGGCCGCGTCGACATCGCCGTCCGAGCGCAGGGTGCGGTGAGGCGGCGCCTTGGCCAGTTCGGCCGCCCGGGCGGCGAAGCCCGCCGAGCTCTGGGCGCTGGTCGGATGCTCGGCCCATTTGATCTCGAGCGCGTTGCGGCCCTTGCGCGCCGCCCACCAGCTCTCGGCCACGACAGCCACGCCCGGCATCAGGCCCTGCAGATTGGTTCCGCCCTCGACCACGAAGGCGTCCTTGACGCCGGCCACGGCCCTGGCCGGAGCCAGATCGACACTGACCACCTTGGCGCCGAAGGTCGGGGCCTTGGCGAAGGTGGCGTACAGCATGCCCGGCACGCGGGTGTCGATGCCATAGAGCGGCTGACCGGTGACGATGGCGTCGATATCGCGGCTCTGCTGGCGCTTGCCGATGATGCGGAAGGCCTTGGGGTCCTTCAGCGTCAGGCTCTTGGGATCAGGCGGCGTCAGGGCCGCGGCGGCCTGGGCCAGGTCGCCATAGGCCAGGCGGCGATTACTGGCGGCGTGGATCACAAAGCCCGGCTCGGTGGCGCAGGTCTCGGCGGCGACGCCCCAGCGCGCGGCGGCGGCGCCGATCAGCAGGGCCCGCCCCGTGGCGCCTACGCGGCGCAGTCCATCATATTCAAGCGTGGTGGCCATGCTGCCGCCGGCCACCTGGCGTCCGAAGACCTTGGTGTCGGCAATGGCCTGCTCGACGGTGACGGCCGACCATTCGACGTCCAATTCCTCGGCGATCAGCATCGGCAGCGAGGTCTTGATCCCCTGCCCCACCTCGGGAACCTTGGAGACGATGGTGACGCCGCCGTCGGGCCCGATGCGGACATAGGCGTTCAACTGCCCGTCGCCCGCCGCCTGTCCGGGCCCGGACAGGCTGAACGACAGCATCAGGCCGCCGCCCAGGGCGGCGCCGGTCTGCAGGAACAGACGACGGTTAGGGTCGCGGAGCATCTCGCCGTCCATGCTCAAACTCCCTGGCCGGAAGCGGCCTTGATGGCCGCCTTGATGCGGATGTAGGTGGCGCAGCGGCACAGATTGCCGTTCATCGCCGCGTCAATGGCCGCGTCATCGGGCCGGGGATTGGCGGTCAGCAGCGCCGTGGCCGACATGATCTGGCCCGCCTGGCAGTAACCGCACTGGGGCACATCGATGGCCTTCCAGGCTTCCTGCACCCTCGCGCCGACGGGATCCTGGCCAACGCCCTCGATGGTGACGACCTTCTTTGCGCCGACACGACGGACCGGCGTGATGCAGGCGCGAACGGGCGCGCCGTCGATATGCACCGTGCAGGCCCCGCACTGGGCCGCGCCGCAGCCGAACTTGGTCCCGACCATGCCCAGGGTGTCGCGCAGGACCCACAACAGAGGCGTGTCGCCCTCGACCTCGACCGAGCGGGTTTCCCCATTGATGGTCAGCGTGAACGCCATGCCCGACTCCTGATCTGCCGATTGCCCAAGGATAATGCCTCAGTCGCGCGGGGAGCACGAGAGGTTGCGCGCGCTAGCGACCGCCAGAAAAAAACGCCCCCAAAAGCCTGTTGCGGCGCACGGCCCGGACCCATAATGCGGAAACGGACGATGACCCACGACAGCCGAGAAGGGTTTCGCAACGCCGAACCCTGACCTTGGGGAGAGCGAGTTCGCGAGGTGGATCTCGGCCTCACCTCGGCCAAACCTGCACAACGCGCCTCTGCGCCGCAGTTTTCAGGTTTCGAACTCGGCGACTCACGCAATCACGGGCGCTATAGTCGACTGGCGCGCGCCGTCAGTATGGATGCGTGTCTAGGGTTCTGGGTGAAGTGACGGAAAAGCCGGTCAAGCAAGCTGTTGGAAAGCGTCGCCAGGTCGCGGCGCTGCCTTGGCGTGGCGAAGGCGCAGACTTGCAAATCCTGTTGGTGTCATCGCGCGAGACCAAGCGCTGGGTGATCCCCAAGGGCTGGCCGATGAAGGGGCGCACCGATCCGGCCGCCGCCGCCCAGGAAGCCTATGAGGAAGCCGGGCTCGATGGCGTGATCGCCGAGCAGTCCGTCGGCGACTACGAATATCTCAAGCGCCTGAAGAGCGGTGTGGCGCGACTGGTCAAGGTCGATGTCTATCCCCTCCAGGTCACCGGCGAGCACGCCACCTGGCCCGAAAAGGGCCAGCGCACCCTGCAATGGATGAGTCCGACCGAGGCCGCCCTGGGTGTGCAGGAGCCGGAACTGCGCGACGTGATCGCCCGTTTCGCAGGCATCGCGCTGCCCGAGGAAGAACGCCCAGCCCCCGCCCGCGCGCCGACGCCGGTCAAGGTGGCCCTGGAGCGCGTGCGCCGCCGGATGGCGACGTTCCTGGGCGGCTCCCGACGATAGTCACAGCCTGTGGACAATTGGATCTCCGCCGCATAATGTTCTCATTATGTTCCGGAGCGACGTTCCATGCAGCTTTCCCTAGGCCTCTGGCGCTCGCCGCTTGAAAGCGTTCGCGACGCCCTGCTGTGCGAGTTTGGTCCGCAGCGGCCGGTGGCGCGCATGGATCCGATCTCGCAGCTGGTAAAGTCGTCGATCAGCGGTCGGACGCCCGACGCCGTGTCGTGGGGCGCGTTCCTTCGCCTGCGGGCCGAGTTCAGGTGCTGGGAAGACCTGGCCCGGACACCTGACGCGCAGGTCCTGGAGATCATCGGCGACGTCGCCTGCGCCGAAGACAAGGCCAGGCATCTGACGCACGCCCTGCGCCTGATCGAACAGAAGGTCGGCTGGCTGTCGCTGAACCATCTGGCCGGCCGACCGGTCGACGAGGCGCGGTGGGAGCTTCAGAGCCTGCCCGGCGTCGGGGTCAAGGTCGCCGCCAGCGTGCTCAATTTCAGCAGTCTGGCCATGCGGGCCCTGGTGGTCGACACCCACGTCCATCGGGTGGCCAGACGGATCGGACTGGTCGGGTCGGGGGACACGACCCTCGCCTATCAGGCTCTGATGCGGCTGGCGCCAGGCTCCTGGACGGCCGACGACCTCTTCGAGCTGCACTGGCTGATGAAGCGGGGCCTGGGACAGATGCTGTGCCCGGATCAAGCCCCCAGCTGCGGCGCCTGCCCGCTGAAGCACGACTGCGCCAAGCTGGGTATCGGCCACAGCGCCGAGGTCCTGCCCTGGCGGCCGCGGGGCGCCTGACTATCGCGCGCGCTTGGCCAGTTCAGTGAAGGTGGCGGTTCCGATCCCGTAGCGGCGCCAGTCCCTGTAGTCGAAGTGCCACCATTCCTCGGTATAGACCTCGAAGCCTTCGGCAGTCATGGCGTCGCGCAGCAGGGCGCGCAGGGCCCGCTGCTGCGTCGTGCCGCCGATAAAATCGGCATAGGCGCGGTCGGAGAACTCGTCATAGCGGCTGGGCATCTCGACGGGCCTGCCGGTCTTGAGATCGTACAGGGTCAGGTCGACAGCGCAGCCGCGATTGTGGCGCGAGCCCCGGGCCGGATCGGCGACGAAGGCGTGGCTCTCGGGCGGGGTCGCCTCCCAGAACATCCAGGTGACGAACCAGGGTCGATAGGCGTCGTGGATCAGCAGGCCAAAGCCCTTGCTGGCCAGGGCGTGCTGGACCCGCCCCAGGGCCTGCGCGGCGGGCCGCTGCAACCAGGCGGCCGCCTGCTCATAGAGTGGGATGCCCATGAAGTTGCTGGAACCGGCATAGCGGATGTCGAGCCGGATGCGCGGGTCGATCGCCGTCAGGTCGACGAGGTCGGCCGGAAGATGCGCCTCGGTCTCGACCGGCGGCGTCGCGGCCAGGGCCCGCTGGCGCAGGGCCACCGGATCGGCACGGACGGCCCTCTGGATCGCCGCCTGGGTCTGCGCGCCGAAATCCTGGAAGGCCAGCCGGGTTCCGTCCAGACGGATCGCGCCCGTCTCCAGGGCCACCACCCCGCCGCCCGCGATGGAGTAGAGACCGCCGCCCAGCGCCGTCAGCCGCGCGACAGGCAGGTCCTTGCCGAAGAGGTGCAGCGCACCGTCCCGCTCGAACACGGTGACCGGCGCTGCCTTGTCGCCATACTGCCCGACCGCCGCCCACTCGGCCCGGCTCTGGGCGAAGGCGGCGGGAGCGGCGAAGCCGGCGGCGGCGATGGACAGGAAGGATCGTCGAACCAGACCGTTCATCGCCGCCCCCCTGGCGCTATTTCATCGTCGGGATGACGAAGGCCGAATCCTCGACCTCGCCTTCCGGCCACCGGGCGGTGATCGTCTTGACCTTGGTATAGAACTTCACGCCCTCGACGCCGTGCTGGTTGGTGTCGCCAAAGGCCGAGCGCTTCCAGCCGCCGAAGGTGTGATAGGCCACCGGCACGGGGATCGGAACATTGATGCCCACCATGCCGACATTGACCCGGCTGGCGAACTCGCGGGCCGCGCGGCCGTTGCGGGTGAAGATGGCGACGCCGTTGCCGTACTGGTGCTCGCTGGGCAGGCTGAGCGCCTCTTCGAAGCTCTCGGCGCGCACGATCTGCAGGACGGGCCCGAAGATCTCTTCCTGATAGGTCTTCATGCCCTTCGTGACGCCGTCGAACAGCGACGGGCCGATGAAGAAGCCCTTCTCGAAGCCCTGCAGCGAGAAATCACGGCCATCGACGACCAGCTCGGCGCCCTCGTCGACACCGATCTGGATGTAGTCGGCGATCTTGGCGCGGTGCTGGCTGGAGACCACCGGCCCATAGTGGGCGGCCGGGTCGCTGGAGACCCCGACCTGCAGGGTCTCGATCTCGGCGACCATGCGCTCGCGCAGTTCATCGGCCGTCGCCTTGCCCACCGGCACGACGACCGGCAGGGCCATGCAGCGCTCGCCGGCCGAGCCGAAGGCCGCGCCCGACAGGTCCTTGACCACCTGGTCGAGGTCGGCGTCGGGCAGGACGATGCCGTGGTTCTTGGCGCCGCCCATGGCCTGGACGCGTTTCCCGTGCGCTGTGCCGGTCTGATAGACATAATGGGCGATATCGGACGAGCCGACGAAGCTGACGGCGCGGATCAGCGGGTGGGTCAGGATGGCGTCGACGACGGTCTTGTCGCCGTGCACCACGTTGAGCACGCCCTCGGGCGCGCCGGCTTCCATCATCAGCTCGGCCAGTTTCACCGGCACGGTCGGATCCTTCTCCGACGGCTTGAGGATGAAGGTGTTGCCCACGGCGATGCTGATGCCGAACATCCACATCGGGATCATGGCCGGGAAGTTGAACGGGGTGATGCCCGCGCAGACGCCCAGCGGCTGGCGCATCGAATAGACGTCGATGCCGGGGCCCGCGCCTTCGGTATATTCGCCCTTCAGGATGTGAGGAATACCGCAGGCGAATTCAATGACTTCCAGCCCGCGCTGGATGTCGCCCTTGCTGTCGGCGATAACCTTGCCGTGCTCGGACGACAGGATTTCAGCCAGGCTGTTCATGTCGCGCTCGATCAGGCGCTTGAACTCGAACATCACCCGGGCGCGGCGTTGGGGATTGGTTGTCGCCCAGCCGATCTGGGCCTTGGCGGCGGCCTGGACGGCGGCGTCGAGCTCGGCGGCGGTCGCCAGCTGCACGCGGGCCTGAACCTCACCGGTGTTGGGATTGAAGACGTCGCCGAACCGACCCGAGGTCCCGACGAAGGTCTGACCGTTCACGAAATGGGCGATGTCTCGCATGATGCGCTCCCTGGATCTTGTTTTGCGCGTCGATAGCATCTCAACGGCACGTCGTGCGCCGGAAAATTCGACCAATAGCGCTGTCATCCCGGGCGAAGACCCCGGACCGCCGGAAACGCAGGCCATCGCCGCGATCCCGGCTCGGCGCGCGAGGCGCCTGGCCGGGATGACAGTCTATTCCGCGTCGACGTGAACCCGCCGGAACCGGCCCTGCAGATAGACCAGCGGTTCGTGATCTGGATCGTAGCGCAGCTTCACGACCCGGCCGACATAGACCCGGTGATCGCCAGCGTCGAAGACGTGATGGGTCTGGCACTCGAAATTGGCCATGCAGTCAGGCAGGATCGGCACGCCGGTGCGCCAGACCTCGGTCTCCAGCCCTGCGAACCGGTCGACCCCCTTGCGCACGAACTGGCTCGCGACGTCCTGCTGTTCGGCCGGCAGCACATTGACGGCGAAGACCCCCGCCGTATCCAGGGCCGCAAGGCTGCTGGATTTCAGATCCACGCAGATCAACGCCAGCGGCGGATCCAGCGACACCGAGGTGAAGGAATTGGCCGTCAGCCCTATCTTGCGCCCGTCCTCGCCCAGGGTCGTGACGACCGTGACGCCTGTCGTGAAACACCCGAACGCATTCCGCAGAGCCCGGGCGTCATGTTCGGCGCCCTCGCCCAGTTCAATCGTGACTGCCTGACTCATCGTCGTGTTCTGCGATGAAGCGCGGGCCGGGGCAAGCGCTAGGCGCGCTGGCCCTCGACCAGAACGCCGGGCTTGCTCGCATCCAGGCCGAAAGTGATCGGCAGATGGCGCACATGCGGCGTCTGCAGGTTCAGGGCCTTGGCCCCCCGAGCCACGGCCAGCTTGCCCAGCGCCGTCGGGCCAAAGCCGCTCTGGATGCGGGGCCTTGCCCCCAGCCGGCGGCGCAGCACCCCGTTGGCGTAGATGACATTGGCCCGCATCAGGGCCGGCGGGGTCATGAATTCGATCGACAGCGAGACGTTCAGCATCGGACCGTTCTCGATCCGGTGCGGCGCGTTCTGCTTCCAGGTGACCATCTTGCCCGGGGTCAGGTCATAGACCGCCGCGCCCTTGTCCCAGTCGGGATCGAAGGCGAACTGCTCGGCGGTTTCCTTCAGCACGATCTTTTCCAGGTCCAGCTCGCCGACATACGGATCGGCGACCGGATAGACCCAGACCTTCTTCTGGCCGCGCAGCTGCCACAGCGACACCAGCGGCACGTCCAGATGGTAGAACACCTGGGCGTTGGCCGAGCTGATCAGCATGCCCAGATCGCGCTTGAAGGTGCGCAGGCCGGGAACTTGAGCCTCCTTCTCGGCGAAGATCTCGTCGCCCAGGGCGGCATATTCCGGCACGTGATCGTTGGTGTGGCGCAGGTTCAGCCAGATGCGGCCGCTCTTGGCCGCCTCCAGCAGCTGGTCGCCCGAGAGGCCGCTGGCCGCGCCCCGGCGCCAGGTGGTCCAGGCCTTGGGGTCCTCGCCCATGGTGAAGACGCCCAGCTGGCCGCGGGGATAGAGGTCCAGCAGTCGCGCCAGACCCTCGTCGTCGAACATCGGGCGTTCGTGCAGGCCGTGCTCGAAGGCCAGGTTCTCACCGCCGAAGGCCCTGGCCTTCTCGGGCGTCCAGTCGCGGATGATGCTCACGCGGTCCTCCCGTAGAATTGGATCTTGAAGGGGCCCCACCACAGGGCCTTGCCCAGGCCGCGCGCGGCCTTGTCGAGCCAGTCGGCCCGGTCACTGGAACGGGTCAGCCATTTGACGCCGGCCACCGCGCCGAACACGGCCGCCTGCCCCACCCCGATCGCCATCCAGCGGGCCACGCCCACGGGGTCTGGCGGACTGGAGGCGGCGCAATGGGCCGAGGGACCCTGGCCATAGGCGAAGGCGCGGGCCAGCGTGTAGTCCAGGGTCAGGCGGTCGGGCACGGGGTCTTCCCAGACCCAGGCGGCCGGTTCCCAGGCGAAGGTCGCGCCGGCGGCCTTCATCTGGCCAAACAGCATGTCGTCCTCGCCGCCGATCTGGTTGCGCTCGGCCGCGAACGGCGAGACGGGATCGGGCAAGGCGGCGCGGCGCAGCAGGCTGTCGCCGCAGCCGTAATAGTGGTCGATGACGCCGGCCTGGGCGGGACCCAGGCGCGAGAAGAAGCGCTCCAGATAGTCGCGATGCTCGGCGACGCTGTCTGGCGCCCGGGCCCGGACCGGTCCGAACACGACATCGGCGTCGTAGCGAACCTGGGCGGCCAGCAAGGCGGCGAGCCAGCCCTCGGGCGCTTCCTCGTCATCGTCGAGAAAGGCGATCAGGGCGCCGGAGGCCCTGGCCATGCCGGCGTTGCGGGCGTTGGCCACCCCGGCGCGGGGCTCGTGAACATAGTGCAGCGGGCAGGCCGCGCCTTCCGCCAGGGCCTCGATCGTGGCCTGGGCCGAGGGGACCTGATCGTTATCGACGACGATGATCTCCAGCGCGGCGAAATCCACCGCCTGCTGGGCCAACACAGAGCGCACCGCGACGGCCAGACCGCCGAGCCGCCTCTGGGTCGGGATCATCACCGTCACGTGGACCATCAGCCGGCCTCGTGAGCGCCGACGCGACGACGTGACTGGCTGGCGACGGCGTCGACCAGGCCGCGCACCTGTCCGCCCATGGTCAGCTCGACGCTGTTGATCACGTCCATCCGGCGACGCAGCCGCGCCACCATGCCATTGCCGCCCGCGCCGGCCAGGTTCCAAGCGCTTTCAACAGAGCTGGCCATCAGGCCGGCCACGCTGGCGGCCATCACGGCGCCGCTCTGGACCGGGGTCTGGGTGAAGGCGTAGGCGCGCTTGTAGTGATCATGGCCGGGACCCAGGTCATAGCGGCTCAGGCCCAGTTCCGGCATGGCGGCGATGGCGCGCAGGAAGAAGATCTGGCCCGGCGACCAGGCGCCGAAGGCCGGATTGGTCGAGGCGATCCACGGGTGATAGACGCTGCCCAGACGCACGCCGAAATGCCCCGCCACCAGTTCGTCGCCGGCATAGAGGTTGATCATCAGGCCCTGGAAATCGCCGGTCTGGCGCTGGAACAGGTCGGTCAGCAGGCCGGTGGTCCAGGCCGGACGCAGGAAGTCGTGCATGCCGGTGCGCTGCAGCTGCTCGCGCTTCCAGGCCAGCAGCTGGTCGAAAGCCTGACGCGATGTGTCGGCCGCGACCAGACGCACCGCGCCCACTTCGCGGTCCAGCTTGTGGTCCAGCCGGCGGTAGTTCTTGATCTTCTTGGGGCTGGCGGCGCGGACGACCTCCAGGTGATCCTCCGCCGAGCCTTCGGGCGCGATCACGAAACCGGACTGGGCTTCAACGCCCTGCGCAGGCTGGCCAAACAGGCCGAACGGATCGATCAGGCCGGTATAGCGAAACACGCCCAGATCGGCGGCGCGCAGCACCTCCTCGGCCGTGAAGCCCGGATCGGGACGCGAGACGATGCCGTGATAGTCCGACAGCGGCGAGCCGATCGCCCGCGCCAGGCGGCCCGGACGGCGATGGTGCGGCAGGAAGCCAAGCGTTTCCCCGTCCCTTTGGATCACCGCGACGCGCGCGTCTTCTCGCACCCGGCCCACGGCCTGGGTGAAATCGGGACCCAGCAGGGGATTGGCGAACGCCGGCTCGGCCGCGGCCATGTCGCGCCACAGGGCGATGTCGGCGGGCGCCAGATGGCTGGGGTGCAGGGTTTCGACGTTCAGCATGTTCTACCTGTCCTAAACCGAAGCGGTTAGGGAATGATGGAGAACAGGCTGCAACCCTTACGCCAGTTACCCGAAGGTGGTTTTGAGGATGGTCTCCAGCCCCTGCTGGTCTATCGCGTCGAAGGCGGCGGGCTTGTCGGAATCGACGTCGAACACCGCGATCAGCCGGCCGGCCTTGTCGAATACCGGCACCACGACCTCGCTTTCCGAGCGGCTGTCGCAGGCGATGTGACCGGGGAAGGCATGGACATCGGCCACCAGCTGGGTCTGTCCCGTTTCCGCCGCCGCGCCACAGACGCCCCGGCCAAAGGCGATGCGCAGGCAGCCCAGCGTGCCCTGATACGGCCCGACCACCAGCTCGCGGTCCTTTTGGGGATCAACGACATAGAAGCCGGTCCAGAAGTAGTGGTCGAAGCTGTTGGCCAGCATCGAGGCCACGGTCGCCATGCGGGCCGTGACATTGGGTTCGCCGTCCAGCACCGAGGCGATCTCGGCGGCCACTTCGGCGTAGCGGGCGCTCTTGTCGGCGGCCAGGGTCTTGTCGTTGAAAGCTTCAGCCATGACGGGGATATAGCGCGTTCGGGGGTGATTGCGAGGGGCGTGGCGGACACGGCTTCGCCGCCTCGCGCGGAAACCGCCGAGTGAGTGGGAAGGGTCGCGGAGCGCCCGGGCCTCGCCCGGATGATTGGATAGTTGAATACCGTTTCGACGAAGACAGACGCTCCGCGTGATCGTTATCCCTCTGGCCGGGGCGCGCGGGTCTGGTTCAACCCTATGCCACCACCCGGGTCTTGCCCTCCTCGCGACGGACCCAGCCTTGGGCTGCAGCCACGCCGATTCCGGAGGAACCCGGAGCGAACCTTCGGACGGGCGGAGGCCTTGGCTTGCCCCCGATAGGCAGGTTTACGTCACCCGCCCTCACTCCCGCTCGATCACCCCTGACAGCCGTCGCTGGTCGCCGGCCGGACGCCCTTCCCGTGCTGTCAGGTGAGATTGATTATGCGGGCAGTTTCGACGCGTCTGATTGGCGCGATCAACTATTTTACAAGTGATTGATCAGGCTGGGGTTTGTTCTGGAAAGAACGGGGATTGAGCGTGGTCTATCCCCATACTCAACCGTCATTCCCGCCCTTGTGGCGGGAACCCCTGTTTCAGCTGACACGTGAGACGCCAGCGAAGTGCGCGCGCACTTCGCCCCATCCGCACCTGCGGCGGATAGAGGGGTTCCCGCCACAAGGGCGGGAATGACGGTGATTGATGGGATGGGCGAAAGCCCCCCTTCGCGCCGAAGGGAGCCATCCTTAAATCTCACGGCGAGACGATCGCTGGTCTGGAAAGGTCACTCAAGGACCGCCCTTCGGGCGGCCGCTCCGCGGCGGCGAAGCCGTCCTTGACTGACCTTTCCAGACCAGCACGCTACAGCCACCAAGAGATTTAAGGATGAGCAGGACGCAGCGCGTCCGCTTTCGGGAGGGAAGGCAGAGGCCGCTTTCGACCCATTGCAGACCCTCCGGAGCGGTTCGAAGCTAGCGCCGCATACTTGAGACCGACGCAGTGCCTACGCCTTCAAGCTTGGCTTTAACTTTCAGGAGCCAAGCGCCCTGATTTATACCAGTAAATTCTGTCCGGGTTGAATCAATCAGAGCTCTAAGATTTTCGAGCCGAAGAACATATCCTCGATCTAGCAATTCAGAAACTTTGTCGAATTGATTTAGGCTTGCAGCTACCTCAGCAATCGAAAAACTCACGCCCCGTTGATTGATATCGGCCCCTGCCTCCAAGAGCAGATAGTAGTTTTCCCAACCCAGCCGCTCCGACTGAAGACCTCCATCGCTCAACTGGAGACCTAAACCGAAAGCGCGCTCCAAAGCTGACGTGTGACCGCTATCTCCGGTTGAGCTTGGATCGCCACCATACTTCAACAACAGTTGTAGCATCCTAGGATCTTCTAGCCCTGCTGCAACGAACACAGGAGAAAACGCATCGCCATCGCCAGGAATTTGATAGTTCGGGCTTGAGCCAGCCTTCAGCAAAGCCTCCATTCCCGGAAGGCTTTTGCAGGAGAGCGCCCAAAACAACGGTGTTCCGGCGGTTGCCCCAATCGCATTAGGATTTGCACCAATGCTAATCGCCCTCGCAATGGCAGTTACATCTCCGTTGCAACTTGCAAGAGCAAGTTTCGCGTCTTCGGGACGCCGAAAATCTTCTGATGCTGTACGACCACCAACACGATACTCCATACAGTTCACAGGTGAGCTGAACGCCAACATTGCCAAGGCAAAGCCAGCGATTACTAGCGAGTCTTTTTTCATCTAGGTGCCGTGCTCGATGGTCGCGGTGATTGGCGAGAATTCCTGCCAACACCCCTCAAAGATACACACCCCAACGCGTTCGGACGATGCAATTCGCCTCTAGCGTGAGCCGAGGATGCCTGCTGTCCACCCGTTGCGGACCTTGGCCGTCCGAGTAACAGTTAGCTATGCGCCCAATTCAAAGATCCCTCGTCGCCGTGCTCATGGCCCTCGCTGCTCTCGCAGCGCCTCAAATGGCGTTAGGTGGTAGCCCTGTGGAGTTACGCGTCTTCAAGGTTGGGTGGGAGATGCACTACGGCTACTATCTGTTGAGGCCGGGCAATGCTGAACACGTGCTCCCTAGCTTCCAGGACGTGGCCGCAAAAGCCGCCTTCGACGAATTCTTCCAGGCAGAAAACTTGGCAAAGGTCGTCGGCAAGATTGTCTACTGCCGATGCGAGGGGCATTGGGTCGGCAACCCCGGCGAGCACAACGAGTTCGCAGTTACTAAGGCGGAGCTTTACGCCGAAGCTCCTGCCGGGGTCCACTAACCACCCTCAGCGGACCTTCAGGAGGTCCGCTCCCGGCGCCACCAGCAGCCCCAGCGCGCGGCCCCTAGAACTCTTCCCAATCGCCCGGCCGCGTTGACGGCTCGACCTTCAGGGCGTTGGCCCCCTGCACATAGCGCTGGCGGAAGCTCTCGCGGGACGGGGCGACGGCCGTGCGCGGGGCCGCAACCGGGGGCCGCAGCTCACGAACCTCAGCGCCGACCTGGAACCGGCCGACCAGGCGCTCCAGTTCGGCCGCTTCGCTGGCCAGGGCATGGCTGGCGGCGGTGGACTGTTCTACCATGGCGGCGTTCTGCTGGGTGACCTGGTCCATCTGGTTGACCGCCTGATTGACCTCGGCCAGGCCCATGGCCTGCTCTTTGGACGAGGCGGCAATCTCGCCGACCAGATCATTGATCTCGGCCACCTGGACCAGGATCTGGTCAAGGGTCTCGCCCGTCTCGCCGACCAGACGCACGCCGCGCCCGACCTGCTCGGTCGAGGTGCGGATCAGGGTCTTGATCTGCTTGGCGGCGTCGGCCGAACGCTGGGCCAGGGCCCGGACTTCCTGGGCGACAACGGCGAAGCCGCGACCGGCCTCGCCGGCCCGGGCGGCCTCGACCCCGGCGTTGAGGGCCAGAAGATTGGTCTGGAAGGCGATCTCGTCGATCACACCGATGATGTTGGTGATCTCGTTGGAGGACTTTTCGATGCCGCCCATGGCCTCGACGGCTTCCTTGACCACCGCCCCGCTGCGCTCGGCATTGATCTTGGCGCTCTGGGTCACCTGACGGGCGCGGTCGGCGCCTTCGGAGCTGCGCCTGACGGTCGAGGTGATCGTGTCGAGCGCGGCGGCCGTCTGTTCCAGACCGGCGGCGCCGCGTTCGGTGCGCTGCGCCAGGTCGTCGGAGGCCTTGCTGATCTCGGCGCAGCCGGCGCGGATGCTGCGGGCGGCGGTCAGGATACCGGCCATGGTCGACTGAAGGCTTTCAACGGCGGCGTTGAAGTCGCGCGGCATCTTGCGGGCGTCGGCGGTGAAACTGTCCTCGCGCATCCGCCAGATCAGGTCACCGTCCGCCAGCTTTTCCATGCCTTCGCCGAGGGCCGAAACAGCCGTGGCCTGAGCTTCGGCGCGGGCCTGCGCTTCGATCCCATGGCGCTGGCGCTCGGCCTCGGCGACTGCGCGTTCGGCCTCCTGTTCGGAGCGGCGGCGCTGGCCGTCGGCGAGGTCGTGGCGGAAACCGTCCAGGGCCCGGGCGATGGCGCCGATCTCGTCGCCGCCAGCAATGCCCGAGACCGGGCGGTCGTACTGGCCGGCGCTGAGGCTGTCGACCGAACGCGTCAGCCCCGCCAGGGGCCCGCGCACCAGGGTCACACTGGCGAAGAACAGGGCCGCCAGCACGGCCAGAGTGATCAGCGCGCCGCCGATGAACAGGATGCGGGCCAGCCTGTCGGCCGGGCCCGTGATGGCGGTCACCGGCACGTCCATGATCAGGGCCCAGGTGGTATTGAGGGCCGGCATGGCGATCGGATGGACGACGCGGATCATCGCGACGTCTCCGGCCTTGATTCCCTTGATTTCGACCGCTTTCCCGCCGCCCAGCACGGCGCGCACGGCGTCAGCGCCGGCGTCGCCATAGGCTTTCATGCGAAGGTCAGCGTCAGGGTGCGCCACCCACTGTCCGTCCGAGGAGACCAGCATGACGCGCCCACTCTCGAGCGGGTGCAGGGCGCCCAGCGCCTTGGAAAGGTTGTCCAGCGACATGTCCAGACCGGCGACGCCGATCAGCTTGCCGCCTGACATCACCGGCAGGGCGACGGACGACATGGCGACCTGTCCGCCGGCGATGGTCTCGAAATACGGCTCAGTCAGCGTCGGTTTCCCGGACTGCGCCACGCCGGTATAATAGTCCTCGGCGAAATCAGAGCCGTCTGACTCAAGTTCCAGACCCGGCGCGCCGTTCTGGTTGACCCAATAGACCGAGAAGCGGCCGTCCTTGTTGGAGGCCAGGGCCGCATTGTCGATGAGCGCGGCGTCGTTGCCGTCCAGCGCATTGGGCTCGGCCATGAACCAGGCGCCCATGACGCTTTCGGTCGCCAGGGCGTTGGGCTTGACCAGGGCGATGAACTTGTCGCGCTCAGTCAGGCCGGCTTCATGGGCCGAGGCGATCGAACCGCTCATGGCGTTGGCGGCCGCTGCGGCCGAGTTGATGTCGCTGCGGACCTGCTCGATGGCCTCGTCAGCCACCGCGCCGGCATACTGATTTGTCAGACCCGAAACGATGGAGCTGGTGTGCGACGAGACCGCCCAGGCGGCGGCGATCAGGAGCAGGCCAATGGCCAGGCCCGCGACCAGGATCAGCTTCCAGGCGATCGTTAAGCGACGGAACGCGGGCATGAACGGGACACTCCGGGGAAACGTCGAGGCTCCCCGAGCATCGGCCCTGATTCGTAAATCCGGCATTAACCACGAGCAGGCGCGACGTTTAGGGCGGACTTGGAGCGGTTAGATGCTCCCCCCACGCTGACCAAAGACGGCTGTCATCCCGGACAAGCGCGGAGCGCGCAGATCCGGGACCGATGCCTGAACTCAGCGCTTCCGGCGGTCCCGGATCTGCGCTCCGCTTGTCCGGGATGACAACCTTTCCTCCCCCCAGCGGAGGAGGCGCTGTGACCTACTGCGCGTAGCGCGCCTTGACCGGCTGATAGCTGTCCCAGACCACGCCATCGGCCACAGAGCGCAGCAGCTTGATGTATTCGGCGTGCGACCAGGCCAGCGGCGTGGCCGAGTCTGTGCCCTCGCCCCGCACGTAAGGATGGGCGGTGTCGGCGCCGACGCCGTCCCAGACCTGTTCGGGGATCAGCAGGCCGTCATTGGCGAACAGTTCCATCGCCCTGACATAGGTCTGGCGCACGGGCTCCAGCGCCCCCGGCGCCGGCTTGCCGCGCAGGGTGATGCGGGCGATCTCGTAGTGGCCGCGTTCGCCGGTGAAGATCGGCCACACCCGGCCGCGCTGGCCCGGCCGCATCTGGTCGCCCGCGCCGTAATTGGCCCCGGTCTTGATGTCCTCGCCATAGCCGTCGACGCCATAGCGCCGCCAGCCGGGGAAGGTCCCCTGCACGCCCGGGAAGGTGAAGCTGTAGCGGACGCGATAGAGATCCTCCATCGACTCGTCATCCAGCTCCGGCAGGCTGGCGACGATGGCCGGATCGTCGGCCGGGCGCACGCCGTAGCGGACCAGCTCCAGGAAGCCGGCGTCCAGCATCCGGTCCTCGGCGACCGGCTTCTGGCCATTGCGCTCCTCGACCGGGCTCTTGTTGTCGGGGTCCTGGTCGCTGTTGAGGCGCAGGAAGTACGTGCCGTCGCCCAGCGAGCCCTTGGTCGTGACCATGCGGCTGTCGACCTTGGCCGAATAGTCGTCGGCCGTGGCCCGATAGCGGGCGGCCGAGGCCGCGTCGCCCGCCAGATCCGCGATCTCGCCGGCGGTGACCAGGCCCGCGATCACGGCGGCCGTGGTCGAGGGCGAATAGCCGCCCTGCTCTTCCCAGCGCTCCTGCTGGGTGAACGGCGGGATGATGGTGGCGCTGTTCCAGCCCAGACCGACCTTGCCGCCATCGACCAGGAAGTCGGCGGCCGGCTTGATCATGCTGGCGTAATAGGCCTTCAGCTCAGCCTCGGGCAGCCAGCCCTGCTTCCACAGCTTCCAGCCCAGCATGATCGGCATGGCGGTCTGGTCCAGCTGGACGCCGACCCATTCGGGCGTGCCGTCGACTTCCGACTTCTGCAGGAACCAGCCGCCGGCCCCGGTATTGCCCTTGGTCTTGGGCCCGACCTGAACCGTCGGCAGGTAGTGAAAGGCGGCCAGCGGGGTCTGGATGTCGCCCAGGGCGGCCAGGGCCATGGCGCACTGGTAGAAGTCGCGCGGCCAGACGGCCTTGTAGCCGGTCGAGGGCTTGGAGGCGTCCACCGTGTCGCCCCACGGATTGGACAGCGAGGCGATCAAGGCGCCGGCATAGGTGCGGTCTTCCTGCACCTTCAGCATCAGGGCGCTGGCCTGGACCAGCTTGCCGCCGTCCATGGCCGCTTCGCGCAGGCGGGGCAGTTCGGCCAGCGAGGCCAGCCAGCCTTCCCAGCCGCTGTTGTAGCCGGCCAGAACCTTGGCGTAGCCGGTCTTCAGCGAACCGTCGGCGGCGGCGGCGCTGGCGACGGCGGTAGGGCCAAAGCCAATGGCGTAGTCGATGCTGATTTCATTGTCCGTGGACGGAAGCTGACCTGTCAGCATGATCGCGCCGCGCTCGGGGCCGGTGCTGGCGTAGAGCGCGTTGAGCTTACCGTCCTTCAGATCGGTCAGGCCGTCCGAAGCGCCGATGAAGCCCGCGCTGGCGGCGACGAAGGGCTTTGAGCCCTTCAGGGTCAGGAACTTGTCGCCTTCATTGGCCGTCAGGGTCGCCGTGCTGGCGGCGCCTGCGTCATTGGCGCCGGTATTGGCCATGTGCGGCTCGAGCAGCAGATAGGGCGTCACGGGACCTTTCAGCGCCTTGACCGTCACGCGCAGGACCAGGCTCTGGCGGTCGGGGTCGGTGAAGATCCGCTTCTCGATGACAAAGCGGCCCTGCTTGTCGGTGGTGGTGACCTTGTAGGCCGGCGACAGCGGGCGGCCCTGCGCGTCGACGTGCAGATACTCCGTCTTGGCGACGGTGTCGGTCCCTTCGACGGCGAGGCCGGTCGAGGTCTGCACGGCAAAGCGCAGCTGCTTGATCTGGGCCTCGTGGATCAGGCCGTACATGGTCTCGGTCAGCACGCCGTCGGCGATGGAGAACCAGACCTTGGACACCGTTCCGGTCGGGCCGCCGTCCTTGTAGGCGCCGTCGACATAGGCCTCGTACGACGCGCCGACGCCGGTCTTGGCGGCATAGGCCCAGGTTGACGGCGCGCCCGGGGCGCCGGGCGCGGTCTGGGCGGACGCGACGCCCGCCAGAGCCAAGGCGGCGGTCGTGGTCAGGGCCAGGGTCTTGAACATACGCATGGGGAGAGCCTCGTGAAGGGAGGGACGGCTAGGCGCGCGCGGGCGCCTCATCAGGATCGGTTACGGCAAACACGGCGATGGCGGCGATGGCGAAAGACGCCGCACCCAAGACCAGAGCGTAAATCGCCTGGCCGCCGAAGAAGGTCTTGAGCAGCAGGCCCAGCACGGTGGCGGCCAGCAGCTGCGGGATGACGATGAAGAAATTGAAGATGCCCATATAGACGCCCATCTTCCGGGCCGGCAGGGCTCCGGCCAGGATCGAATAGGGCGCCGACAGGATCGAGCTCCAGGCAAAGCCGACGCCGACCATCGAGATCCACAGCAGGCCAGGCTCCCTGATCAGCGGGATCGACAGCAGGCCCGCCGCGCCAAGGGTCAGGCAGACGGCATGGCTGACGCGGCGATTGGTCAGCCGAACCATGGTCGGGATCAACAGGGCCGCCAGGGCGGCGACGCCGTTATAGACGGCGAACAGCACACCAACCCAGTCAGCGCCTTCATTATAGGCCTTGGAGGTCGCGTCGACGGCGTGGAAGTGCCAGGCCGACACGGCGGGCGTGGTGTAGATCCACATGGCGAACAGGCCAAACCACGAGAAGAACTGCACCACGGCCAGCTGGCGCATGGTGGTGGGCATCAGAAAGGTGTCCTCCAGCACTTCGGAGAAGCCGTTTTCGGTCCGCCCCATCCGCTTGAGGCGCGCGCCGACCACGCCCGCAACGCCGAACGCGGCCAGCAGGCCCGCCAGGACGTAGAGTTCCTTTTCCAGTCGCAGGGACCAGACCAGCGCCGCCAGGGCCAGGCCGCCCAGCAGGCCACCAAAGCCCAGCAGCCCATAGGCGTTGATCGACGGATCCGAGCGCTTGAGCTCGGCGGCGGCGTCCTGCAGCCGGTCGGCGCGGTCAGCCCGCTCGAAGGCGGCCAGTTGCTCGGGGCTGTATTCCTTGGTCGTGAACACCGTCCACATCACCGCCAACAGCAGGCCTGCGCCGCCGGCATAGAAGGCGATCCGCACCGCGTCGGGGATCTGGCCGGCCGGCGCGGTGTTGGCGACGTTGAACCAGTTGGTCAGCATCCACGGCAGGGCCGAGGCCAGCACCGCACCCAGGCCGATGAAGAAGCTCTGCATCGCGTAGCCGGTCGAGCGCTGCTCTTCGGGCAGGTTGTCGCCGACGAAGGCCCGGAACGGCTCCATGGTGATGTTGATCGAGGCGTCCATGATCCACAGCGCCGAGGCCGCGATCCACAGTGTCGGCGAGTTGGGCATGACGAAGAGCGCGGCCGTCGTCAGGATGGCGCCCCAGAAGAAATAGGGTCGCCGGCGCCCCAGCCGGCCCCAGGTCTTGTCGCTGAAATAACCGATGATCGGCTGGACCAGCAGGCCGGTGGCCGGCGCGGCGATCCACAGGATCGCAAGGTCGTTCACATCGACGCCCAGGGTCTGGAAGATGCGGCTGGTATTGGCGTTCTGCAGGCCAAAGCCGATCTGGATCCCGAAGAATCCAAAGCACATGTTCCAGATCTGGAAGAAACTCAGCTTGGCCTTGGTCATTCGCTTCCCCGCCCGCCCATCGATTCGTGCCGATGATGCGCAAGTTTTTTCATAACATCTCGCGACTGGCATTTGCGCACGTCGGGTAGCGCCGTGCAATCCGGATTTCCCTTATCGCAAGGGATTCCAGCGGCAATTCCAGGGCTCTTCACGTCTGACCCGGCTAGACCTACCTGGATCTCGCGCGCTCAGGCGCCCTGAAGCGCCTCTAGGTTTGCACGAATTTTGCAAGAATTTGCAGAGCCGCTTCCGGCGCGGACCGGATGCGGAGACGTTGATTCAAGAACGCACCTCAACGCGCTGCTCTCAAACAGTCGTCATCCCGGGACCGGTTCCCAGGACCCAGTCGTCAGCCGCATGGGCGGAGCCTGAAAACGCTCTCACGATGAAGCTGAACCATGGGCCCCGGGAACAAGTCCCGGGGTGACGAGGTGTTTCGAAGCCGGCAGCGCCGCGCCCTGCTCCTATTGCCGCGGCTTGCCCTTGCTGGCCGCCATGAACCGGATCGCCTGGCCACCGCCGGGCGCGAGGCGCAGGGTCAGGACGTCGGTGCTGGTGACCTCGCGTTCCTCGATGACCATGTCCTGAGGCGCAGTCTTCCAGTCGGCCTTGTCGCCGTCGCGATAGATCTGGGCCTTGTAGCGGCGGCCAGGCTCCAGGAAGCCCAGCGACGCGGTCAGCACCCGGCCCTCCTCGTCGCTGATCGCCCCCAGATACCAGTCGTCGCTCTTGCGGTCCTTGCGGGCGATCGTGACGAAGTCGCCGATCTCGCCGTTCAGCACCAGGGTTTCGGACCAGTCGGTGGGCACATCCTCGATGAACTTGAACGGCCCCGGGTTGGCCTCGTAGTTCTCCAGCAGGTCGGCCGCCATCTGGATGGGGCTGTAGATCGTGACATACAGCGCCAGCTGCTTGGCCCAGGTGGTGGCCACGCCGTCGGGGGCCTTGGTCTTCATGCCGAAGATCCCAGGCGTATAGTCCATGGGTCCGGCCAGCATGCGGGTGAAGATCAGGTTGGCCTCGTGCTCGGGCGGATTGCCCGGCTGGCCCCAGGCGCTGAACTCCATGCCCCGCGCCCCTTCGCGCGAGATCCAGTTGGGCCAGGTGCGGCGCAGGCCGGTGTCCTTGATCGGCTCGTGGGCGTTGATGGCGATCTGGCGTTCGGCGGCCTCGGTGACGACCTTCAGGTGGTGACGCGCCATGTCCTGGCCCTCGTGCCAGGCGAAATGAACCTTGCCGTCCAGGCCCATCACCTTGGCCTGACCCGCATCGGCGACGTAGCCGGTCTTCACCGCCGTGACGCCCAGTTTTTTGTAGAGGTCGAACCCGGCCTCCATCTGGCTCTCATAGTGCGCCGCATTGGCCGAGGTCTCGTGGTGGCCGATCAGCACCACGCCCTTTTCGCGAGCATGGTCGGTGACGCGCTTGATGTCGAAATCGGGATAGGGCTGGGTGAAGCTGAAGTCCTGGCCATTGCCGAACCAGTCGCCATCCCAGCCGACATTCCAGCCCTCGACCAGCACGCCGCCCAGGCCATGTTTGGCCGCAAAATCGATGTGCTTGATGGCGTTTTCCGTGGTCGCGCCGTGCTTGGGACCGGACGCCCAGGTCTTCTTGTCCAGGTGCATCTCCCACCAGACGCCGACATATTTCATCGGCTTGATCCAAGAGACATCGCCCAGCCTGTTGGGCTCGTTGAGGTTCAGGATCAGGTTGGAGGTCACCAGCCCGCCGGCCGTGTCGGCGATCTGCATCGTCCGCCAGGGCGTCGGGAACGGCGCGGCGCGCTCCACCTTGGCGCCGCCGATGCCCGGCGTCAGGTTGGCCTTGAAGCGCCGTCCCTCGACCCGCGTCAGGTTCATGCCCGAATAGTCGACCAGCGCCGCCTCGTGAAAGGCGATGTGCAGGCCGTTGTCCGTGCGCACCGTCATCGGAGTCTGGGCGTCGCCCACCTCTTCGGCGCGGGTGCGATTGTAGAGATATTCCTCGCGGTTCCATTCGAAGGCGGGGATCCACCAGACCGTCGCCGGTTCGGCCAGGCTGAACTCGGTCAGCTCCTCGCCGATCTTCACCGTCTTGAGGTTGGTCTGGTCCGGAAACTCGTAGCGGAAGCCGACGCCGTCGTCATAGACGCGGAACACGACGTCAAAGCGACGCTGCAGGCCATTCTTCTCGGCCAGGGTGACCCGCAGCTCATTGTAGTGATTGCGGATAAAGCGGCGCTCGCCCCAGGGCTGCTCCCAGGTCTGGTCAAAGCTTTTGGTCGCCTCGCCGGCCAGCGCCAGATTGCGTTCCAGCTTGGGGGCGTCGACCAGGATGAAGCCCAGGCGCGACGGTGCGATCACCGGCTTGCCCAGACGCGAAACCGCATAGCTGGGCCGACCGTCGCCGTCGGTGGTCACCTCGACCGACAGCACCTTGTCGGGCGAAGCGATCCGGGCCGAGGTCGCCGCCAGGGATGGCGCGGCGACCAGCAGGAAAGCCGCCAGGGCTAGGCGAAACAGCATGCGGAAACTCCACGAAAGTCGACGGCGCCTGGACTTGCCAAGCTTCCCTGCCGACGCCTAAACAGGCTTATGAAAACTTTTGCGGCAAATTTTGCAGTCGGCGAGAACCCCGCATGAGCAAGGGCGTCACCCGTCTGGAAGACCTGGCCAAGATGGCCGGCGTCTCGATCTCGACCGCCTCGCGGGCGCTGAACGACAGTCCCGCCGTCAACAAGCGCACCAAGCAGGCGATCTGGAAGCTGGCGCGCGAGATGGACTATCCGTTCCGCCGCTACATGCCCGCCGGCCCGATCGGCGCCGAGGCGACGATCGCCATCGTCGTGCCCCGTCCGCAGGGCCGCGACAGCGGCATGTCCGACCCGTTCTTCCTGGAACTGCTGGCCGGTGTCGGCGAGGCGGCCAGCGAGCGCGGCTGCGACGTGCTGCTCAGCCATATCGCGCCGGCCAATTTCGAGGACCTGTCGGTCGCCATGACCACCAGCCGGGCCGAAGGCGTGATCTTCCTGGGCCAGAGCTCGCTGCATGCGGCCTTCAACCGCCTGGCCGAGACCGAGGGCCGTTTCGTGGTCTGGGGCGCGCAGCTGCCCGACCAGAACTATTGCTCGGTCGGCTCCGACAACCCGATGGGCGGCCGCCGGGCGACGCTCCACCTGGCGCGGCTGGGCCGCAAGCGCATCGTCTTCCTGGGCGACACCGAGGCCCCGGAAGCCATGCAGCGCCATCGCGGCTATCTGGACGCGCTGGAGCACCAGAAGCTGAAGATCGATCCCGACCTGATCGTGCCCGCCCACTTCGAGGTCGAGTCCGCCGAGGCGGCCATCGACTCCCTGATCCATCGCGGCGTGGCGTTCGACGGCGTGGTCGCGGCCTCCGACCTGATCGCCCTGGGCGCCATCCGCGCCCTGAAACATGCCGGCCTGTCGGTGCCCGGCGATGTCTCGGTGGTGGGTTTCGACAACGTACCCTTCGCCCGCTACAGCAGCCCCGCGCTCAGCACCATCGCCCAGGACACGGCCAAGGCCGGCCGGCTGATGGTCTCCAAGCTGCTGGACGCCAGCGGCGAAAAGGCCAGCCGGTCGGAACGGGTGCCCACGGATCTGATCATCCGGGAAAGCTGCGGGGGGTGACTCTTCAAATTCTCCGCTCTCCCCGGCGAAGGCCGGGGCCCAGATCGAACCCGCAGATGTCGTCGATTTGAGCTTAGGCGGAAGGCGGGTCATCCCCAAATGCTCGGGCTGAATCTGGGCCCCGGCCTTCGCCGGGGAGAGCGGATGTTGAGAGTCACCAGACAGAACCCTAGACCCGCTGCGCCATCAGCCCGCCGCAAGCCGGCACAACGCCGTCCTCGGTCAGATTGACGCTCTCGACCACAGCCCAGCCACCCGGCAGCGACCAGGCGACGGGCTCATGGCTCAGGTTGAACACGCAGAGCAAGGCGTCGCTCCCCTCCCCGCGCTCGAAGATCAGCAGGGGGGTATTGGTCTCGACGAAACTCACCCCGCCCGTCCGCAGCGCGCGATAGGCGCGACGCAGCGCGATCAGCCGGCGGGCCACATGCAGGGTCGAGGCAGGATCGGCTTCCTGCGCGTCGACGGCCAGCGGCAGATGGACCGGATCGACGGGCAGCCATGGCTCGACGGCCGAGAACCCGGCATTGGGCGCGGTCGAAACCCACGGCATCGGCGTGCGGGCCCCGTCGCGACCCAGGGTCTGGGGCCAGTTGGTGATGGCTTCGGGATCCTGCAGACGCTCGAACGGCACGTGGGCCTGGGGCAGGCCCAGTTCCTCGCCCTGATAGACAAAGACATTGCCGCGCAGCGCCACCAGCAGCAGCAGCGCCATTTCCGCGAACGCTTTGCGGTCGCGGCCCTCGGCCCAGCGCGACACCGCGCGGGGCGCGTCGTGATTGGAGAAGGTCCAGGAAGGCCAGCCCTCGCCGTCCCCGCCCATCCACATCGCCGCGCCTTCGCGCACCATCTCGGCGGTCAGGCGGTCGGCATAGAGATACAGGAAGCCATAGGCGCTGTTGAGACGATCCTCGCCGGCCGTGAACAGCTTCATCTCGCGATCGGCGTGGTCGCCGCCCACCTCCGCCACCGAGAACCGGCCGCCGTGGGCGTCGGTCAGGGCCCGCAGGCGGCTGAGGAACGCCGGGATGTCGGCGTGGCTCTGGTTGTGGATCTTGTCCTGGAAATCAAACGGCCGGGTGCGCTTGCCGCCGGGTGGCAGGGGCGGATTGTCGGTCAGGTCCGGATCGTGCATCGAGAAATTGATGGCGTCGAAACGGAAGCCTTCAACGCCACGGTCGATCCAGAACTTGGCGCTGGCCAGCAGGGCGTCCTGCACCGCCGGCGCATGCACGTTGAGCTGCGGCTGCGAGGCCAGGAAGTTGTGCATGTAGTACTGGCCGCGCCGGGCGTCCCAGGTCCAGGCCGGGCCGCCGAACACCGACTGCCAGTTGCTGGGCGGCGAGCCGTCGGGCTTGGCGTCGGCCCAGACATACCAGTCAGCATACGGATTGGTGCGGTCCTGGCGACTGGCCTCGAACCAGGCATGCTCATCGGAGGTGTGCGAGAACACCTGGTCGATGATGACCTTCAGGCCCAGGCCATGGGCCTTTTCGATCAGTCGGTCGAAATCGGCCAGGGTGCCGAAGATCGGGTCCACGTCCAGATAGTCTGAAACGTCGTAGCCGAAGTCCTTCATCGGCGACTTGAAGAACGGCGACAGCCAGATGGCGTCGACGCCCAGCGAGGCGATGTGCTCCAGGCGCGCCGTGATGCCCGGCAGGTCGCCGACGCCGTCGCCGTTCGAGTCGGCGAAGCTGCGCGGATAGACCTGATAGATCACCGCACCGCGCCACCATTCGGCGTCCATGGCGGACTCCACAGCCGGACGTGAAAGAACCTTGAGCGTCACTGTAGCCCCTTGGAAACGCAGATCATGTAGTCCAGCGGGCCGACCTCGACCCGATAGCTGCCGGGCGCGCTGGCGGCCCCGGCGCAGGCGCCTCGCACGGACCGCCAGACCCGCGAGGTCGTTTCGACCTCGACCTGGGCGGCGATCGGCGTGGAGCCTGTATTGTAGACAACAAGGTATTCGCCCGGCTCGCCAAGCCGCGAGAAGGCCAGGATACCGGGTTTGTCGCTCTGGGCCCGCAACACCTGACGACCCGAGCGCAGGACGGCATGACCGCTGCGAATCTTGGCCATGTCGGCGATGCGGCGATAGAGCAGCCCGTCGGTGCGGTAGCTGTCTGCCGCCGCCTTGGCCGTGTTCCCGACCAGGCGGTTGTCGTTGTAGCTGGCCACCTGGCTGGCGAACATGTCCTCACGGGAGTCGGCATAGCCGCCGTCGCCCGTGAAGCCCTGCTCATCGCCATAGTAGAGGGTCGGCACACCGCGCGAGAACATCATCAGGGCGTGGCCCAGGGTCACGCGGTCCAGCAGTTCGGTGTCGGAAATTCCCGGATTGGCCTGCAGAACGAAGTGGCCAAAACGGCCCATGTCGTGATTGCCCAGGAAGGTGGGCAGTTGCAGCGCGGTCGCCTCGCCGCCCTCATAGACCGCGTCGCTGGCGAACACTCGGGCCAGCCGATCCGTGCCGGCCTTGCGCGCGACAATCTCGGTGACCGTGGACTGGAAGGCAAAATCCAGCACCGCCGGGAAGCCGTCGACCCGGGTGTGGCGGGCCAGGGTGGCGACATCGCTGTCAAACACCTCTCCGAAGATATGAAAGTTCTCGATGCCCCTGGCCTTGGCCCGCGCCCGCATGGCCGGGATGAAGGCCCGCCAGAACGCGGGAGCCACATGGCGCGCGGTGTCGATCCGGTAGCCGTCGATGCCGAAGTCGTCGATCCACTGGCCATAGATGTCGATGAAACCCTGCACAACGCGCGGGTTCTCGGTGAACAGGTCATCCAGCCCGGCGAAGTCGCCGTCCAGCGAGCTCTCGCCGGCAAAGGTGCTGTCGCCGCGATTATGATAATAGGTCAGGTCGTTCAGCCAGGCGGGCGTCTTTACGGTCGCCTCGCCGGTCGGGACATAGGGGCTGTAGGCGTAGTCGGGCCGGGTCAGCCTGGCAAAATCGCGACCGTCGAAGCCCTCGTTGATGGCTGCGCCCGCCAGCCCGCCGCGCCGGGCGTAGGGATAGTCGGCCTTGCCGCGATAGCCGCAGTCATTGGCCGGGCACTCGCGGTACTGGATCACGTCGGCAGTGTGGTTGGCGATGATGTCCATATAGACCTTCATCCCGCGCGCATGGGCGGCGTCGACAAAGGCCTTGAACTGCGCCCGCGTGCCAAAATGCGGGTCCACATCGGTGAAGTCGGTAATCCAGTAACCGTGGTGAGCCGCCGATTCGCGGCCTGGCGATCCCTGCACCGGCTTGTTGCGGAAGATCGGCGCCAGCCACACGGCCGTCGCGCCCAGGCCCTGGATGTAGTCGAGGCGCTGGGTCAGGCCCTGCAGGTCGCCGCCATGATAGAAGTCCGCCCGCGCCGGATCAAAGCCGGTAACCAGCGGACTGCCGGTCAGACCGCCACGATCATTGACCGCATCGCCATTGGCGAACCGGTCGGGCAGGACAAAATAGATCACCTCATCGGAGGCCTTGCGCTGCAGATAGGCGGCAGACTCGGGCGCGGCGCCGGCCACGCCGGCGCCCCCTGTCATCGCCATGCCGGCCGCCATGGCCGCCAGCCGTTGTCGCCAGGACCCCCAGGCCGACATCGTTTCCCCCTAACCGCGCGGCCGAGCCGTTATTGGCCCTGACCACTGCAATAATTTGCATAAATTTGCAGCCGCCTCGCCTGACTGTCAATCGCAACAACGTCATTGCCTTGCGGATAAAGGGCCCACCAGCTCCGGATAAGAGGCAAATTTACATCACCCATGGTCAGAAACAGCCCCGCCCGGCTTGCGCCCCGACAAGGTTTGCGTTTTTTTGGGTTGATTACACCACGTTAATTTGCAGTAATTTGCGACAACGGCTCCGACCGCAGCGTCAGAAACGCGCAGAGCCGATACAGGGAGGGTGAGACTATGAACTCAAGAACTCAGCACAACCGCGCGCGTCTGATGGGCGGCGCAGCGACCAGCTTGGCGCTCTTGTTCGCCTCGGCCGGCATGGCGCAGGCCCAGGAAACCACCACCAAGACCGCCGAGGATACGGCCGTCGAGGCGATCGTGGTCACCGGCATTCGCGCCAGTATCGAAAACGCCATCGCGCTCAAGAAGACCTCGACCTCGATCGTCGAAGCCATCTCGGCCGAAGACATCGGCAAGCTGCCGGACAACTCCATCGCCGAATCCCTGGCCCGCCTGCCCGGCCTGACCGCGCAGCGCCTCGATGGCCGCGCCCAGGTCATCTCGATCCGCGGCCTTGGCCCCGACTTCACGTCCACGCTGCTGAACGGCCGCGAGCAGGTCTCGACCGGCGACAACCGCGGCGTCGAGTTCGACCAGTATCCGTCGGAAATCCTCTCGGGCGTCCTGGTCTACAAGACGCCGGACGCGTCGCTGATCGGTCAGGGCCTGTCGGGCACCGCCGACCTGCAGACCATCCGCCCCCTGAAGTACGGCAAGCGCATCCTCTCGGCGAACGCACGCTACGAGATGAACAGCGAAGACAAGCTGAACCCGGACGCCAAGGACACCGGCCACCGCTTCAGCGCCACCTATGTCAACCAGTTCGCCAATGACACCGTCGGCGTCGCCCTGGCCGTTTCTGACATCTCGACCCCGACCCAGAGCCGTCGCTTCAACGCCTGGGGTTATCCGACCATCAACGCGGCCAATGATCGCGTGATCGGCGGGGCCAAGCCCTACAACCAGTCCAACAACCTCAAGCGCACCGGCGTCATCGGCGTTCTGGAATACAAGCCCAACGACAAGCTGAGCACGTCGCTGGACCTGTACTATTCTGAATTCGCCGAAAAGCAGATCCTTCGCGGCATCGAACTGCCCCTGCAATGGTCGTCTGCTTCGCTGCAGCCCACCCGCACCACCGAAGCCGGCCTGATCACCCAAGGCGCCTTCGCGGGCGTCAAGGGCGTGATGCGCAACGACCTCAACACCCGGGACACGACCCTCAAGTCAGCCGGCTGGAACGTCAACTACCAGACCGACAACGGCTGGGGTCTGGTCGCCGACCTGAGCTACTCCTCGGCCGACCGCACCGACGTGATCTTCGAATCCTATTCGGGGACTGGTCCCAATGGCGTCGGCGCGACCGACACCCTGGGCTTCACGACCACCCCGGGCGGCGGCACGGTGTTCCGCTCCACGCTGGACTACACCAACGCCAACCTATTCGTGCTGACCGACCCGCAAGGTTGGGGCGGCGGCGCCGCCGGCGGCGCGCTGACCCAGGCGGGCTTCTACAACACCCCGTCCATCACCGACGAACTGTCGGCCGCGCGCTTCTCGGCCAAGCATGACCTGGCCTGGGGCCCGATCGCCAATGTCGAGGTTGGCTTCAACGCCAGCCGTCGCGAGAAGGAAAAGGAAGTCCATGAAAGCTTCCTGACCTTCGGCGGCCGCATCGCCCAGGGCGCTCCGCTCAGCCGCGCCATTCCGGCCGCCGCGATCGTCGGCGTCGCCAAGCTGGACATGATCGGCATCTCGGGCATGCTCGCCTATGATCCGACCTACCTGCTGAAGAACGGCGTCTACACCCTGATCGCCGACCAAAACCCGGCCGTGCAGACCCGCAACTGGTCGGTTCGCGAAGACGTCCAGGTGGCCTACGCCAAGTTCGGCATCGACACCCAGGCCGGCGAGATCCCGGTTCGCGGCAATGTCGGCCTGCAGGTGGTTCGCACCGATCAGTTCTCGAAGGGCGTGGCGGTCAATCCGAACGATACGGCCAACCCGACCGTGACCGACGACGGCGACACCTACACCTACGCCCTGCCCAGCCTGAACCTGACCTTCGACATGGGCAACGAGCTCTATGTCCGCGTCGGCGCGGCCCGCACCCTGGCCCGCGCCCGGATGGACGAACTGCGCGCCAGCCAGTCGTTCAACCAGAACATCGTGCGCCTGACCTCGACCGATCCGAACACCTCGTACTTCAGCGCCAACGGCGGCAACCCGAAGCTGCGGCCCTATATCGCCGACGGCGTCGATGTGTCGGTCGAAAAGTACTTCGGTCGCTCGGGCTACATCTCGGCGGCGGTCTACCACAAGGAGCTGTCGAACTTCGTCAACTCCAGCTCGTCGAGCCTGAAGGACTTCTCGGACTACCTGTTCCTGCTGAGCCCGGCTCAGAAGGCTGCGCTGGGCACGACCCAGGGCCTGGTTTCCGGTCCGGACAACGGCGAGGGTGGTTACATCCGCGGCATCGAACTTTCGGCCTCGGTCCAGGGCGATATGCTGTGGCAGCCGCTGAAGAACTTCGGTCTGATCGTCAGCGGCTCGTTCACCGACAGCGAAGTCTCGCTTGAGAAGAACCAGGATCCGATCACTATCCCGGGCCTGTCCAAGAAGGTCGTCAACACGACGTTCTACTATGAAAACAACGGCTTCAACGCACGGGTCAGCAACCGCTATCGCGGCAAGTTCCTGGGTGAAGTCGCCGGCCTGAGCGCCGCGCGGATCTTCCGCACGGTGGAAGCGGAATCGGTGCTCGACGCCCAGATCGGCTACGAGTTCCGCGACGGCCCCCTGAACGGCATGGCCCTGCTGCTGCAGGCCAACAACATCACCAACGAGCCCTTCAAGACCTACGACAACAACGATCCGCGCCAGACCATCGACTATCAAGAGTATGGCTCGACCTACATGATCGGCGTTTCCTACCGCTACTAGGCGGTCCACTATCCCCAACTACAGCCCCCGCCAGAGCGATCTGGCGGGGGCTTTTTTATGAGAGACCCCATCAGGGGCGAACCGGGCGGAACAGTGATGACGGACGGCGGGCTGAAGTCCCTGACCATTGTCGGCGGCGGAACCGCCGGCTGGATGAGCGCCGCCATGCTTTCGCGCGCCCTGGGACCGACGGTGGCGATCACCGTGGTCGAGTCCGACGAGATCGGCACGGTGGGCGTCGGCGAAGCCACCATCCCGGCGATCAAGCTGCTGAACAGCTTTCTGGGCCTGGACGAGAACGACTTCCTCGCGGCCACCAACGGCACGATCAAACTGGGTATCGAATTCGTCGACTGGCACACGGTCGGCCAATCCTATCTGCACGCCTTCGGACCGGTCGGTCGGCCGCTGGGCATGGCGTCCTTCCATCACTACTGGATGCGCCGTCGCCTGGCGGGTCGCGACGAGAGTCTCTGGGACTATTCGCTGAACGCCCTGGCCGCGCGCGCCGGCAAGTTCGATCGGCTGCAGACGGCGGGCGGGGGCTATCTGGAGGGCTTGGTCCACGCCTATCACTTCGACGCGGCGCTCTACGCCCAGTACCTGCGCCGCTACAGCGAAGCGCAAGGCGTGCGCCGCGTCGAGGGCCGCATCGTCGGCGTCGACCAACATCCGCAGACCGGCTTCGTCACCGGCCTGACCCTGCAGGACGGCCGCACGGTCGGGGGCGAGTTCTTCATCGACTGCTCGGGCTTTCGCGGTCTGCTGATCGAGGAGACGCTGCACACCGGCTATGACGACTGGCGCGGCTGGCTGCCGATGGACAGCGCCATTGCCGTGCCCTGCGCATCGGCAACGCCCCTGACACCCTTCACCCGGTCCACCGCGCGCGACGCCGGCTGGCAGTGGCGCATTCCGTTGCAACACCGCACCGGCAACGGCCACGTGTTTTGCAGCGACTACATCAGCGCCGCCGAAGCGACCGAGGTGCTGATGCGCAACCTCGACGGCGCGCCCCTGGCCGAGCCGCGCCAGCTGAAATTCACGACCGGCAAGCGCAAGCGGTTCTGGAACAAGAACGTCGTGGCCATGGGCCTGGCCAGCGGCTTCATGGAGCCCCTGGAATCGACCAGCATCCATCTGGTGCAATCGGCTCTGGGGCGCCTGATCGCCCTGTTCCCGAACGGCGACTTCAACGCCGTTGAGATCGACGAATACAACCGGCAGACCGCGCTGGAATACGAGTACATCCGCGACTTCCTGATCCTGCACTACAAGGCCACCAGCCGCGAGGACACGCCGTTCTGGCGGGCCTGCAAGGCCATGGACATCCCTGACACCCTCAAGGCCCGCATGGCGCTGTTCGCCCAGTCGGGACGGCTGTTCAGTCAGGACGAAGACCTCTTCAAGGAGGCCAGCTGGATCCAGGTGCTGATCGGTCAGGGCGTGGTCCCTGCCGCGACCCATCCGCTGACCCGGGTCGTCACCGACGCCCAGCTGGACGAGTACATGGCCAATATTCGCCAGATCATGAGCCGCGCGATCGAGGGGCTGCCCAGCCATGCCGACTTCATCGCGCGCCATTGCGCGACAGGCTCCCGTCCCGCCGCCTGACCCTTGCCTTTCCTCAGCCCTCCTGAAGCCTCCGCCGGACCTGCCCGGCGGGGGCTCTTTTTTGATGCGGACGGCACAAGGCGGAGCAAGGGCCCATTAAGGTTGTCGAGGCATTCTCCATCGCGATTCTGGAGAGCTCCGATGGTTACGACGTCCAAGCCCTTGAAGGCGCTGCTCGCGATGACCGGCGCCGCCGTCCTGCTCAGCGCCTGCGCCAGCGCCGAAGACGTCGCGGCCCTGCGCCAGCCGGCCATGCCGCCGGTCGCCATCGCCAAGGCCGCCCAGCACAAGCCTTTCTTCCGCAATGTCTCGCTGCAGGCGGTCGAGGGCGCGCCGGAGTTTCGCTGGTTCGACGGTGGCGCAATCATCACCACCCGCCCCACCCGCGTGCAGGTAGTCGACAACCTTTCCCTCCATCTGGATCGCGCCGACATGCTGGCCCGCAGCCGGCTGGACAGCGAATACATGCTGTATGTGCGGTTCGACGAGCTGCGCGGCCCCAGCATCTGGCTGGGAGCCGACAAGCTGGCCTCGGCCCGCGTGACCTTCCGCCTGGTGCGCTGGCGCACGGGTGAACTGGTCAAGGAATCCACCGTCGAGACCAGCTATCGGGCCGCCTGGACAGGCTTTACGCCCGAAATGACCCGCGCCGCCCTGGGCGGTCCGCTGCTGGCCTCGAAGGACGCCGTGCTGGCCCCGGTCGGCGGCGCGCTCAGGGGCGTGGCCCTGGGCTACTATGTGAACCAGAACCTGGTCGTCTCGATCGCCGACGCGCCCTATGCCGGCCTGGTCGGCGCGGCGGAAGCCTCGCGGATCGGCGGCCCCGGCCACGCTCCGGCAGGCTTCGCCGCGGCCTTCGCCACGGCCGCCGCCGTGGGCAGCGCCAGCGGCCGCTTCACCGACCTGGAAGCCATGCTGGCGGGCGGCGTGATCACCGCCGCCGGCGCGGCCGCCGGTCCAACCCCGATCGCCCGCCCGGTTTCGGCCGATGGCGAGGTGACCACCGCCTTCGCCGGTCGCGCCCGTCGTCTGGCCGCCACGCGCGGCCTGATGGACCTGGCCTTCGACCAGTTCATGGCTGAACTCAGCGAGGACGGCTCGGTCAACTACAAGACCGCCGTGTCGTGCGCCGCTCTGAATGGCCTAAGCCGCAAGGGTCCCTACCTGCGCGAGAACGCCAGCAGCTATGCGGTCGACTGCCCCGGCTCGTCCTACAACGAGAGCAAGACCCAGCAGGTCTATCCCTCGCGGTTCTAAGCCTGGATCAGACCCTGATGCTCATCGCCTTCATGAACCGCATGATCTCCAGCGGCTTCATGGCGGCGGTGTCCACGTCGATCAGCACGCGCTGGATCTGCCCCTTGAAGGGGTTTGGCCCCTCATAGGCGCGCGAGACCCGATTGCCGTGGTCAGCCCCAACGCAGAAGCCGTCATAGCCTGGCGCGAACAGCACCCGGTCGAACTTGCGTTCAGCCACCTTGCGGCCATTCACAAACAGCGCGCCGCGCCCCTCGAACGGGCGTGAGGTCATGGTCTGCTGGTACTTCACCTTGACGTTGCCGCGCGGCAGGCGCGTCGGCGAGGCGATGATCTCGCTCCAGGGCACAAGGCTGGTCTCATAGATCAGCCGGCCCTTGTCGACATACAGCACATAGCCGGCGGGCATCGAGCCATGGGCGATCAGCACACCGTCCTCGTCCCCATTGGGGCGTGACAGCTCCAGCTCGATGGAGTGGCTCAGGCCGCAGACGATGGGCGACACATCCGTCGGGATCGGGTCGATCGGCGGCCGGATGTCCCAACGCTTGCGCAGCTTGGCGGCGCGTGTCTGGACCAGCTTCAGCAGCAGTGGCCGATCGTCCAGCGGCAGGACGTCGTGGTCGGCGGCGGCCTTGTTCCACTTGTCCTTCAGGCGCGCGACGACGTCGGCATGATCGGCCGAGACGTCGCGCAGCTCGTTGGGATCCACAGCGGTGTTGTAGAGCCCCCAGTGGTCGTCCTCGAACGGCTTGCCCCGCTGGTGCTGGGCCACCAGCCGCCAGTCACCTTCCTGGAAGGCGCGATAGCCGCCCAGCTCGTAATACTGGTCGGTTCGCGTCGCCGCCTTGGGCGAGGCGAAGGTGGGGGCGACACTGGCCCCTTCCAGCGGCTTTTGCGGTTCGCCGCGATAGAGCTCGGGCTGCTTGACGCCGCACGCCTCCAGCAGGGTCGGATACAGATCGACCACGTGCACGAACTGCTTTCGCACTCCGCCCTTCTCGTCCACGCCCTTGGGCCAGGAGACGATCAGCGGATCAGCGACGCCGCCCAGGGCGGTGTTCTGCTTGTAGAGCCGATAGGGCGTGCCTGAGGCATTGGTCCAGCCGATCGGATAGTGCGGGAAGGTGCCGTCCTCGCCCATGGTGTCGTACAGGGCCAGGGCCTCGGCTTCCGAGGCCGGACGTCCGAACGCCGGGCCAAACAGGTTGGGGGAGCCGGTCTCGGTGCCCTCGGCCGAGGCGCCGTTGTCGGAGAACACCACCACCAGGGTGTTTTCGCGAACACCCATGGCGTCCAGCTCGGCCATGACCGTGCCGATGGCCCGGTCGACGCCGGTGACCATGCCGCCATAGACTTCCATGTAGCGGGCATAGAGCCGCTTCTGGTCTGCGGTGAGCTCGGCCCAGGGCTTGGCGCCGGGCGAGAGGGGCGGCAGCTGCGTCTCGGCGGGCATCAGGCCCAGGGCCTTCTGGCGGTCGAGGCGCTGCCTGCGGATCTCGTCCCAGCCGGCCTCGAACTTGCCCTTGTAGAGATCACGGTCGGCGGCCTTGGCCTGCAGCGGCGAGTGGGCCGCGCCGAAGGCCAGCTGCATGAAGAACGGCTTGTCCGGGGCCATCAGCTGCTGGGTGCGCAGATAGGTTACGGCGCGCTGGGCCAGATCATCGGAGAGGTAATAGCCCTCTCCGCCCGCCTCGACCTGCGCCGTGCCCTCATAGAGCGCGCCGGGATGGAAGTGGTCGCTGGAGTGGCCCTGATACCAGTAGGCCCGCTCGAAGCCCCGCTGGGTCGGCCAGTTGTGGAAAGGGCCGGTCGGACCGGAGTGGTCGGCATTGTTGACGTGCCACTTGCCCAGCAGGAAGGTCGACCAGCCGGCCTCGACCAGCACCTCGGCCAGGGTGGCGTTCTGGCGGGTCAGGTCGCCGCGATAGCCGGGATAGCCGCTGTCGATATCGGCCAGCCAGCCCATGCCGGCCGAGTGGTGGTTCAACCCCGTCAGCAGCGCCGCGCGCGTGCACGAGCACATGGCCGTGGTGCGGAAGTTGGTATAGCGAAGTCCCTTGCCGGCCAGGGCGTCCAGGGCCGGGGTCTGCAGCTCGCCGCCATAGCAGCCCAGGTCGGCGAACCCGACATCGTCGAGGATGATCACCACCACATTGGGCGCGCCGGCGGGGGCCTTGGCCTCTTCGGCATGGGCCGGCCGGGAGTCCTTGAACGACAGGCCGATCTTCGCCGCCTTGCCCTTGCCGACGGCCTTGGGCGTGACGATGCCACTGGTCGCCGACTTGATAGCCGCGCCGCCCGCCACGACCGCTCCGGTTCCGACCACGCCCAGCCCTGCGCCCAGCAGTAGCGAGCGACGGTCTATCTTGGGCTTGTTGTCGTCAGTCATGCCCTGTCTCCGAGGCTCAGGCTTGGGGCTTGGTCAGGCTGCGATAGCCGAGGACCATGATCACGAGCAGGACCGCTTCCACGACGATCGGCTGGAGCAAGGGCGGCGAAAAGCCGGTCAGGGCCAGAGACAGCAGCCGCCCGCTGAGAGCGATGCCGAGCAGCGTGATCGGCACCAGCAGCAGGTCGCCACGATTACGGACCGCCGCCAGCAGGGTAAAGACGCCTGCTGCGCCGAAGAAGCCTCCCAGATCGGCGCGCATCGACGCCAGACCCAGGGCGCCGATCGGCTCAAGACCTAGCTTGGCGCCCAGCTCCGCCGGCCGGATCCAGAAGGCTACAGCCATAAGCAAAGCCAAAAGGCCCGCAACGCCAACCAGGCCTCGTGTCAGTTTTTGCATAGGTCCGCCCTGTCCGAATTATTGTGGCAATATAACTGCCACTTTATTGGCATGGCAAGAGGCGTCGCTATCGGGGGCCTTCCAAAGGCTCACCCCAGACCTCCACATGCCCCTGCCGCTCCACCCTGCGCTGGGTTTTCAGGGTCAGCAGGGACGACAATCCTGTGGCCTGCAGCAGGGCCTGAATCTCCGCCTCTCCGGGTCCGCCCGCCGCATCCTGGACTTTTTGCAGCAGGAACAGTCGGTAAGGCATGACCGCCACCTCAATAGGCGTGCCGCGCCAATCAAAACCGACCTTCCCCAGGACCCGGTCGCCGGGACGGGCAAGCCCATTGGTCCCGGCCTCGAGATCCGGCCGCGCCTCCAGCCATTGACGGGCGAAGCCGACCTGGGCGCTGATATCAGGCAGATAGTCCTCGGCGACGAACCGCAGGAGATCGATCAGGCTTTGCGGCACGCCGTCATCGGCAAAGAGTTGGGGCGGCGGGCTGCCATAGTCGCCGGAGTCGAGATCGGGCGCATTCATGCGCTCGACCCAGCGCCAGACCCGGTAGGCGCGGCGTTTCATCAAATCGGCAGGATAGGTGTCCCGCGCCAGATGCGCATAGAGCGGGCCAATCAGGCCATAGTCGCCAATCGTCGGCCTGCCGCCGAGCAGATAGGGCGAATGCTCCAGGTGCGCCTCGAACAGGTCGAGAAACTGCTCATAGGCCGCCTCGACCGCCGGAATGGAGGCCTCCCCGACGCCGAATGACGCCATGGCCGCGCGCATGCGCCGACTGGCATTGGCATAGACCGCCTCACCATCTTCGCGGGTCGCTCCAGGCGCCAGGGTCGCAATGAAGTCGCGCTGAAGGAAAGGCTGGTTGATGTCGTCGAAGTTCCAGCGGTAGTGCATGGCCGGCCGCAGCAGGCCCTCACCACCGAACAGTTCGAAGATCTGGCCGATCACGCGGTGGCGTGGCGTATCGGGAAAGGTTTCCCAGCGCCCCTCGCCCTGCGCTTCAAGGGTCTGGATGATGTTCGAGCCGTCCTGGATCAGGGAGCCGTCAGAGCCCTCGAGGACCGGCATGATCCAGCGGCCGATCTGGGGGACGATCTCGGCCCGGAACCTCGCCTCGCCGACGGAACGGTTCTCGAAATCAAGGCCCTGCTTGATCAGATAGGACCGCGCCTTGGCCGTATAGAGCGACCCCGGCGTGCCATGGAGCTTGTAAATCACTTGCGCCTCCCCTGCAGGAACGGTGGACCGCGCCCTTTTTGCCGATATAATCGCACTAACAGTGCCACTATTTCAAGATGGCGGGAGTTGAGACCATGACCTTGGCCTATGACCTCTACTGGTCCTTCCGCTCGCCCTATTCGTACATGATCACCCACCGCCTGACCGCGCTGGAGCGCGAGTTCGACGTGGTCGGCAACATCCGTCCGGTCTATCCGCTGGCTGTCCGCACGCCGGAATTCTTCGAGACCCGCGATCCGCTGTGGTTCAGCTATTTCATGCAGGACATCCACCGCGAGGCGGCCTTCCTGGGCCTGCCGTTCCGCTGGCCGATCCCGGACCCGGTGAAGATGGACTACGCCACCCGCACCTATCCCAAGGAGCAGCCGCACATTCATCGCCTGACCCACATGGGCGTCGCGGCGGCGCAGTTGGGGCGCGGCCTGCCCTTCCTGACCGAGGTCAGCCGAGTGATCTGGAGCGGCGAGGTCGACAACTGGCATGAGGGTGACCACATCGCCCGCGCCGCCGAGCGTGCCGGCCTGGACGCCGCCGCCCTGATGCGAACCGTCGATACGGAGGCTGAGCGTCTGGCCGCCATCGTCGAGGAAAGCCAGGTCGCCCAGCGCTCGGCGGGCCATTACGGGGTGCCGATGATCGCCTTTAACGGCGAGGCCTTCTTCGGTCAGGACCGCTTCGATCAGTTCAAGTGGCGGCTGGACCAGCAGGGCCTGACGGCGCGCGCCTGATCGCGATCAGCAGGGCCAGGACCTGCAGCACCAGCAAGACCAGATTGAACGGCTGGCCGGGCACGGACACAGGCAGGGGCCGCCACAGATACAGGTTGGCGACCGCCAGAAGGGTGTCGAAGGTTTGCATGGCCAGGAACAGGGCCAGCAGATCGCGGCGTCGCGCCACGACATAGAGTTCGAACACACCCTTGGCCATCTGGGCCAGGCCCAGGGTGGCGAACAGCGACAGGATGGTCTCGCGACTGGTCGACAGGTCCAGGCCGGCTATCGATGCCGCACCGCCATCGACTGAAAAGGCGTGAATCGCGCCGCGTCCCAGATTGATCAGGCCCATAAGGCCCAGCACCACCAACGGTATCCAGCGCATCAGATCACTCTCGGGCAAGGGTTGGAAAGACCACGCGATCACATCTTTCGGCACGCGCAATGTCAATATACACTCCCGGCCAACGACGACCGAAAAGTCAGGCGATCTAAGGGGAGCCGGAATGCGAATTCTGAAGTGGACAGGGATTGTTCTGGCGGTTCTGGCCGCCGTTCTGGCCGGCGCGTGGCTCGGCCGCGACTTCTTGATCTACCATATTGGGCGGTTGATGGTCCCCAAGGGGACCGAGAACAAGCCCATCGCCTGGCAGGAAGGCCCCGCTCAGCCTGCCGTACCGGCCGATCAGCGGCCTCCCAACGTCATCTTCATCCTGGCTGACGACCTGGGCTACAACGACGTCAGCCTGAACGGCGGCGGGGTCGGCGGCGTGGTCAAGACGCCCAATATCGATTCCATCGCCCAGCAGGGCGTGGACCTGACCAACGGCTATGCCGGCAACGCCACCTGCTCGCCCTCGCGCGCGGCGATGATGACCGGCCGCTATCCCACCCGCTTTGGCTTCGAGTTCACCCCGACCCCGGTCGGCTTCTCGCGTCTGGTCGGCAGCTTCCGGACGCCCGGCGCCCTGCACCCGCCGCACTTCAATCGCGAACAGGCCGGCGAGATGCCGCCGATGGACGAACTGGCGGTGCCGGCCTCGGAAACGACCATCGCCGAAGTGCTCAAGACCCGGGGCTATCACACGGTGCATCTGGGCAAGTGGCACCTGGGCGGCTCAAAGGGCTCGCGCCCCGAGGACCAGGGCTTCGACGAAAGCCTGGGCTTCATCGCGGGCGCCTCGATGTTCCTGCCCGAGACGGATCCGGGCGTGGAGAACTCCAAGCAGAGCTTCGACCCGATCGACAAGTTCCTGTGGGCCAACCTGCCCTATACCGTGCAGTACAACGGCCAGCCGATGATGAAGGCCAAGGGCTTCATGACCGACTATCTGTCGGACGAGGCCATCAAGAGCATCAAGGCCAACCGGAACCAGCCGTTCTTCATGTACCTGGCCTACAACGCGCCGCACACGCCGCTGCAGGCGCCCAAGGCAGACTATGACGCCCTGCCCCAGATCAAGGACCACCGCCAGCGGGTCTATGGCGCCATGATCCGCAACCTGGACCGCAATGTCGGCCGGGTGCTGCAGACGCTGAAGGACCAGGGTCTGGATGACAACACGCTGGTGGTCTTCACCAGCGACAATGGCGGCGCGCACTATGTGGGCCTGCCGCAGATCAACAGCCCCTATCGCGGCTGGAAAGCCACCTTCTTCGAGGGCGGCATCCGGGTGCCCTACTATATGCGCTGGCCCAAGGCCCTGCCGGCGGGGGCCAAGTTCGCCAGCCCGGTTGGCCATATCGACATGTTCGCCACCGCCGCAGGGGCGGCGGGCGCGGCTGTGCCGACGGATCGTCCCATCGACGGGGTCAACCTGATCCCCCACCTGACGGGGAAGAATCCTGCCCGGCCGCATGAGGCGCTGTTCTGGCGCTCCGGCGACTATCGCATGGTGCGCGCGGGCGACTGGAAGCTGCAGGTGCTGACCCTGCCCGAGGGCAAGGGCGAGAAGCTCTGGTTGTTCGACCTGGCCGCCGATCCGACCGAGCAAAAGAACCTTGCCTTGGCCAATGCAGCCAAGGTGGCGGAACTGAAGGCCCTGCTGGCAAACCGCGACAAGGGCAACATCAAGCCGACCTGGCCATCGCTGCTGCGCGGCGCCATCACCATCGACCATCCGCTCGACGTTAAAGACAAGCCGACGGAGGAGTTCATCTACTGGAACAACTAGACCCCCGGCCGGGGTCAAAGAAAAAGCCCCGCCCTTCTCGGAAGGGCGGGGCTTTTTTGTCTGCCTGAAAGAGCCGATGAGGCCGCCCCCTAAGGGGCGAGGCCGTCCTTGGTCCGACGGTTCAACGGGCCGGCCAGTCCAGCGTCCTGACCTGCATGAGGGTCTCCTCAGGCCTGGGCGCGACGGACCAGCCCGTCGAGCAGTTCGGTGAGGGCTTCGGGGCAATCCTCCTGCAGGAAATGGCCGCCGGAGACGATCACATGAGGCTGGCCGGCCGCGCCGGGCACCTTGGCCTGGAAGATGGCTTCTCCGCCCTTGGTCACGGCGTCGCCATCGCTGAAGGCGGTCAGGAACGGCTTGTTGAAGGCTTCGAGCACGTCCCAGGCGGCCTTGTTCTGGGCGACGGAGCCATGCTCGGGCGTCACCGGCACCAGTGTCGGAAACTGGCGGGCGCCTTCCTTGAAGGTCTCGTCCGGGAACGGCGCGTCATAGGCGGCGATCTCGGCTTGGGAGAGTTCGCGACCCGTGCCCATATTGACGATCAGGCCGATCGGCATGACCGGCGTGTTTTGGCTGAACTCCAGCCAGGCCTTGAAGCCCTCGCTCATGCCCGTGCCGACCGGCAGGCCGGTATTGCCCACGCACACGGCGGCGAAGCGCTCCGGAAACGCCGCCACCAAACGCAGGCCGATCAGGCCGCCCCAGTCCTGGCAGAACAGGGTGACGCCCTTCAGATCGATCTGCGTGAGCCAGGCGCTCATCCAGGCCACGTGGCGCTCATAGGTATAGTCGGCGCGGGCCGCCGGCTTGTCGGAACGCCCAAAGCCGATCAGGTCGGGGGCCACCACGCGATAGCCGCGCTCGGTCAGGCCGGCGATCATCTTGCGGTACAGATAGGCCCAGGACGGCTCGCCATGCATCAGCAGCACGACAGGCGCATCGCGGGGGCCTTCGTCCACATAGTGCAGACGCAGGGCCGTGCCATCAGCGTCGGTGATCGTCATATAGTGCGGCGCGAACGGCCAGTCGGCCAGGGCCTCGAACCGGTCGTCCGGCGTCCTCAGAACCTGCATTCCCACTCCTCCAGTTGACTCGCCGCCCGATCGTGCGACATATATTGACAATAGGCGTGTCACTACATTGAGGCGGGGTCAAGCCCGTCCGAACGGGAGGATCGACCATGCGAAGCAGGACAGTCGTCGGACTTGCGGTGTTGGGACTGGTGGTCACGGCCGGACTGGGCGGCTGGATGGCCCGCGGCCAGATCGCGCAGACCATGGTCGAAAAGCTCTATGTGAAGGCCATGGCCCGCGCGCCCGATGACGGCCTGGCCGACGGCCTGCATGTCGGCCTGTGCGGCGCCGGCGGCCCCCTGCCCGACCCCAAACGCACAGGTCCCTGCACGGCGGTTCTGGCCGGCAAGCGCCTGTTCGTCATCGACGCTGGCTCGGGCGCCAGTCGTAACCTGTCGCTGATGAACCTGCCACCTGCCCGGATCGAGGCGGTGTTCCTGACCCACTTCCATTCCGACCACATCGACGGCCTGGGCGAGATGATGCTGCAGCGCTGGGCCGGCAGCGGCTCGGCCAGCCCCGTGCCCGTGCACGGCCCGCTGGGCGTCGAGCCCGTGGTCGGCGGCTTCATGTCGGCCTACCGTATGGACCAAGGCTATCGCACCGGCCACCACGGCGCGGCCGTGGTGCCGCCCTCCGGTTTCGGCGGCCAGGCCCTGACCTTCACCGCCGCCGCCGACCAGCCCGACATTGTGCTGATCGACGAACCGGACCTCAAGGTCACCGCCATCCCCGTCAAGCATGACCCTGTCAGCCCCGCCGTCGGCTACGCCTTCACCTATAAGGGCCGCACCGTGGTGATCAGTGGCGACACGGCCCTCTCGCCCCGCGTCGAGGCGGCCGCCAAGGGCGCTGACCTGCTGGTGCATGAGGCCCTGGCCCCCAATCTGGTGGCCGCGCAGCAGCGGGCGGCCAAGGCGGCGGGCCGCGAGCGGCTGGCCAAGATCTTCAGCGACATCCCCGGCTATCACGCCTCGCCCGAGCAGGTCGCGGGCCTGGCCCAGCGCGACAAGGTGGGCATGCTGCTGTTCACCCACATCACCCCGGCCCTGCCGATCGGCGCGCTGGAAGGTCCGTTCCTGGGCGACTCGCGCCAGATCTTCCCGGGCAGGATCAAGGTCGGCCGCGACGGCGACTTCGTCAGCCTGCCGGCCGGCTCGAAAGAGATCGTGGTCAGCGACCGTCTCAAGATGTTCCGCTAGCCGAGGCCCCCATGACCGATCCCATCGCTCTCAGCGGCTCACCGGGCTCGCCCTATACCCGCAAGATGCTGGCGCTCCTGCGCTATCGCAGGCTGGCCTATCGCTACCTGCCCAGTTCGGGACAGGCCCTGGAGGGCCTGCCTCGCCCAAAGGTGCAGCTGCTGCCCACCTTCTATCTGCCGGGCCCGGATGGCGCGCTCGAGGCCGTGGTCGATTCTTCTCCGATCATCCGCCGGCTGGAGGCCGACTATTGCGGCCGATCCGTGATCCCAACCCAACCCGCCCTGGCGTTCCTCGACCAGTTGATCGAGGACTATGCCGATGAATGGCTGACCAAGGCGATGTTCCACTATCGCTGGAGCTATCCGGACGATATTGCCCGCGCCGCCACCATCATTCCCTGCTGGCGGGGAAGCGTCATCTCCGATGCGGACCTGGCCGAGCTCGCGACCCGGTTCAGCCGCCGGCAGATCGATCGCCTCTATGTGGTCGGGTCTAACGCGACGACCGCTCCGGTCATTGAGTCCAGCTATCGCCGCTTTCTGGAGGCCTTCGAGGCCCACCTGACCGTCCAGCCGTTCCTGCTGGGCGCGCGCCCCGCCGCCTGCGACTTCGCCGTCTACGGACAATTGACCCAGCTGGCCCAGTTCGACCCCACGCCCATGGCCCTGACTCTGGAGATCGCGCCCCGGGTCTTTGCCTGGGTCAGCCAGATGGAGGACCTGTCGGGCCTGGAGCCGGGCGACGACGACTGGATCAGCCTGGACGCCCCGCCCCCGACCCTGCTGGCGGTGATCGCCCAGATCGGCCGGGTCTATCCGCCCGTCATGCTGGCCAATGCCAGGGCGGTGATGACCGGTGCGGCCACGGTGGAGACCACGGTCGACGGCCTGCCCTGGACCCAGCCGCCCTTCCCCTATCAGGCCAAGTGCCTGGGCTGGCTGCGCGAGGCCCGCGAGGCGCTGGACGCGCCGGATCAGGCCCGGATCGACGACCTGATGGAGGCCACCGGCTGCGCACCGCTGTTTGCGTGAACACTGGCGCCAGAGAGCGCTGCGCCTTAAGGAAATCCGGAGCTGATTTGTCTGGCGGGGTTGCGTGACGCAAGAAGCAAGCAAGGCGACCGACGATCCGGCGCAGCAGACCGATGGCCGTCGCCGTCGCGGCCAGACCAACCGCGCCAGCATCGTGGACGCCATGCTGGAGATCATCCGCACCGGCGACATGTCGCCCAGCGCCGAGCAGGTGGCGGCCCGCGCCGATGTGGGTCTGCGCACCGTGTTCCGGCACTTCAAGGACATGGACAGCCTGTACAGCGAGATGTCCGTCGCCATCGAGGACGAACTGCGCGCCGTGGTCCACACTCCGTTCCGGTCGACCGACTGGAAGGACCGCATCCTCGAACTGGTTGACCGCCGCGCCTTCGCCTTCGAGCGAATCGCGCCCTTCAAGCACGCCTCGGAAGCCTACCGCCACCGCTCGCGCTTTCTCAGCCAGGACAGCGGCAAGCTGGTGATCGTCCTGCGCCAGATCCTGGTGCGCGAGCTGCGCCCGCCGCTGGCCGATGACCCGCTGAAGGTCGAGACCCTGGACCTGCTGCTCAGCTTCGAGGCCTGGTCCCGGCTGCGCCGCGAGCAGGGCCTGAGCATCGAGAAGGCGTCAGAGGTGCTGCGCGCCGCCGTCCGCCGCATTCTCGACGAGGCCTGACGATGAGCGACGCCCCCTACCCCACCCTGCGCGCCGCCAACCTGGCCCGGCAGGCCGAGTGGGACACCGACGGCCAGATCACCCTGTCCTATCGCGGCAACGAACTGGCCGGCGAGGTGGGCGAGGCCTGCAACCTGATCAAGAAGCTGGAACGCGAGCGGATGGGCATCAAGGGCTCCCGCGCCAGCGTCGCCGACCTGGCCGAAGAACTGGCCGACGTCATCATCTGCGCCGACCTGATCGCCATGCAGCTGGGCATCGACCTGGACCGGGCGGTGGCGGAGAAGTTCAACAAGACGTCGGAGAAGGTCGGGTTGCGGACGCGGATGGCGGAGACCGCCAGCGAACCCTCATCAATCTAGAAGCTAAAGGCTGGCTCAGGATTTCGGCGCCAGATCCGGCCGCGACGCCAGAAACGCCGCCTTCTCCGCAGGCGTCAGGACCTTAGCGGTCTTGCGGCGCGAGGCCTTGGGCGTAGCGCGCGCATAGACCTCGGCCTGGGTGGCGGGCTTGAGGTCGGACAGGCGTTTGATCGGCGGTTTCATAGGGTTCCCAAGATCGGTTCGGGCGGGACCATGCCGCCAGAGCATGACGATCTCATGAGTCGGCGATCTGCGCGCGGGGCGCGCCGTGCGCATTGATCCACACGCACCTTGCAAAAGCACGCTCGTGTGTATAATTACGCATGAATAGTCGCGACATCATCTCGGCGCTGCTGGCCGACGGCTGGCGGGAGGTCGCCCAGAAGGGGTCGCACAAGCAGTTCAAGCATCCTACCAAGCCGGGGCGCGTGACGGTTCCGCACCCTCGCAAGGATTTCCCGACCGGCACACTGCGCTCCATCGAGGCGCAGGCCGGGATCAAGCTCAGGTAGTCAAATGGTCCAGTATATCGCCCTGATCCACAAGGAAGCCGCCAGCGACTACGGCGTGTCGTTCCCCGACCTGCCCGGCTGCGTCACGGCCGGCTCCACCCTGGACGAGGCCCGCGCCATGGCGGAAGAAGCCCTGGCCCTGCACCTGGAAGGCTTGGCCGAAGACGACGAGCCGATCCCCGAGCCGTCATCTCTGGAAGCCGTGATGACCGATCCGGTCAACCGCGATGGCGTCGCCATCCTGGTCATGGCCGAAACCAAGACCAAGATCGTGCGGGTCAACATCACCCTGCCCGACGACACCCTGCGCGCGATAGACCAGTACGCCGAGGCCCACGGCTTCACGCGCTCGGGCTTCCTGGCTCAGGCGGCCAAGCGGGCGATGGCGGCTTAAGGGCCGATGACGTCAGAGAAGGTTGGTAGGCCCGGAGGTGTCCACTCTATGTTGAAAGCATTCAACATTTTGGTGATGATACCAACAACCGAACCTACAAACTTGGTCCCGAAAACGCGCGTATTGGCTTATGAGAACCAAGAGAGTTGGTTGACTAACCGTCTCGAAGTTGAATCTCAAGCCACTCAAATAGGCGGTCAGCAAGTCCATAGGCCCGAAGCTTCCAGAACCTCAGATCCAGTGCCTAGCTCCAAATGAGGAACCCATCCAGCTATCCACCGGATGGGCCCTCATAGCAGTGGAGTTACCGCTTCGGCTTTTGGTCTTGCGCGAGAGCTGAGGCTGCAACCGACTTCATTTGTGCGGGAGAGACCTTTTCGCCGCGAAGGATTTTGCTAGCGATAGTCGAGACCTTGTCGCTGGTCTGGCGCGGGGCTTTCGTCATGTCATCGACCTTTCTGAGTAATGCGCGGCATCGGGTGGGGCCGAGCAGCAACGCTCGCCATCAGTTTGGGCAGGTGCGGGATGACTTCCGGATCGCGAGTGCTGAAGTAACGCCGCGAGTGCTGAGGAATCCAAACTGTTTCCACGAACTCGATGTAAAGCGGCAACATGCTGTTGGGGTACTGGCGCGCGTCGAACTCCTTCTTCGGCGTCCAGTGCAGATAGTAGCTGTAATTGTCAGCTACCCTCGGATGGTTTTCCGTAAGCCAGCTGGAAAACGTCGCCCGACGCTGCCGTCAGGTCGGTTCTCAGTTTTCCCGTCCTTCGCAAGATCGGCCATGACATGCCCCAACATCTCCAGGCGGCCGTTGAGACGGATCATCAACTCGGAAATCACCGAGAAATGCCCCGGCGACACCCGATCCCAATTCGCATTAAACCTCTCGATGAACCGAGGGGTTTTGGTGCGCCCGTAGCCACCAGTCTTCCGGATCGAGGGAAGCACTTCCGAAGTGATCCACTTCTTGAAACGCTTCGCGCCCTCTTTGCGGCTTGTCAGGATCAGGCTGAACAGTCCCGACTCGTTGATGATGGTCATGGCCTGCGGCCCCGCCCGACCCTCATTAGTAGTGAGGGTCGACTTTTCGTCGCTATCGAGACGGCTCGCGGCCTGCGAGGGGTTTCCGATGTCCAGCGCCTTGCAGACATCAGCCAAGACGAACCACGGTTCGCCGTCACGGTTGATGGTGCGAAACGCTTCCTTCTCTTCAGTCTCAAAAACTTGAAGTTCGTACTGCATTGTCAACTTTCTGGGGTCAATTTGCCCCTTTTACAAAACCGTTGACAGTGCGAGATTCTAGGGTACAAGCTCCCCCTCGTTAAGAAATCGTCGCACTGCTGCATCTTGGTTTTATGCAGATGATCCGGATTTAGCTCACCGAGGGGGCCAAATCCCTCGGTGAGTATCCTGCCGGACACTCAACTGAGTCCTTTGAACTGCTTCATCCGCAGTGACAAGATCGGTTCCAAGCGGAACCGTTAAAAATCCGTCTACATCACGAACAAGTTACCTCGCCCTTTGGAGCGATGGTGTGCCGGCACGCCCCCTGCGCCCGTTTGCAGGCGGCGCCTGGGCTTGTGAGCGGACGTCCGCAACTCAAATCATGATCGCTGCGAGCATCGGCTGGTGGCGCTTGCTGCTGACAGCAATGCCACCAGTTTCGGCTCGTAGTGGGTTCAGGTCCTGCAGTGGGACCCACATCCGCTACCGATTCCGCCGTCGGCGAACTCGCAAACCCTTAGCGGGTAAGCCTTTGATCGGACTCAGCAATTAGACATTCTGTTGGTACATTTGCTGGTATCGAGCGCGATACCAGCAAATGTACCAACATCTGACTGCGACACGATCTACCTCAGAAAAGCAGATAGCGAGTGAAATCAGAGACTTACGCCACCGAATGTGGTAGCGCTCCAAAGCCGTAAGTCTTTGATTTTGTTCAATAAATTTTGGTATGGTAGGCCCGGAGGGACTCGAACCCCCAACCAGACCGTTATGAGCGGTCGGCTCTAACCATTGAGCTACAGGCCCCCATGAACGGGCGTCACGTCCGGAGGAAGGGCGCATTAGCATGGGCACAACGCGGCTTAAAGCTCCCGTTCAGGTTCGTTCCGTCATCAGGGAACCATACAGGGTCGGTCAAGCCTACAGGACCACCCGACAGGAGACTTCAGTCATGACTTCGTTCGCCGCCCGCATCGCCTCCGCCGCCCTGATCCCCGCCGCCCTCCCCGTGATTATGGGGGGCGCTTTGGCCCTCGCCTCGGCCCCCGCCATGGCCCAGAGCGCGCCGGACGCCGCCTTCCGCGCCACCACCTTCAGCCTGGCCGCCTTTGGCGAGACCAATGTGGCCCCCGACATGGCCACCATCACCCTGGGCGTGCAGACCGACGACATGACCGCCGCCGGGGCCCTGAAGGCCAATGGCGCGAAGATGAACCAGGTGATGGCCGCCCTGCGCAAGGCCGGGATCGCCGACCGCGACATCCAGACCTCGAACCTGAACGTGAACCCGCAATACATCTACGAGCAGAACCAGCCGCCGAAGTTCAACGGCTATCAGGTCAGCAACCAGGTGACGGTGACCGTGCGCGACCTGGGCAAGCTGGGCCAGGCGGTGGACGCCACGGTCGGCGCCGGCGCCAACACCGTGGGCGGCATCAGCTTTGGCCTGCAAAACCCGCAGGTCGCCGAGGACGCAGCCCGCATGGACGCCGTGAAGGCCCTGCAGGCCAAGGCCGACCTCTATGCCCGGGCCACGGGCTACAAGATCGTGCGCCTGGTCAATCTGGGCGAAGGCGGCGGCTATTCACCCCCGCAGCCGATGCCGGTGTTCGCCATGGCCAAGCGCGAAATGGCCGACTCCACCCAGATCGCCGCCGGCGAGCTGAAGGTGCGGATCGACGTCACGGCCACCTATGAGGTGGCCCGCTAAAAGCCAGCCTTGGTGAAGGCGCGCTCGACGCGCTCCTGAACCTCGCGCCCCGGCAGGGCCCGCTCGCCTTCCATGACCGCCACATAGGTCAGGTTGCGGGCGGGCTTGCCCTCGCTGGTCGGCACCGGGCCCATGGCCCAGCCGACGGTGTTGACCCCGCCCGTGCCCGTCGGACAGCTGGCGAAGCGGGCCGGCTTTCCGATGGCGCTCTTGAGCACGACCTCGGCGATCACCGGCTGGCCGCCCGCGCAGGTCGGCAGGTTGCGGGCGCAGGTGATGTAGCCGCCCGCGCGCCAGACCATCGCGCCCGAGGCGTCGGCCACCATCACGCAGGTCGAGGGCGAGCCGATGGCGCGACCGATGGATTCCGTCAGGCGGGTCTCATCGATCCCTTCGGGAAGTTTGGGCGCGCAGCCGGCCAGCAGGCCGGCGACGAGGGTTAGTCCGACCAGACGGCGCATCCTAGGCGGCCTTCTTGATCAGGTTACCGTTATCCAGCAGCACCACGGTCGGCGCGTAGTTGCGCGCTTCCTCGGCCGGCAGCTGGCAGTAGGTGACGATGATGACGGTGTCGTTCTTCTGCACCAAACGCGCGGCGGCGCCGTTGACGCCGATCACCTTGGAGCCGCGCGGGGCCTCGATGGCGTAGGTGGTGAAGCGCGCGCCATTGGTGATGTTCAGCACATCAACCTGCTCATTGGGCAGGATGCCCGAGGCGTCCAGCAGGTCGCGGTCGATGGCGATCGAGCCTTCATAGTCCAGGTCAGCCTGGGTGACGGTGGCGCGGTGAAGCTTGGCCTTGAGCATGGTGAGCAGCATGGCGGAACCTGTATCCCCTTGAGTAAGCTGGGCTTTGTTGGGGCCGCCACACACATGGGCCCAAGGCAGTCCGGCCATATAGCCACGAAGCCGCGCCGGTTCAATCGCTGGACCCGAGTCGGAAGGGTTAACAACACCTTCGATCCGCGCTAGGGTTGAAAGAACGGGGTTATGCGGTGGGGACCATGCGTAACGGACAACTGATCGTCGCGGCGGCCATAGTCGTCGCGACCGTGGGCGTGGGCGCGACCATCGCCTCGCGCGTCACAGCGCAGACACGGGTGGATCCGGCGACCGGCGCGCCGATCGGCGCCACCCGCCCGCCCGTTGTGACCCGGGTCCCTCCGGCGACGACCGTTCCACCCCGCAGAGGCGGCCGGGTCGACTGGCAGGGCGCCGTGGGCGGCCTGCGCCAGAGCGGCGGCGCGTCCGACACCCTGGGCGCCAATCTGGACAAGGGCGAGGTGGACGCCACCCGCGTGCCGATCCTGCTGCCCAATGACGCCAAGCTGACGGCCGGGGCGCGTATCTACAGCTTCGGCGACTATTACACGATCACAGCCGACGCCCCCGGGGCCGGCATCTCGCTGAGCGGCACGACCGCCATCATTCCCCTGCCCGCTTCAAAGCCCCTGAAGATCGATCCCGTTGGTCCCGAAGGCCTGACCGTGCAGCGCACGGTCGATGGCCAGCTGGCCAGCTTCATCCGTTATGGCGTGCTCTACACCGTCGAGATCCGCTGCGAGAAGGCGGGCGATCTGCGCTGCGCTGACGACAACTATGTGCTGGGTCTGGTCGGCAAGACCACGACCGTGGTGCTGGGCGCCGCCGCCCGCGCCGAAGCCGGCCTGGGGGGCTGAGCCGATGAGCAAGCTGACCGCGCCCCTGGCCCTGGCGGTTCTGGCCGCCCAGGCCCTGACCGCCTGCGATCCCAAGACGCCCGCGCCCGACGCGCCGCCCAAGCCGCCGTCGGCCGACCCCGGCCCGCCCAAGGCCGATGACGAGCCCGTCGATGGCGGCGCCGAGCAGGAAGCCTCCGAGCCCCTGCCGCCCAGCCCCGGCGATCCGGTGCAGCCGGCAGAGCCGCCCGCCCCCTCGCCGGCCACCTTCGACCACGGCCCCGCCGGCCAGCTGCCCAGCGGACAGGGCTCGGGCTATCTGGATCGCACCGTCTGGGCGCCGGCCATGTGCTGGCCCCTGCAGGAAGCCGGATTCGCCAACTCCCAGGTCTATGGCCCCGGCGGCGGCATGGGACCGCCCGGCAAGCCCAGCCAGTGCGACAGCCTGAACTACACCCTGCCCTGGCGTGACAATTTCTGCGAGGCGCGCTCGCGGACCAGCCCCCTTTGCGCCTCGGGAACCGGTCACCAGGGCCAGGACATCCGCCCGGCCACCTGCAAGAAGAACGAACACTGGGCGGTCGCCACCGAGGCCGGCACGATCACCGACATCGGGACCTATACCGTGACGCTCGTGGGCAAGGCCGCGCCGCACTACACCTACCGTTACCTGCACATGCAGATGTCGACCCTGGCGGTGGCCGAGGGAGCCAAGGTCACGGCCGGCCAGAAGCTGGGCAAGGTGTCCAACGACTTTGGCGGCACGCCCACTACCATCCACCTGCATTTCGAGATGCGGGCGGGCCTGGCCGGGGTGACGACCGACGGCAAGCCGGTGGCGGTCCAGACCTTCATCCCGCCGTATCTCAGCCTGGCCGAGGCCTATCAGCGCAAGCTGAACGGCGGGGTCTGCAGCTAGATCGCAGCGGCCTTCAGGAAGGCCGTCATCTCGCCCAGAAGGTTGGTCTTGGCGCGGAACGGGCGCGACAGGGCCAGCACCGTGTCGGCGTGGTCCAGCCCCGGATAGTGTCGCTCCTCGACCTTGCCGCCCACCTGGCGCAGGGCGGCGGCCAGCTTGCGGGTGTTGCGCGGATAGACCGTGGTGTCGGCGTCTCCGGAGGCGAGGAAAGCGGCCGGCGAGCGGGCGCTCGCGAACTGTCCCGGCTGGGTGGCCGGCAGATCCGGGGCCTGACCGAAGGTGCGCCGCGTGATCGGCCCATCCAGGGGCAGGAAATCATAGGGTCCCGACAGTCCAGCGAAAGCCCGTACAGCCCCGGGTTCGACGCCCGCCGCCTTCAGATAGCGAGGGTCCAGGGCCAGCATGGCGGCATTGTAGGCGCCGGCCGAGTGACCGATCAGGACGACCCGGTCAGGATCCCCACCCAGGGCTCTGGCGTTGTCGACCGCCCAGCGCACCGCCGCCGCGCAGTCGTCGAGGAAGTCTGGAAAGACGACTTCGGGATAGAGACGATAGTCTGGCACCAGCGTCAGGAAACCGCGCGCAGCCACCGCCCTGCCCGCCCAGGCATAGTCGGCGCGCCGACCAGAATCCCACGAACCGCCATAGAAGAACACCGCCACCGGCTCTGCGCCCGTCGCCGTGGGCGGCGCATAGACGTCCAGAGTCTGACGCGCGCCTTTCCCGTAGGCCGCGCCCCGCAAGGGCGTGCGAGCGGCGTCCTTGGGCGTCAGGGTCGCGAACATCGAAAGCGGCGAGCACGCGCTCGCCAGGGATCCCGCCAGGGCCGTCAAGCCGACGCGTCGCGTCATAGAACCACTCACCACGTCTCGCTCCGCCCCTGCGTCTTGTTACAGATACGCGAGAAACGCGGGTTTGGACGAGGCGATTTCAGCGCCCATCGACCAGCTTGCCGATGGCGTCGAGATAAAGGCCAAAGGCCGCGCGGCCGATCTCGGTCAGGCTGACGCGCGTAAGAGGTTTGCGGCCGACGAAGCTCTTGTCGATGGCCACGTAGCCCGCGTCTTCCAGCTTGCGCAGGTGGACCGACAGGTTGCCGTCGGTGACCGATAGCTTGGCCTTCAGCGCGTTGAACTCCGCGACCTCGGCGCCCGACAGATAGGCCATGATCCCCAGACGCACGCGCCCGTGAATGACCTCGTCGATGTGTTCGATCTCGAAATCGTCCATGGCGACCTAGACGATGTCCGAAGGTTCTTGTCGCATCAGGATCAGGCCCGGGACCATAGCCAGCAGATACAGGGCGGCGGCGTAACCCAGCCAGGCCCAGCTACTGCCCATCAGCAGCGCCATCCCGATGGCGCTCGCGAAAGAGGCGACCGCCACGACCCTTAGCCAGACTATCCGAGACATCGCCGCCGCCACCGACCATGCGCCGCCATAGAGCGCCAGCACGATGGACGGTGAGAAGTTGATCAGGTTGAGGTCCCGGGTTTTCCAGCTGGCCACGGCCAGGGCGGTGAAGATCACGAAACAGCCCCAGCCCACGCCCATCCAGGCGTTGCGCATGGCGCGATTGCCAGATGAGCCCGCCCCGGGCTTGGCGCCGACCCCGCGCCTGAGCACGGCCACCATCACCAGGTGAAGGAGAACGGCGGCGACCCAGACCACCATCAGCATCACGGATGGAGCCTGCAACACCTTCGACAGGATCGCCCACTGGATCAGGCTGGCCGTACCAAAGATCGCGCCCGCCGCAACCAGCATCGAGCCGCCCAGCAAAGGAGCCTGACGCCCCTCTTCGGCCAGGGCGCGCATGAACGCGATGTCGTCGCGGATGGCCTTCATCTCTTCAGTCACAACGCATCTCCCCAGCGCTCAATGAGGCGAGGAATAGCGAACTCACTTTGAAATGTAAAGTTCTTCTTAGAGCTTGTATCCGCCGGCAACGACCTTGGCGCAGACCGCCTTGGTGATCTTCACATAGCCCTTGGCCGGATCACGGAAATAGAGCGGGTCCTTGGTCATGGCCGGGTCGAAACCGTCGGTGACGAGATCGATCTTGCGATACTTGAAGGTGCCGGTGGTCTCGATCTCGCGCTGCAGGCGCACGAAGATAGGCCGGGCATAGGCCGGCAGTTCCCGATCGACATGTTCGGCCAGGGTCGTGATATCGAACTCGGGTCCCACCACCAGCGAGGCCATGCCGGCCTTGCCGTCGAGATCGCCGATCTTGACGCCATAGACATTGACCTCCAGCACCCCGGGCACCCCGGCCAGGCGCTCGGAGACCTCGCTGGTGGCGACGTTCTCGCCCTTCCAGCGGAAGGTGTCGCCGATCCGGTCGACGAAATAGATGTAGTCGTCGCCGTCGGTGCGCATCAGGTCGCCGGTCCGGAACCAGGCATCGCCCTTGGCGAAGACGTCGTGCAGAACCTTCTTCTCGGTCGCAGCCTTGTCGGCATAGCCGGTAAAGTTGGATCGGGCGTCATTGGCGATCTGGCCAATACATTCGCCAACCTCGCCCGGCGCCACCTCGATGCAGCAACCGTCGGCGCCCCGGATCGGCATCTCTGTTTCCACATCGAACTGCACGATGCGGGTGTTGAACTTCTTCCTCAGATAGCCGGGGATACGGCCGATGGCCCCGCGCCGCCCGTCGAAGTTGAAGAACGAGACATTGCCCTCGGTGGCGCCATAGAATTCCAGTACGCCGCCGACCTTGAAGCGATCCATCATGTCGTCCCAGACGTCGGGCCGCAGGCCGTTGCCGAAGATCTGGCGGATCTTGTGGTTGCGGTCCTCGTCGCTGGCCGGCTGGTTGGCCAGATAGCGGCACAGCTCGCCGATATAGACGAACATCGTACAGTTCTCGGTGCGGATATCGCTCCAGAAGTGCGTGGCCGAGAACTTCTTGCGAAGCACGATCGACCCGCCATTCAACAGCCCCGCCCCCATGGCGCAGAGGCCGCCGGTGGCGTGATAGAGCGGCAGGGTCACATAGATGCGGTCGGTGTGACGGGCGTCGGTCGAACCGGCGAAGCCGCGCATATAGAGTTGCGTCCGCATGTGGGTGATGCGCGCGGCTTTTGGCAGCCCGGTGGTGCCGCTCGTGAAGATGTAGAGTGCGGTGTCCTTGGCGGTCAGCCCGCCCCGGGCTGTCTCGCGATCGGGACGCAGCTGACTGCAGCTCTTCAGGGCGTTGACCAGATCGCGCTGGTCGCCATGAGCCTTGCCCAGCACCCATTGCTGGACGTGACGGCCAAGACCATCCTTGACCTGTTCGAAACAGGGCGAGGTCTCGGGATCGACGATGCAATGCAAGGCCTGGGAGATGTTCAGGCAGTGGGCCAGGGCCGGGCCGGTCAGCTGGTTGTTGATCAGCGCGGTGGCGACGCCCACCTTGGACAGCCCGTACCAGATGGCCAGATATTCCAGGCGGTTGGGCATGAACAGCGCCACCGTCTGACCGCGGGTGATGCTCTGCCCCTTGGCCCAGTGGGCGTAACGGTTGGCGATGGCATCCAGCTCGGCATAGGTGATCGTCTTGCCTTCAAAGGTGATCGCGGGGCTGCCAGACCAACGGTCGACCGCCGCTTCGAGATCATCGCAGATCAGGTTGGCGCTGTCGGGAGCGATGGATTTCACGCGCTTGAGCGTGCGCATCAGCCCCTTCAGGAACACCCACTCGCGCTTCAACCTAGCCTGCAAACGCATAAGCACCCTCCATTCAAACAACCATTGGAGAGCGCCGCGCGGCGGGTCAAGCTGCGCCGTCGCACGCCGCGCGCGTTTCCGTCAGACGGGCCTCAGCCGGGACCGGCGATCTTGAAGCGCACCTCGCGGCGCTTGAAATCCAGGGCCACGGTTTCGAACTTCTGCAGGATATCGGAGCCGATCAGGATCGCCGGCTCACGGGTCAGTCCCCAGTAGTCAAAGGTATGAACCGCGGCCATGACCACGGGCACGTTCACCAGGGTCATCTTGCCCAGGGTCAGCCGGTTGAGCACCACCAGTCGCCCGGGCAGGGTCTGGCCGGTGGCGCCGCGCAGCTGGATATCAAAGGTTTCACCAATGATCGCCTTGCGCTTCTGCGCCGCCCGGAACAGCGCCAGATTGCCGATCGTCGCCATGGATCCGCTGTCCAGCAGGGCGACCATTGTCTGACCGGGCATGGAAACGTCGATCAGGGTCAGACCGCTGCGCGTACGGGTCTTGACCACCACCGTCTGGTCGTCGGCCCGCGGCAAGCGCTCGCCAACAGCCATGCGTCGCTGACCATAGTTCAGCATCAGGTTGTCGGCGCCCAGCCAGTCCAGGCCCAGCAGGCCGGCCGCGCCGAGATAGCGTTCGGCGACGATCGACACCTTCATCTGGCGCCGGACGCGGTGGCCCATCTGCAGGGTGTCGATCACCACGGTGTCGACAGCGTGCACGCCGGCGATGCCGTGCACGTTCACCGGCTCGCCCCGCGCCAGTCCCAGCCTGTCTGCGGTCTCGATGGAAATCATCGAGCTGTTGGCTCCGGTGTCGATCATCATGTGAAACGGCCCCTGGCCGTTCAGCATGACCTGCACCGTCAGGCGACGGGCCGCGTCCAGATACTTCAGCGGCTCTTCACGGGCGACCTGCGGAGCGTTCGGATCCCGAGCAAGGGCCGGCGCGGCGACGAGCGTCGCCATCAACCCCGCAAGACCCCTGCGAGAGATGGTTGAACCCATCATTTCACCCCGCCTCCTCCATGAGGGGCGGAGGCTATACCCGCGCTTGAAGGGGCGCCAGCAATGACGACCGGCGCGTCAGCCAGTGGCCAGTTTGCGCTGATCATCGCGATCCGACTTCAGCTTCTCGGCCACCAGGAACGCCAGTTCCAGGGCCTGTTCGCCGTTCAGACGCGGATCGCAGTGGGTGTGGTAGCGGTCGGCGAGATCGCCTTCGCCCACCGCCCGCGCCCCGCCCAGGCACTCGGTGACGTTCTGGCCGGTCATTTCCAGGTGGACGCCGCCGGGGTGCACGCCTTCGGCATGGGCGATCTCCACGAACGATTTGACTTCCGACAGGATGCGGTCGAACGGCCGGGTCTTGTAGCCGGTCGAGGCCTTCAGCGTGTTGCCGTGCATCGGGTCGGTGGCCCAGACCACCGAACGGCCGGCCGCCTTGGTCGCCTTCATCAGGCGCGGCAGGCGGTCGGCGATCTTGTCGGAGCCAAAGCGGCCATACAGGGTCAGGCGGCCCGGCTCGTTGTGCGGGTTGAGCACGTCGATCAGGCGCAGCAGGTCGTCACCTTCCATGGTGGGACCGCACTTGAGGCCGATCGGGTTCTTGACGCCGCGCATGAACTCGATGTGCGCGCCGTCCAGCTGACGGGTGCGCTCGCCGATCCACAGCAGGTGAGCGCTGGTGTCGTACCAGTCGCCCGAGGTGCTATCGACGCGGGTCATGGCTTCCTCGAAGCCCAGCAGCAGGGCTTCGTGGCTGGTGAAGAACTCCACCTGATGCAGGCCCGGATGGCTTTGCGGCGTCACGCCGATGGCGGCCATGAAGGCCAGGCTTTCGCTGATCTTTTCCGACAGCTCGCGGTATCGCGCGCCCTGCGGGCTGTCGCCCACGAAGCCCAAGGTCCAGCGGTGGATGTTGTGCAGGTCGGCATAGCCGCCATTGGCGAAGGCGCGCAGCAGGTTCAGGGTCGAGGCCGACTGACCATAGGCCTTCAGCAGACGATCTGGATCGGGGATGCGCTCCTCGGCCGTGAAGTCCATGCCGTTGATGTTGTCGCCCCGGTAGGACGGCAAGGTCACGCCATCTATGGTCTCGATCGGCTCCGAGCGCGGCTTGCCGAACTGGCCGGCGATGCGGCCCACCTTCACCACAGGCTTGCCGCCGGCGAAGGTCAGCACCACCGCCATCTGCAGGATCAGCCGGAAGGTGTCGCGGATGTTGTCGGCGTGGAATTCCTTGAAGCTCTCGGCGCAGTCGCCGCCCTGCAAAAGGAAGGCGCGGCCTTCGGCCACGTCACCCAGCAGGGTCTTCAGCCGACGCGCCTCGCCCGCAAACACCAGCGGCGGCATCTGGCGAAGTGTTTGCTCGACCCGGTCCACAGCGCCCGCATCCGGATAGTCGGACGGGATGTGCTTGGCGGGTTTTGCTCTCCAGGTGGCGGGGGTCCAACGCGAGGTCATGACAGGCTCTATAACTTCAAAGGGAGCGGCTTTTACCGTAGCCGCAGGGAAAAGGCAAAATCATGCGGCCGATCGCCGCTTTTTGACGAGAGTGAGGAAAGTTCATCCTAGCGGACGGCGTGGCGACTTCAATCCTTGCGCGAGATATCGCAGGCAATGATGGTCAGAGCGCCCAGGGCCAGCCACCATTCCTGCCAGACCCCAAAGCTCAGAGCGCCGATGGTCAGATAGGTGACCAGAGCGCCAGCCGCTATGGCGCCATCCTCCTGGGACTCGCCGGTCAGGGCCACAATCCTGTAAGCGACCCAGCTGAAGAAGATGCCGCCCAAGGCCGCGCCCACGGCGCCAAGCTCCAGCCAGAGCTGCATGGCGGCGTTGTGGGTGTGCAGCGGGATCGCCGGGCCAAAGGTGCGGCTGGCGTCCAGGCCCCAGCCGCGAATGGCGTGGGCCTGCACATGGTCGGCGGTGAAGGCCCAGATATCCAGGCGGGCGTCCCAGGAGCGCGGCACGTGGCGATGCAGCCAGGCGATCAGTCCCGAATGTACGCCCCACAGCAACATGATCGGACCCAGCACGAAGGGCGCGGCGACGGCGGCGACCAGCAGGCGCGCAGCCACCTTGCCAAACAGCCGAACCGCCCCAAAGGCCACGAAGCCAAATGCCAGGGCGGCCCAGCTGGCGTCGGCGCTCAGCGCGAGGGCGCCGATGATCACCGCGCCCAGCAGCACGAAAGCGGCGGGCGTCCAGCCCCGCCCGCTCATGATCCGGGCCGTGGGCCAGAACAGCAGCGCCAGGGCGTAGGTGGCGATCGACACCTTCACGACCGCAAGATCGGGTCGGATCGGATCGTTGGTCGCGGATCTCAGCCATTGATAGAAGGCCGCCCCGCTCACCCCGTCCAGGGCGACCAGAAGGGCCAGAAACAGGGCGCTCACCGCCAGCACCGTGGCGGCGCTGCGGGCGGACCGGTCAGACAGACCGCGCATGGCGGCGATCGCCGAACCGTACAGCGCCAACTGGAACAGCAGCTTGAGTCCGGTGAAGGACTCCATGTCCCCACTGTCCTTCAGGTCGGCCGGGTTCGGCGCGCCGGGGCTCCAGGACAGGCTGATCAGGGCCCAGACCACCAGGACGAACAACGCCATGGCCGGAGGCGACGCCGGCCGCGACTGCGCCAGTCCCGGCGTCGACAGCAACCCGCACAGGGCCAGAAGCGGCGCAAAGCCCAGCGGCGCGAGATAGCCCACGAACGGAACCAGCGCGATGGTGAACACCGCGACAGCCCCTAGCCATTTCGTGGAACGTTGCGCGCCGGCGACAGACCTCATCCGGCGCCCACATCGGCCGGCGCGTACTTTTCCTTCATCGTCACCAGTTCCTCGGCCAGGGTCGGGTGGACGGCGCAGGTCGAGTCCCACTGCTTTTTGGTGACGCCCATCTTCACGGCGATGGCGGCCATCTGGATGATCTCGGGCGAGTCGGGCCCCACCACGTGGACGCCAACCACCTTTTCGTCGTCCTGCTTGACCACCAGCTTGATCAGGCACCGGTCCTGAGCGCCGTAGAAGGTCGCCTTCATCGGCCGGAAGACCGAGCGATAGATATCCACCTTGCCAAACTCGTGCCGGGCCTCGGCCTCAGTCATGCCGACCACCCCGACCGGCGGCTGCGAGAACACGGCCGAGGCCACCAGGTCGTGATCAAAGCTGGTCGGATTGTCGTAGAACTCAGTCTGGGCGAAGGCCGCCCCCTCGCGGATCGCCACGGGCGTCAGATTGATCCGGTCGGTGACGTCGCCGACGGCCCAGATGCCGTCGACACTGGTTTTCGAATGCTTGTCCACGGCGATCGCGCCGCGCTCGTTCAGCTTGACGCCGACCTTGTCCAGGCCCAGCCCCTCGACATAGGGCTCGCGGCCGGTGGCGAACATCACCGCATCGGTCTCGAACGTCAGGTCGTTGCTGAGCGTGCTGACCAGGCCGGCCTCTGTCTGCTCAAGGCTCTTGTGCGAGCAGCCCAGCACCACCTTGATACCGCGCTTTTCCAGCTCGTCGGCCAGGTGCGAACGGACGTCGTCGTCAAAACCGCGCAGGATGTTGGCGCCGCGATAGAGCAGCGTCGTCTCCACGCCCAGACCGTTGAAGATGCCGGCGAACTCGACCGCGATATAGCCGCCGCCCACCACCAGCACCCGCTTGGGGAGAGTGGGCAGGTGGAAGGCCTCGTCAGAGGTGATGCCCAGCTCGGCGCCTGGGAAATCCGGCCTCACGGGGCGGCCGCCGGTGGCGATCAGGATCTTGCGGGCGGTATAGCGGCCAGCGTCCTGACTGCCTTCCTTGGGCAGAACCTCGACGGTGTGGGGGTCGATCACCCGGGCCTTGCCATGCAGCAGATGCGCGCCGGCTTTCTGCAGGTTGGTGACATAGATCCCCGACAGGCGGGCGATCTCAACGTCCTTGTCGTGCAGGAATCGCTTCCAGTCGAACGACCGCTCGCCGATGGTCCAGCCAAAGCCCTCGGCGGTCTTCAGCTGCGCGGAGACCTCACTGGCATAGACCATGAACTTCTTGGGCACGCAGCCCCGGATCACGCAGGTGCCGCCTACCCGATACTCTTCCGCCACAGCCACCTTGGCTCCCGACAGCGAAGCCAGACGCGCGGCCCGCACCCCCCCGGAGCCGGCGCCGATGACGAACAGGTCGAAGTCATAGTCAGCCATCGAAGGCTCCAGTCAGGCTAAGGAACAGCGGCGCTCTATCTAGGAACTCACGGCGTCAGGCGCACCACGCCATCGTCGGTGCCCAGCAGCGCCTCGTCGGCCAGATCCAGGAACAGGCCATGATCCACGACGCCTGTCACGGCCTTCAGCGCTGCGGCCAGGGCCGCCGGTTCCTCGATCTTGCCCGAAGCCATGTCGTAGATCAGGTTGCCGCCGTCGGTGACCACCACGCCGCGATCGGCCATCCGCAGGCGCGGCGGCGGCAGTTCGAACTCGGCGGCGATGTCGGCGAGGCGCTGGCCGGTATGCACATGGCCAAACCGCACCACCTCGATCGGCAACGGGAACTTGCCCAGCCGCTTCACGTGCTTGGCCGCGTCAGCAATGACCACGCAGCGCTTGGAGGCTTCCCAGACCAGCTTTTCACGCAGCAGCGCCGCGCCGCCGCCCTTGATCAAGCTGAGGCCCGGTCCGATCTCGTCGGCGCCATCGACCGTCAGGTCCAGCGCCTTGACGTCGTCCAGCGCGGCCAGGGCGATGCCCAGTTCCCGAGCCAGATTGGCGGTGGCGTCCGAGGTCGGTACGCCCCGGATATCCAGCTTGCGGGCCGCCAGCGCCTTGACGAACCAGGCGGCGGTGGAGCCGGTGCCCAGGCCCACCACCATGCCATCCTCGACCAGCTCGGCGGCGGCTTCGCCAGACAGACGCTTTTGATCGTCGGCGCTCATGTCTTGTCCCTCTTGGCGGCCTTGGCCTTCTTGGCCAGTTTCAGCGCCCGGAACGCCTCGGCCCAGCCGCTCTTGTTTTTCTGCTCGCTGCGCGACAGCGCCAGAGCGCCTTCCGGCACATCCTTGGTGATCACCGAGCCTGAACCGGTCATCGCCCCGTCACCGATCCGCACCGGCGCGACCAGGGCGCTGTTGGAGCCGATGAAGGCCCCCGCCCCGACATGGGTCTCGAACTTGTCGAAGCCATCATAGTTACAGAAGATCGTGCCGGCCCCGATATTGGCCTTCTCGCCCACCGAGCCGTCGCCCAGATAGCTGAGGTGGTTGGCCTTGGCGCCGGCTCCGACCTTGACCTTCTTGACCTCGACGAAGTTGCCGATGTGCGCATCGGCCCCGATCTCTGCCCCCGGGCGCAGGCGGGCATAGGGACCGATCAGGGCCCCCTCGCCCACGGTCGCGCCTTCCAGATGGCTGAAGGCCTTGATCACTGCACCGCTGGCAACGCTGACGCCGGGTCCGAAGACCACGAACTGCTCCACTGTCACACCGGCGGCGATCTTCGTGTCCCAGGCCAGGTGCACCGTCTCCGGGGCCGGCAGGGTGACTCCCTCGACCATCAGGGCGTTGCGGCGGCGCTTTTGCCAGACGGCTTCGGCCGCAGCCAGTTCGGCTTGGGAATTGACGCCCTGCACAGAGGCCTCGGCCGCGAAGCTGGCGCGTGTCGAAAGCTCGCGCCCGTGGGCGATGCCGACCACGTCGGTGAGGTAGTATTCGCCGTTGGCGTTGTCGTTGCCGACCTGGCCCAGAATGTCGAACAGCAGGGCCCTGTCGGCGGCCAGAACGCCGGAGTTGCAATGCTTGACCTGCTTGACGCTATCATCAGCGTCCTTGGCTTCGACGATGCGCAGCAGCACATGGCCGGGGGCCAGGATCAATCGGCCGTAGGCGCCCGGATCGGCGGCCTCGAAGCCCAGCACCGCCACATCGGCGCCGGAAGCGCGCAGATCGAACAAAGGCTCTATGACCGCCGCGCTCAGCAGCGGGCAGTCGGCGAAGGTCACCACCACGTCACCGTCGAAATCGGCCAGGGCGGCCTTGGCGGCCAGAACAGCATGGCCGGTGCCCATCGGCGGATCCTGGATCACCACGGCCGCCTCGCCCAGACGCTTGCGGGCGTGGAGACCAACGGCGGGGCTGTGGGCGCCCACCACCACGACGATCCGCGCGCAGCCCAGCGCCTCGGCGGCATCGATGGCGTGATCCAGCAGAGCCCGGCCGGCGATCCTGTGCAGCACCTTGGGGGTCGGCGACTTCATCCGCGTCCCCTGGCCGGCGGCAAGGATCACGGCGGCCCGGGGGCGGTTCGAAGCGGAGCTGGTCATGGTCCTGGCGACTCTCTAGGGGACGAACCAAAGTTGCATTAGCCGGCCGTTTAGCCGAAAGGCCAGATCAATGCATGACCTTCAAGCCCTCAAAGGCGCCACCATCGCCTTCGACCTCGACGGAACCCTCGTCGACACCGCGCCCGACCTGGTCGGCGCGCTGAACATGATCCTTGTCGAAGAGGGCCTGCCGCCGCTGCCCTTTGACGACGTGCGGCTGATGGTCGGACGTGGCGCCCGCGCCCTGCTGGAGCGCGGCTTCGCCGCCGCCGGCCATCCGCTGGAAGCCCTGACCGGCCCAAAACTGGTGGAGCGGTTCATCGCGGTCTATCTCGATCGCATCGCCCACGAGAGCGCGCCCTTCCCCGGCGTGGTCGAGGTTCTGGCCGATCTGCGCGGCGCGGGGGCGAGGCTGGTGGTCTGCACCAACAAGCTGACCAATCTGTCGGTCGCCCTTCTGGACGCCCTTGAGTTATCCACAGCCTTCGACGCCGTGATCGGCGCGGACCTTTCGCCCGCCGCCAAGCCCGACCCGATCCACGTGTTGACCGCGATCCAGGCCGTAGGCGGCGATCCGCGCCGGGCGGTGATGGTCGGCGACAGCATCAACGACGCCCTCGCCGCTGTCCGGGCCAACGTCCCGGCCCTGCTGGTCAGCTTCGGCTATACTGAAGAGCCCGTGGAGACCCTGGGCGGCGATCTGGTCATCCACAGCTTTTTAGATGTGCCCCAGGCCTGTATCGGCCTTCTGGCCTCTTGCCCCCGGCCAAACACCGGGCTATAGGCCCGTCCCTCTCGCGGATCGGTCTTCCGGCCCGGCGAGAACGGTTCTTCTGAACCGCCCGAAACGGTTAGGTCGCGTAGCTCAGCGGGAGAGCGCCTGCTTCACACGCAGGATGTCACAGGTTCAATCCCTGTCGCGACCACCACTCCCCCTTCATTTTTGATTCAGATGCTTCGCGGACGCCGCCTCGCTCGCGCGCGCCTCGCCTCCAGCGTTCCGGCCAAAAAGAAGGCCCGACCTTCGCAGGCCGGGCCAGTCATTAGGGAGGAAACGCCCAGGAAGGGCAGAGGCGCTCGCGCCTCACACCTTGTCAGGTAGCGCTACCGACCAAACAATCAAGGGCGGGACGCGGTAATTCCAGGGATCGGGACAATATGGCGCAGCTTTAGGCAGCCATCCCTGCCCAGAGCCGCTAACCGGCCATAGGTTATCCACAACACCTGTGGATAACCTATGGCCGCAACGCTTGGACGCGAACATCGACAGCGCGTCGCAATGGGCTTCCCTCGCCGCGCATTCGCGGCGAAAGTCCCGGCCTGTTTCAAATCGCACTGCGAGGATCGGCCATGTGTGACGACGACATCCACCCCGGCCTGATCCACGATCCCACCGTGTCCCGCCGCGCCTTCGGTCTGATGACCGTACTGGCCGCCGGGCTCGGCGGCGCGGCCCATGCGGGCGGGCCGGTCGTGGAGAAGGACGTCGAGATCAAGACGCCGGACGGCCTGGCGGACGCCGCTCTGTACTATCCCGAGGGCAAGGGCTCGTGGCCCGCTGTCGTGGTCTGGCCCGACGTGGTCAGCCTGCGGCCGGCCTTCCGCGAGATGGGGCGCCGGCTGGCGTCCTCGGGCTATGTGGTGCTGGTTCCCAACCTCTATTATCGGGTCAAGAAGGCCCCGGTGGTCGAGAGCGGCTTCAACTTCGCCAGTCCCGAGGACCGCGCCAAGATCATGCCGATGCGGGCCACCGTGACCCCGGAGGGCACTGACCGGGACGCGACAGCCTATATCGCCTTCCTCGACGCCCTGCCCCAGACCAACAAAAAGAAGAAGGTCGGCGTGCAGGGCTATTGCATGGGCGGCCCGCTGGCCTTCCGCACGGCGGGCGTCTCGCCGTCGCGCGTGGCGGCCGTGGCGAGCTTCCACGGCGGCGGTCTGGTCACCGAGGCCCCGACCAGTCCGCACCTGACCCTGCCGGTCAGCAAGGCCGAATACCTGATCTGCGTCGCCGACAACGACGACAAGAAGGATCCGGCCGACAAGGAAAAGCTGAAGGTCGCTCTCGACGCGGCCAAGCGGCCGAACAAGATCGAGGTCTATGCCGGCGCGGCCCACGGTTGGACCGTGAAAGGCAGCCAGGTCTATGACGAGCCTGCGGCCGAAAAGGCCTGGGCCGAACTGCTGGCGCTGTACAAGCGCACCCTGGGCTGAGGTCTGGGCCGCGCCGTCACCGGCGCGGCCGCCTTCGCCTATCACGAATGCGGCTATCGGCCCGCCCAGGCCGTGCCGGAGCAAGCATGATCCAGATCACCCGCCGCACCCTCGGCCTGGCCGTCGCCCTGGTCCTGACGCTGGGCGTCTCCGCCCACGCGGAAAGCCGCTGGGTCGGAAGCTGGGCCAGCGCCCAGCAGGTTCCGGAAGAGCACAACGCCCTGCCCGCCGAGGCGCTGAACGACGCGACCTTGCGCCAGATCGTGCGGCTGACGACCGGCGGCGACCGCCTGCGCGTTCGGATCTCCAATGCTTTCGGCACGACACCCCTGCGAGTCACCGCCGCCCGGGTGGCCCGTCCGCTGACCAACGACGCCCCGGCCATCGACCCCGCCACCGACCGCCCCGTCACCTTCGCCGGCAGAGCAGAGGTCGTCGTGCCGCCCGGCGCCGAGTATCTTTCCGACCCCGTCGCCTTCAAGGCCCCGCCTCTGTCGGACCTCGCCATCACGATCCACATCGACAGGGCCCCGGCGGTGCAGACCACCCACCCCGGCTCGCGGGCGACCTCCTATGTCGTCAAGGGTGACAAGGTCTCGGCCGCCGAACTGCCGGGCGCCCAGAAGACCGACCACTGGTTCCAGCTGTCGGGCGTCGAGGTCGAGGCCGGCAAGGGCGCCGGCGCGATCGCCCTGATCGGCGACTCGATCACCGACGGCTATGGCGTCAAACCCAATACCAACCAGCGCTGGCCGGACGCCTTCGCGGCAAGGCTGCAGGCCAATTCGAAGACCCGCAAGCTGGGCGTGCTGAACCTTGGCATCGGCGGCAATCGCGTCCTGCTGGACGGGCTGGGGCCCAACGCCGCCGCCCGCTTCGATCGCGACGTGCTGATGCAGAGCGGCGTGACCCATGTGCTGGTGCTGGAGGGCGTCAACGACCTGGGTGTCCTGACCCGCGACCAGCCGGTCAGCGCCGACCGGCATGCAGCGCTGGTCGCCGAGGTCACCACCGCCTACGCCCAGATGGTCCACAAGGCCCGCGCCCGAGGGATCACGATCATCGGCGCGACCATCATGCCCTATGGCGGATCAAGCTATTACCATCCCGACGCCCTGAACGAGCAGGACCGCGCGGCCATCAACGCCTGGATCCGCGCGCCCGGCAACTTCGACGCCGTCGTCGACATGGACGCGATCATGCGCGACCCGGCCAATCCGACGCGGCTGGCTCCGGCCCATGATTCGGGCGACGGCTTGCACCCTTCGATGGACGGCTATCGCTTCATGGCCCAGTCCATTCCCCTGGAGCTGTTCGCCCGATGACCCTGCGCGCGCTTCTCGCCGCCTGCCTGGTCGCCGCGCCCATCACAGCCCAGGCCTCCGACATCAGGATGGCGATCACGGTCGATGACCTGCCGGCTCACAGCGCCCTGCCAAACGGCGAGACCCGCGTGGGGATCGCGAAGACCTTCCTCGCGGCCCTGAAGGACGCCAAGGCCGCCCCGGTTTATGGCTTCATCAACGGCGTCCAGACTGAGCGCGAGCCGGACTCGACCGACGTCCTGAAGATCTGGCGCGACGCCGGCCACCCGCTGGGCAACCACGGCTGGGCGCATCTGAACCTGGCCCGGATCGACGTCGCGACCTTCGAAGCCGAACTGACCCGCAACGAGCCCCTGCTGCAGGGCCTGGCCGCAGGCTCGGACTGGCGCTGGTTCCGCTTCCCCTTCCTCAGCGAGGGCGACACGCCCGAAAAGCGCGCCGCCGTTCGCGAGTTGCTGAAGGCGCGCGGCTATCACATCGCCAGCGTGACCATGAGCTTTGGCGACTACGCCTGGAACGAGCCCTATGCCCGCTGCGTAGCCGGGGGCGATCAGAAGGCCATCGCCGATCTCGAGACCCGCTACCTGAAGGCCGCCGAGTTGAGCCTGGCCCATTCCCGCGCCCTGTCAGCAACGCTGCACGGCCAGGACATCCCCTATGTGCTGCTGATGCACCTGGGCGCGTTCGACGCCCGCATGGCCCCCCGCCTGCTGGCGTTCTACCAGTCCCTGGGCGTGACCTTCGTCTCGCTGGAAGCGGCGCAGGCGCATCCGTTCTATGCGGCGGATCTGGCCGCCGCGCCGGCGGCGGCGGCCCCCGTCACATTGGAAAACGCCATGGCGGCCAGGGGCCTGCCCGCTCCGCCGCTGTCACTGGACCTGGCGGCGCTGGACCAGGTCTGCCGGTAGCCCCCCGCACTACTGGCACGGGGCGTGACAAGATCCCCCGCCGCGACCTACAACAGCGACAATGAGCCAGGCTTCCTTTGACGGCATGATCGCCCTGCCCGGCGGCGTCTTCCAGATGGGTTCGGACGAACACTATCCAGAAGAGGCCCCGGCCCACCCCGTGGCCGTCGATCCCTTCTGGATCGATGAGACCCCGGTCACCAACGCCCAGTTCGCGCGGTTCGTCGCGGCGACGGGCCATGTGACCCTGGCGCAGATTCCGCCCGATCCGAAGCTCTATCCCGGCATGGACCCAGCCTTCGCCCACCCGGCCTCGGCGGTGTTCGTGCGGCCGGCCCACCGGGTCGATCCGCGCGCCGGCGGCGGGGAATGGTGGCGGCTGATCCTCGACGCCCGCTGGAACCAGCCGTTTGGCGAGGGCAGCTCCATCGCCGGGATCGAGGATCATCCGGTAATCCATGTCAGCCATGACGACGCCGCCGCCTACGCCGCCTGGGCCGGCAAGAGCCTGCCGACCGAGGCCGAGTGGGAATTCGCCGCGCGGGGCGGCCTTGAAGCCGCCGCCTATGCCTGGGGTGAGGAACTGGCGCCCGGCGGGGCGATGCTGGCCAACTACTGGCAGGGCGCTTTTCCGAGCGAGAACCTGCTGACCGACGGGTTCGAGCGCACCTCGCCGGTGCGGACCTTCCCGGCCAACGGGTACGGCCTCTACGATATGATCGGCAATGTCTGGGAATGGACCTCGGACTGGTGGGCCGACCGCCACGAGGGCAGCCCGACCAGACCCTGCTGCGCACCCCGCAATCCGCGCGGTCCGGCCAGCGGCGGCAGCCATGACCCCGCCCAACCGGGTCCGGTCATTCCGCGACGGGTGCTGAAGGGCGGCTCGCACCTGTGCGCGGAAAACTACTGCCGGCGCTATCGACCGGCGGCGCGTCACCCGCAGCCTATCGACACCACCACCAGCCACATCGGCTTTCGCTGCGTGGTGCGGAAGGTTTAAGCCATCCTTTAGGCGGCCAAGGCTTCGAAAAGGTCGCGTCAGTTGATCACCCTTGCTACTGCCAACATGCTGTCAGCATAGCTCTGCCATGGTGTCCTCATGAGACGCGCCGAACGCCTATTCCAGATCATCCAGATCCTGCGCCGCAGCCATTCGCCTGTCACCGCCGACGCAATCGCTGTCGAACTCGAGACTTCCAAGCGCAGCGTCTATCGCGACATCGCCGCCCTGGTCGGGCAGCGCGCGCCGATCCGGGGCGAAGCGGGCGTCGGTTATGTGCTGGAGGCCGGATTTGACATGCCGCCGCTGATGCTGACCCCCGACGAGATCGAAGCCGCCGTACTCGGCGCCCAATGGGTGGCCGGCCGGGGCGATCCGGTGCTGGCCAAGGCGGCCCGCGACCTGATCAGCAAGATCGCCGCCGCCGTGCCCGAGCGATTGCGGCCCTATGTGCTGGAGCCCGCAACGGGCGCAGCGCCGGCCTGGAACGCCGCGCCCGACGGGCTGGACATCGCCCAGGCCCGCGCCTGGATCCACGCCGGCCGCAAGATCCGGCTGGACTATCGCGATGAACAGGGCGCGGTCAGCCAGCGGGTGATCTGGCCGGTGACCGTAGGCTATCGCGAGACTGTCCGCATGCTGATCGGCTGGTGTGAGCTGCGGCAAGACTTCCGCACCTTCCGCACCGACCGCGTTGTCGACGCCCAGTTCCTCGATGATCGCCATGGCCAGCGGCCGGGCCAGCTTCGGGTCCGCTGGCAAAAGCATATCGAAGCGGAACACGCCGTCTGGAAGCGCCAGAATCCAGACTAGAGCCCGTGGCGCCTGGCGAAGGTCTCGAACAGACCCGGCCAGGCCGAAACCGGCTTGCCGGCTACAAAGCGCAGGCCAAAGCCGTGGCCGCCTTCCTCGAAGACGTGCATCTCGGTCGGGATGGCCTTGGCCTTGAGGGCCGAGAACATCAGCAGAGAATTCTCGACCGGCACCGACTTGTCGTCCGCGGCATGCAGCAGGAACACCGGCGGCAGATCGGCGCTGACCTGTTTCTCGGGCGAATACAGCACGACCTGCTCGGACGTCGGGTTAGGGCCGAGCAGTTGCTTGCGCGATCCGCCGTGCATGGCGGCAGGGTCCATGGTGATCACCGGATAGATCAGGGCCGACAGATTGGGGCGGGCCGAAAGATCGTCGGCGGCGTCTATCCGCTCATAGACCTTGGCGGCGAACCGGGTCGTCAGGCTGGCCGCGATGTGACCCCCGGCCGAGAAGCCCATGATGGCAATACGGTCGGAGCTGAAGCCCATGGCGGCGGCGCGCGACCTGACCAGACGCAGGCCCCGCTGGGCGTCCTGCAACGGCGTATCGGGCCCCGCGGCCCAGCCGTCGCCCGGCAGACGATAGAACAGGACGAAGGCTGTATAGCCCCGGTCGGCGAGCCAGCGGGCGGTCTCGTAGCCTTCCTTGTCCTGAACCACCCGCTCATAGCCGCCGCCGGGCATCAGCACGACTGCGGCGCCGTTCGGAGTCTTGGGCCGGAACACCACCAGGGTCGGCTTGCGGGTGTGAGTCAGGGCGCGGTCGCGCAGACCATCGGGGTCGCCGCGCTCGATGACGGCTTCGACGGCGGTGACCTTCGCGGCCCCGGGCGGGCCGGCCGGCCAAAGCTCGATAATCTCGGTCGGGTCGGTCATGGGAAGGGTCTCCGCTTTCGCCCCGCGCGCCAGGCCCGAGGCCAGCAGGCCCGTGACGAAGGTGGCCAGCGCGCCGCGACGATTGAGCATGGACCAGACCTTCCGGCGAACTGACTGACGTTTCGCCGCGAACCTTAGGACCCGTCCCGGATTCAGGAAACCGGTTTCCTAGCGCTCGGCGAACCGCAGGTGATGCAGAACGACGCCGCTGGTGGTGGCGACATTCAGGGAGTCGAAGCCGCCCGCCATCGGTATGCCGATCGGCCGGGCGCGGGCCATCAAGGCGGCCGAAAGCCCGGGCCCCTCGGCCCCAAGCAACACCGCCGAACGCTCTGGCGGCCTCAGTTGGGCCAGGGTTTCGGTGGCGGCCGGCGACAAGGCCAGGACCTCGAAACCATGGCGTTCCAGGAGCCCGGCGAGGTCCTCGTCGCGCGCCAGCCAGGCGGTGGGCACACTGAGCGTCGCGCCGACCGACACCCGGATGGCCTTGCGGTAAAGCGGATCACAACAGTCGCTGTCGAGGATCACGCCCTCCACGCCAAAGGCCGCCGCGTTACGAAAAATCCCGCCGATGTTGTCGTGGTTGGCGATGCCGCACAGCACCAGCACCACCGCCCTGCCCTGCAATGACGCCAGTAGCGTATCGGCCGCCATCGGATCGGGCTTGCGGCCCACCGCCAGGACGCCGCGATGCAGATGGAAGCCGGCGACGGCGTCCAGCACCGCCTGCTCGACCAGATAGACCGGCGTCTCGTGGGCCAAACCCGCGAACACCTCGTCCAGCTTGTCGCGGCGCTTGGGATCGATCAGCAGCGAGACTACCCGTTCGGGCGCGTCGCGGACGAAAGCGCGCAGCACCGTCTCGCCCTCGGCGATGAACAGGCCTTGGCGGCCGACCAGATCGCGCTCGCGGATGTCGCGATAGGCCGCGACGCGCGGATCGTCCGGATCGGTGACGGTGATGAACTGCGGCACGGCTGCGGGCTTCCGAGAGGCTTACCGCACGCCTCGTATCGGCAGGATGGCCAGACCGCCAGCCATGGCGAGCGCGGCGGCCACCAGGAAGAAGGCCCGGAAGTCCATGTGGCTGGGCCCCAGCGATACAAAGGCTAGCATCGGCGCCAGGGCTTGCGGCAGGGTGTTGGCGAGATTCAGGACGCCCAGGTCCTTGCCTGCGTCGCGCTGCGAGGGCAGCACCTGGGTCACCAGGGCGATGTCGACGGCGTAGAAGCAGCCCGCCCCACAGCCGAGCAGGACATAGGCGCCCAGCATGACGGGCCAACTTGGCGTCGTCGAGAAGACCACCATCGCCAGACCCATGGTCAGGGCGGCTCCAGCGGCAAACAGCTTTCGACGCTTCAGACGATCCGACAGGATGCCGCCCAGCAGAGCGAAGGTGACGTTGGAGGCCGTCGAGACCGTCGTCAGGATCGCCAGCCCCTCCTCGGCCCGGTGGCCCGGGAACAACCGCGAATAGCCGAAGGCGTCCTGCAGGAAGTACAGCATGTAGCCCTGCACCAGGCTCAGAGCGACCAGCACCAGGAACCGACCCAGCCAGGCGAAGGCGAAGTCGGGGTGCTTGCGGGGATTGACCCAGAGGCCGGCGATGAAGGCACCCAACTGGAACGGCGGACGCGAGTCGCGAGCCAGCGGCTTGTCGTCGAGCTTCAATACGAACGGGGCCAGGGTGATCAGCAACACCAGGGCGATGGCGACGTAGCGGGTAAACTCGGTCACCAGCAGGCCGCCGATCAGCACGGCGCCGGCCATGGTGCCAATCGGATTGCCCAGACTGAGAAACGCAGCCACGCGTCCCTTCTGGGTGTCCGGCACCCGGTCTGGCAGCACAGCCACGAGCGCCGAGAACATCAGGTTGAACATCAGCTGAAAAAGAATGATGCCGCCAATCAGGGCCATCGGCGTCTTGGCGGCCATGATCAACAGATAGGCTCCGGCCGCGCCCAGCGAGCCGACCACCATCCAGGGCCGACGTCGGCCAAAGCGCGAGGTGGTGCGGTCGCTGATCGCGCCAGCCAACAGGTTGGCCACGCTGGCGACCAGGGCGCCATAGAACGCCACCTGGCTGAGCAGCAGGGCCTTGTTCGCGGGATCGATCGCCTCGGCCTTCAGGGGCAACAGCACCTGCAACAGAGGCATGAAGCTGACGAAGGCGCCGATCTGGGCCAGGGTATAGGCGGCAATGAAACTGGTCCTGACCGGCGTGGCCGGCCGGGCTTCGTCGCTTGGCGACATAGGCGCTCCCCTAGCACGGTCTGCGCCGCGTCTCGGGTCAGACTGGCCTTCCGGGTCGGCCGACACAAGGCCGCACGCATGTCATTGGCCGATGCCCTTGAACCCGCGTGAATTTTTCTCGCCGCAGGCGTCGCTAGAGCCACAAGAAATGCTCTAGGCTGCACTGATGGGTTTGAGTCTCATTCGACAGGACTTGGCGGTTCAATGGCCTCGGTGACGATCTACGACGTCGCCGCACGGGCTGGCGTCTCCATCAAGACCGTTTCCCGGGTCATGAACAAAGAGCCCAATGTGCGGCCCGCCATGCGCGATCGCGTGCTTGAGGCGGCCAGCGCCCTGGACTACAGCCCGAACCTCTCGGCGCGCAGCCTGGCCGGTTCGCGGTCCTTCGTGATCGCGGTGTTCGTGGACGCCGCCTTGACCATCGACCACTGGCGCAGCGAGCGCGGCGCCGATTATCTCAGCCGTATTCAGCTGGGCGCGACGCTGCAATGTCGCGATGCCGGCTATCACCTGCTGATCGAACTGATCGACCACGATGCCCCACGCGTCAGGCAGGAGGTCGCCGCGCTGCTGGCGGCGCTCAAGCCCGACGGGGTCATACTGACGCCGCCCAGTTGCGACAACGAGACCGTCCTCGAACTACTCGACAAGGCCGGCACGCCCTATGTGCGGCTTGGCCCCGAGCGCCGGGACGGCGTTGGACCCCGCGTGCACATGGACGACTTCGCCGCCGCGCGGGAGATGACCCAGCATCTGGCCAGCCTGGGCCATCGCCGCATCGGCTTCATCGTCGGCGAGCCGCGCTACGGCGCCAGCCAGGCTCGGCATGGCGGCTATCTGGACGCCATGAAGCAGCTTGACCTGCCGGTCGCCGACAGCTGGGTTCGGCAGGGCGATTTCACATTCCAGTCGGGCCTTGATCAGGCCAAGGCGCTGCTCAGTCTGCCCGACCGTCCGACCGCGATCTTCGCCAGCAACGACGACATGGCCCTGGGTTGCCTGGCCGCCGCAGCCGAGCTTGGCCTGATGGCGCCCGGTGATGTCTCCGTGGCGGGCTTCGACGACAGCCCCAGCGCCCGCTTTAGCCGGCCGCAGCTGACCACAGTGCGCCAGCCTGTGGTCGAGATGGCCTCCCTGGCAACCCGGCTCCTGATTTCCGGGGTCATCAAGGGCTCAGCCTCGAAGGGCGAGCCCCTGGACGAGCTGTTGCCCTTCGAACTCATTCACCGGGCGTCAACCGCCCCGCCCCCCTCGCCCTAGAGCGAAACCTCGTCGAGGCCTGGATCGGGCCGGGTTCAACGGCCCGGGCGAGCAAAGGCGGCGACCCGGGCGCGCGCCGCGTGAACCGGATTTTGATCCGGCGCCGGCTCTGCCTGGGTCTGGGTCTGGCCGCCCGTGCGGAAGGCCCCGACACGATTGGCAAGGTCGGCCGCCTCTACGCGCAAGGTCTGGGTCGACTGGCTGGACTGATGGACCATCGCCGCGTTGCGCTGGGTGACCTGATCCAGCTGGTTGACCGCCGTATTGACCTGACTGAGGGCCGAGGCCTGCTCGTTGGCCGACGCGGCGATCTGGTTGATCAGGCTGTCGATACCGCCGACCTTCTCGACGATGCCGCGGAGAGCCGCGCCCGTCTGGCCGACCAGATCGACGCCCTCGCCGACCTGCCGGCTGGATTCGGCGATCAGTGACTTGATCTCCTTGGCGGCGTCAGCCGAACGCTGGGCCAGCGCCCGCACCTCTTGGGCGACGACCGCAAAGCCTCGGCCGGCATCGCCGGCTCGGGCCGCTTCAACGCCCGCGTTGAGGGCCAGAAGATTGGTCTGGAAGGCGATTTCGTCGATGACGCCCAGGATCTGCGAGACCTGATTGGACGAGCCTTCGATCTTGGTCATGGCCTCGGCGGCGCGGGTGACCACAGCGCCCGATCGCTCGGCCTCTGCGCTGGCCTCGCTAACCCGAACGGAGACTTCACGGGCGCTCTGGGCGGTCTTGCCGACGGTGGAGGTCAGAAGATCCACGGCGGCGGCCGTCTGCTCCAGGGTCGCGGCCTGCTGCTCGGTGCGTTGGGCCAGATCGTCGGCGCTGCGAGCGATATCGTCAACGCCCGAGCGGATGCCCGATGACGCGCGCTCGACGGCCTTCATGGCCTCGCCCAAGGCGATGGCGGCCTGATCGAAATCACGCTTCAACGACTGAAACTCGGGCGACAGGGCGCCATCGACCCGCGCCGACAGATCGCCAGCCGCCAGGCGGGAGAGCGCCTCGCCGATGGCCTTTACCGCCTGGGCTTGCTCCTGGGCGGCGACCTCACGTTCGGCCTCAAGTTCGGCCCGCTCTTCCTCGATCACGGTCAGATAGCTGGAGACCGCCAGTTCCATGTCCAGGAACACGGCCTTGTTCAGCGCCACCAGCTTGTCGGCCAGATCAGCGTCAGACTTGGCGCTGGCGAACAGGCCCTTGGCCCGCTTGCCAACAATGACGCGCACGAGTTCTTCGGAGACGACAGCGTAGCCGCCCATGTACCAGCGGGGCTCGATGCCCGCGTCCACGTGGGCGCGGCCTATGCGTTCGACGTCGCGAATATAGTCGGCCCCATAGTCGGCTGTGATCAGGCGACGCCAGTGACTGGCCTGAGCGCGTTCGGCCGACGCAATGTGACCCTCGTCACGAAACTTGCTGCGTGTTTCCGGGAAGGCGCGCACCTGGCCGTAGAACTTGCCCAGAGCATCAGAGATCTCGGAATCAATGAGCGGCTTGAGGGCGCGCAGCGCGGCGCGGTCGCGCTCGTCGAAGCGCATAAACGACATACGCTCATCTAGCTTTGGGTTAGCGCTCATGCCGTTGGCTCCGACTCGAAAGTTACGGCACCAGACCTGAACTTAATTTGTTAACCATGATTGAAGCCTGACGCGAAAGGCGCATGTGTCGCACCGGAAAGGTCCCCGCGGGGGCGTTTTCGGAAACCTGGCCTCGATCGCAACAAGCTGCGCTTTGGCGCGTTTGGGGCTATTCAATTGATTTGCTAGGCTTCACCCACAGGGGATCTGTTCGCGTCCATGGCCGTTCCAGCGGAATTCAGCTTTGATGAGACGGGCGGCCAAAGAACCGTCGTGTTGTTTGGGGACTGGACGGCGCGTGGCCTGTATGACACCGCCGGTCGGCTGGCCGAGGCCTTGATCGGCTCCGAGGGGGTCTGCCTCGACCTCAGCCAGATCAACCGATGCGACACAGCCGGCGCCTACGCCATCATCCGCGCCGCCGATGGCCGCAAGTCGGCTGGCGTGATCAAGGCGCGCAAGGAAACGCTCCGTCTGCTCGAACTGGTCGGCAATGCGGTTCAGGTCGAGACCGAGGTCAAGCGGCGCCCCCCCGGCGTCCAAGCCCTGCTGGAGCGCATCGGACGGGGCATGTTCGGTCTGGCCGCCGATGGCTATGGCACCCTCGTCTTCCTGGGCCACTTGCTGACGGCGATCGGTCGCTGTGTCGTGGACCCACGCCGCATACGCTGGGCGCCGATCATTTCTCTGGCCGAGCGTGCGGGCCTCGACGCCCTGCCGATCGTGGCGATCACCACCTTCTTTATCGGCGCTGTCGTCGCCCTGCTGGGCGCCAACATGCTCATCGACTTCGGCGCCCAGGTCTATTCGGTTGAACTGATCGGCATATCGGTGCTGCGCGAGTTCAACATCCTGATCACCGCCATCCTGCTGGCCGGGCGCTCGGCCTCCAGCTTTGCCGCCGAGATCGGCTCCATGAAGATGAACCAGGAGATCGACGCCATGCAGGTGATGGGCGTCGATCCCTATGAGGCCCTGGTCCTGCCGCGCTTCGCTGCGCTTCTGCTGACGATCCCGCTGCTCACCTTCGTCGCCACCCTGGCGGGCCTGGCGGGCGGGATGATGGTGGTCTGGGTCGTGCTGGACCTGTCGCCCAGCTTCTTCATGCAGCGCATTGTCGACTATGTGGGGCCCACCCATTTCTGGATCGGCATGTCCAAGGCGCCTGTGATGGCCACGGTCATCGCCGCCATCGGCTGCCGTCAGGGCATGGAGGTCGGCAACGACGTCGAATCCCTGGGTCGACGGGTCACCGCCGCAGTGGTTCATGCCATTTTTGCCATCATCCTGATCGATGCGATTTTCGCCCTGATCTACATGAAGCTTGACATATGACGGTCGTGCGCAACCCGGGCCCCGCCCCCCAGGCGGACGTTGACGTTGACGACGACGCCCACCCCATCCAGATCACGGGTCTGGTCTCGCGCTTCGGAGAGACGGTCGTTCACAATGGCCTCGACCTGACCGTAGAGCGCGGCGAAGTGCTGGGCGTGGTGGGTGGGTCCGGCTCAGGCAAGTCGGTGCTGCTCAACAGCATCATCGGCCTGAAGGTCCCCGACGGCGGCGTCGTCAAGCTGTTTGGCCACGACATGCGCACCGCCAATCGCCGACGCTGGAGCTCGCTTGAGCGCCGCTGGGGCGTGCTTTTCCAGCAGGGCGCGCTGTTCTCGAACCTGACGGTGCGAGAGAATGTCGCCGCTCCACTGTTCGAGCACACGCAACTGCCCAAACGCGAAATCGAGGAACTGGCCGATCTGAAGATCGCGCTCTCGGGCCTTCCCGCCCGCGCCGCTGACCTCAAGCCAGCCGAGTTGTCGGGCGGCATGCGCAAGCGCGCCGGTCTGGCGCGAGCCCTGGCCCTGGATCCGGAACTGCTGTTTCTGGACGAGCCGACTGCAGGCCTGGATCCGATCGGCGCAACGGCCTTCGACGAACTGATCAAGGACCTGTCCGACAGTCTGGACCTGACGGTGTTCATGATCACCCACGATCTCGACAGCCTCTACGCGATCACCGACCGCGTCGCCGTCATCGCCGACAAAAAGGTGGTGGCGCTGGCGCCGGTGGCGGAGCTCGAACGCTCCGATCATCCGTGGATCAAAGAATATTTCCTGGGACCGCGCGGACGCGCGGCGAGCCGCAAGACGGCTTCGGCCCAGACCAGTGCGACGAGGACCAGCTGATGGAAAGAAACGCCAACTACGCCCTGGTCGGCGCGGTGACCCTGTTCCTGTTCATGGGACTGGTGGTCTTCGTGGTCTGGCTGGCCAAGCTCAGCTTCAACCAGGAATACGACCAGTACGACATCCTGTTCGTCGGGCCGGTGCGCGGCCTCTCCGAGGGCGGCGAGGTGCATTTCAACGGCATTAAGGTCGGCGAGGTCGCCAAGATCGCCCTCGACAAGAGCGACCCCAACCGCGTGATCGCCCGGGCGCGCGTCACCTCGGATGTGCCGATCAAGACCGACAGCTACGCCACCCTGGAGCCGCAGGGCATCACGGGCGTCAACTATGTCCAGATCACTGCCGGAACGCCCGACAAGAAGCTGCTGAAGGATACGGTGGAAAACGGCAAGGTTCCGGTGATCCGCAGTCAGCGCAGCGCCCTGTCTGACCTTCTGGAGGGCGGCGGCACCGTGCTGACCCGCACCATCGAAGCGCTGGACCGGGTGAACCGCGTATTGTCGGACGACAACGTCAAGACGTTCAGCGCCGCGCTCAACGACGTCCAGGCCGTCACCTCAGAGCTGCGCGAACGCAAGGCGATCATCGCCGACGCCCAGAAGGCGTTGCAAAGCATCGACGCCACCGCGCAGTCGATTGCCGATCTCTCCAAGTCCACCGAGAGCGTCGTCAATGGCGACGCCAAACGTTCGCTGGCCGAGCTGGCCGACGCCGCGACCGAGCTGAAGGGCGCCGCCAAGGACGCCCGCGGCATGATCTCGAAGCTGGAAGGCCCCACCAGCGACTTCGCCAGCACGGGCCTGCCCCAGCTTTCAGCCGCTATCGTCACTCTGCAGTCGGCGGCCGAGTCGCTTGACCGGCTGGTCGGCGACGTCGAACAAAACCCGCGTGGCCTGGTCAGCAAGGCGCCCGCCAAGGAACTGGAGGTCAAGCCGTGAACCCGATCCGCTTCATCCCGCGGGCGCTCGCCGTCGCGGCGGCCGCCATGGCCCTGACCGGCTGCATCACCCTGCTCCCGAAGACCGAGCCGGTTGGCCTCTATCGCTTCGGCGTCGAGCCCGTCGCGGCCGCCAAGGGACCGCCGGGCGCGCTGTTTGGCGTTTTCAAGACGCCGACGGTCTTTACGCGCGCCTCGGCCGGCGACCGCCTGTTGACCATCACCAACGGCGAGGCGGCCTATATCGCCGGCGCGCGCTGGGTGTCCCCGGCCAGCATATTGTTCGACGAAGCCGTCGCGCGCGCCTTCGAGGCCGATCCAGGCCGCGCGCGGCTGATCGGTCGCGGCGAGGTGGCCAAGGCGGATCTCGTCCTGCGTCTGGAAGTACGTTCGTTCGAGGCCGTCTATGTCGACGGACCCAAGGCCGCGCCCGAAGTCCTGGTGCAGGTGCGCGGCGTGATCAATCGCAACAACGACCGCGCGCTGGTCGGTGATCAGGTGTTCGAGGCTCGCGTAAAGGCTTCGAACAATCGCGTGGGCGCAATCGTGGAAGCCTATGACGAGGCCACCGCCAAGGTGCTGACCGACCTCACCGGCTGGGTCAGCGCGTCAGGCGCCGGCATCAAGTAGGCCCTCCAGCCGTCTTCGGGCGAATCGAGAGCCGTCTCGCACAAAGACGCGCTACAGCGCTGACAAAGGCTCAATCACGTCGCCATAGCCGGCGTTGGCCGGGATCCTCAGCCCCTGCCCCTCGACCCAGGGCTCGACCGCGATCAGCGGGCGGGTCAGCGACCGCGCGATCGCTTCGGTGGGGCTGGCGCTCTCGGCTAGAAGCTGCAGGTTCATGCGGGTGGGAAAGATCACCTTGCGGGTTCCGGCGGCGGCCATTTCCAGCGCCTGGGCCGGCGCGATCCATTCTGCATCGACGGCCTCGTGGCCATCGCAGATCGCCTGTTGAGCGCCCGGCGCATGGGCGGCGTAGAACCAGGTGTCGAACCGCTTGGGCATCAGCTTGGGCGTGATCCATCGCGCGAAGATGGTCAGGGCGGCGAGGTCCAGCGTCAGACCCAGATCGCCTACGACATCGATAAACGCCATGCGGTCCTCGGCCACCGCCGCGCGGACCTCGACCGCCGCCTCGCCCTCATAGAAGGCCCCACTGCGGTCGCGCGCCAGCAGCACGCCCGCCTCCTCATAGGCTTCGCGAATAGCGGCGATGCGCAGGGCAGGCCCGTCTTCGCCGACAGCATCCCATCCGGTGGCCAGGTCTCGCCAGCGGGGATCGTCGTCGCCGGAATGACTCTTGCCGCCCGGAAACACCAGGGCGCCGGCGGCAAAGTCGATCTGATGGTGGCGCTTGACCATCAGCACCTCGAAGGCGGGCGCGTCTCGAAGCAGCAGTACGGTGGCGGCCGGGCGGATCAAATCATGCGAAGAGTCTGACATCGCGGGAGATTGACGCGGTTCAGACGGCTTGCACAGTCAAGATTGGAACAAGTGTTCGACTGGCGCCCGTTTTCGGCTCAGCCCGTGGCGGCATGGTTCTGGCGCGCGAACCGGTCCATGCGCTCCAGCAGGTAGTCGGAGTCCTCGCGCGAGATCGACTGTGGCGAGGTCAGGAAGCGCTGGATCATGTGCTCCTGGAAGCGTTCGCGATCCTGGGTGCGGCCGTCGAATTCCATCGCGTGGAAGGCGTCGACTCCGGCGCGGAAGGCCGCATACAGCCGCGGCGGCAGGCCCGCCCGCTCGCAGATCGCCTTCAGGCCCAGCTGCCCCGCATCGTGGATCATCAGCCATGTGCGATGATGCGGCACCCCGGCCAGTTCGGCGACAGCCCACTCGAAGAAGGTCATGTGACCGTGCGCCAGGGCGCGCAGCAGGAGTGACGGCGTCAGACGCTCCACGCGATTCAGGTGCTGGACGAAGGCCTTTGGATCGGCGGTGCGGCCGGCCTGATCGACCAGATCGATCGTCGCCCGTTCCTTGGCGCCGACCACCAGCTCCAGCACCCGCTCGGGCGACAGCGCGTGGTGGCTGAGAATATGATCGCGCAGCTTGTCGCCGACCATGTCGATCAGCCGCTCGCTGACCGCCAGCGGCAGGGCCGCGCGGTAAGCGACGGCCTGCAGGATCTGCTCGGACTTGGAGAACCGGTCCAGCGCCTTCTGCAAGGCGACGTCGGAGAAGCGGGCATTGTCGTTGGCGCAAATGACCGCCACGGCCTCTTCTGTGCCCGACTCGACCAGAACCGCCGTGACGCGGGTCGAGAGCTTGGGTCTGCGGGCCACAGCCATCTGCCGCGCCGCGCCGCCCATGCGGACAATCTCGGCCAGGTCATTGTCGCTGAAGACCGGCGAGAAGGTGATGATCGGCAGCGAGATGCTTTCGACGTCGCGGGCCAGGCGGTTGGCGACGTCCGGCGGCAGGCTGGGCGAGTTCTTCAACGTCACGGCCATGGCGCGGCGAACCAGCTCGGCGGCGTCGGTGGCCATCACGCGCAGGATGTCATGAGCGATCTGGCGTTCGTCGTCCGCCAGTTCGGCGCGGTCAATCGTCCGGCAGAGCTTGTGCGCCGCAAGGGCGCGCTCGTCGGCCGTCGCGCCCTTCACGAGCATCCGGATATCGTTGTCTGTAAGCGCCGCGCGGGTAGTGGCCATGGGAGGTTCGCCGAACCAGAGGAATGCAAGTGACCCCTATCATCCCCTGTTAGGCTTAATGATTGTTTGAACCTCAAACCTGTGGATTAACGATACCCCGTAACCGGACGCAAACCGTGACGACCTAGGTTCCTGGCTCAACAGCTGAGGAATGCGATCCTTGTTCGCCGAGCGCCGCCCTACTGAGCCCCCGACGCGCGGCGCGAACCTCGCCATGGCGCTCGACGCCCAGACAGCGCTGCTGCCTTATGCGCTTGGGGTTTTCGCGATCAGCCTGCCCATCTTCGTCTGGGCGGGGTCCTTCGCCGACGACGCGCTCTGGATGGTCGCCAGCCTTATCACCTTCGCCATCAACTGGGGGGCCTTCTACGGCGCCGTCAGCTGGCTGCGCGGCGAAGGGTCGCAAGATCTTGAACGACGCGCCCGGGTCCAACTGCTTGGAGGCCTGCTCTGGGCCGTCACCGTCATCCAGCTTTCGGCCTTCGCCAATGCTGCGGGGCCCGCGCGAGAGACCCTGTTGCTGCTGGCGACGGCGGCGGCTGTGATGTGCATCTTCTTCTCGGCAACCTCGCTGCCGGCCCTGCTGCTGACGGCGCCCATCGCCGCCGCCGGGCCCCTGATCGCGCTGTTCTCGAGTCCGGAAACCCGGCACGCCGGCGTCATGGCCTGGGGCGCGATCGCCCTGACCCTGGCCCTGTCCCTGGTGCTCAACCGCATGATCCGCCGCCAACACGCCCTGGCGCAGGTTCACGAGCGGCTGATCGAAGAGCGCCTGGCCGTGCTGGACGCCGCTGAGCGCACCGCGCGGTCCAAATCCGATATCGTCGCCACCCTCAGCCACGAGATCCGCAATGGTCTGACCGGCGTTACCCACGTCCTAGCCGCCGCCGCCGGCAAGGGCGGCCGCGCCGCCCCATCCCGCGAGCAGTTGAACGCTGCGCTCGACGCCGCCCAGGATCTGATCGCGGTGCTGAACGCCACGCTCGATTCCGAGACCGCCGAATCCGGTCGTCTGGCCGTCGACGCCCTGCCCTTCGAGCCTGTCCGCCTGCTGCGCGACCTGACGCTGCTGGAACGCCCGCACGCCCTGGCCAAGGGCCTGGAGCTGGCCATCCATGTCGATCCGCTGCTGGAGCGCCGCACCCAGGGCGCCGTGCTGGCCGACGCCATGCGCACCCGGCAGATCATGGCCAACCTGCTGGGCAACGCCGTCAAGTACACCGTTCGCGGTCGTATCGAAGTCCGTATCGAGCGGCGCGGCGACGTCGTGGCCATCGAGGTGGCGGATACCGGCCCGGGCCTGTCGGCCGAAGAACTTGAACAGGCCTTTGAACCGTTCCGCCGGGTCGAGCGCACCGGCGCCGGCGTCAATGGCGCGGGCCTTGGCCTGTCTCTGTCGCGCCAGCTGGCGCGCCTGATGGGCGGCGCTCTGGAGGCGCGCAGCGCCGTCGGCGTGGGCAGTTGCTTCACCCTGACCCTGCCTTTCGACGATGCCCTGACCTGCGAAACCGAAACGGCCGAGGAAGCCGCCCAGGCGGCCGAGGCGCCCGGCTCGCCGCGCAGCCTGCGCGTATTGATCGCCGAGGACGACGCCCTCAACGCCGCCATGCTGCGCGCCATCCTCGAACAGCTGGGTCATCAGGTGGTCCACGCCCAGAACGGACAGCGCGCCGCCGACCTGGCCAGGATCGCCGACTTCGACCTCCTGATGCTCGACGGACGCATGCCCGTACTGGATGGCCCTGGCGCCGCCGCCGCGGTTCGCGCCCTGGACGGCAAGAACCGCGACATGCCGATCATCGCCGTGATCGACGGCGACGCCGACGAGGCCAGGGACTGCATGGACGCCGGCGCCGATATCGTTCTGCGCAAGCCGGTCACCGTCGCCGGCGTCGCCCGTGCAGTCGCCGACGCCTCGGCGCTGGGACGCCTGACGGTCGCCGGCCGGGCCGCAGCCTAGAGGCCTTTCGCGCGGCCTGCCGCTGGGTAAGCCTTCCACCAGCCCCTTCCCTCGCCCACACTCGTCACAACGAGAAGAAAAGCGGGAGGATGCGATGCTGGAAGGACTCCGGGTCGTCGAGCTGGCCACCTATATCGCCGCGCCTGGCGCTGCGGGGATCATGGCCGACTGGGGCGCCGACGTGATCAAGGTGGAGTCGCCCGAGGGCGACCCGATGCGGCGCTTCTTCGACACGATCGCCTCACAGCAGGACGCCAATCCCGTCTTCGAGCTCGACAACCGGGGCAAGCGGGCCGTCGTGCTGGACATTCGCTCCGACGCCGGACGCGAGGCGATGAAGGCCCTGGTCGCCACGGCCGACGTCTTCCTGACCAATGTTCGCCCCGGCGCCCTGGCGCGGGCCGGCCTGGACCACGAGACGCTGAGGGCGCTCAACCCACGCCTGGTCTATTGCAGCCTCACAGGCTACGGCCTTGAAGGCCCGGATGCCGACAAGGCCGGCATGGACGTCGCCGCCTTCTGGTCGCGGGCGGGCGTCGGTTCGATCACCGCCCCGAAAGGCGCCGAGCCGTTTCCGATCCGCACCGGCATGGGGGATCACGTCACCTCGCTGGCCACTGTCTCGGCGATCCTGGCGGCGGTGTTCGAGCGGCAGACCACAGGCGTTGGCCGCCTGGTTGAGACGTCTCTGCTACGGACCGGCGTCTATGCGATCGGTTCCGACATGGCGATCCAGTTGCGTTTCGGGAAGCTGGCTTCAACCCGCGGCCGGCGCGAGGCGATCCAGCCCCTGGCGAATTTCTTCAAGACCCGCGACGGGCGCTGGATCTGCCTGCTACCCCGCCAGGGCGCCACCGACTGGGCCCGCATCGCCCAGGCCGCCGGCAAGCCCGAACTGGTCGACGATCCACGCTTCGCCTCCGCCAAGTCGCGCCGCGAGAACACCGCCGCCCTGGTCGATCTTCTGGACGCGGCCTTCGGCTCCATGGACTACGAGGACGTCGCTGCGGCTCTCGACGAGGGCGACCTGACCTGGGCGCCCTATCAGACCCCGCGCGAACTGGTGGGCGACCCCCAGGCCGAGGCGGCAGGCTGCTTCGTGGACACCCCCGATGGCGCCGGCGGGACGTTCAAGGCGCCGGCCTCTCCGGCCCGCTTTCCGGGCGCCAAGGATGGCCCGCGCGGCCCCGCACCGAAGCTGGGCGCGGATACGGCGACGGTCTTCAGGGAACTGGGGTGGTCCGAGGGCCAAATCGCGGCCCTGACGGGGCCTAGCGGTTGATCTTGTCGTCCTTGGCCTCGGCCAGGACGCGCAGCATTTCGCTGGAGAACATCGAGCTGGCCAAACGCTGACCGGCGCCCGCGCCCGAGCCCAGACTGCCGAACGTCGTATCGGCGTCCTGGGATCCGCGCAGGATCAGTTGAACCACCGCTTCCTGCTGGTGGAGGCGCTCCAGGCGACGACCGCTGGCGTACTGGACAAAGCCCTGGTCGGCGCCGGTGTCTCTGGAGGGATCGACCGCGCGGCTGGCGCCGCCGGTCTTGGTCAGGTTGGCATAGACCTCGCCCACGGTGGCCGAACGACCGTCACGATAGAAGATCGAACGATTGGCCTGGGCGGCGTCGGGAAACATCGCCGCGGCGCTGGCGCCGGGGGTCTTGTTGGCGGCCTCAATCAGGCGCGCCGAGCCCTGCGGGCCCAGGAAGTGTGCGGCATAGAGCTCACCGGCCGTCGGGGTGCGACCCACCCTGCCGCGCAGATAGGATGCATGGTCCGAGGCCAGCTCGCCGGCCATCAGGGACGAGGCATGCGGATCCATCTTGAGCGCCAGAACCGCCTTGCGGGCCTCATCGCCGGCCACCTTGAAGCGACCATCCGAGCCCTGCGAGATCAGGTCGGCATAACGGGCATAGCCATATTTCGCGCCATGCTTCTTCAGCGTGCCCAGCCACGTCTGATCGACGAACTGGAACAGGCCCGAGGCCGACGAGGTCCGCGCCTTGGCGGCGGGGTTGTAGCCGCTCTCGCGCTTGGCCGTGCCCATCAGGAACGTGAAATCGACGCCCGTCGCGCTGGACGCGCGCTGGATCGCTGATTCTACGACACTGCGGATGGATTGGACGGCCATGACCTCCATGCCTGAACGATCATGGTTAATCGGCCCTTAACCAAGTCAGCTTGGCAGGCGCGCGGCGCAACATGCCGCACCACGGCGCAGGGAAAATTACAGACGTACAAATTATCGATGATAGATTACGATTGTCAATTTACAGCGCCCGCACGCCGTGATGATCTGGACTTACAAGCGTAATGTTCGAAAGGGAGATCATCATGGCCATCGCGCTCAATCCCCAAGGCTCCGGTATTCCACGGCTGGACCGAGACCCGCGCAAGCCCTCGCCTGTGCTGGTCGTGGCGCTCGGCGCCTCCGCGGCCTTCCACATCGGTCTGATCGCCTATCTCGCCTACACCAGATACGTGACGCCGCTGCCGGACGCAGGCGAAGACCCGGTCATCATGATCCAGCCCCCCTGGATCGAACCGCCGCCTCCGCCGCCACCGAAGTCGACCGAGCGACCACCCTCGAACCCGATTCCCTTGCATCTGCCTCTGGTGACGCCCTTCAAGCCGCCGGTCACTCTGCCCGTCACGCCGCCGGATCTCGTCGCGCCGCCCAGCCTGACGGGCCCACCGACCCTGACCTCGGATCCGCCGTTGGTCAGCCCTCCGGTCGCTCCGACGGCCAAGGTCATCACCCGCGCCAACTGGCTGCGCAAACCCTCGGCCGGCGATCTGGCGCGCTACTATCCCGACGGCGCGGCCCGCCGGGAAATCTCGGGCAGCGCCACCCTGAACTGCGCCGTGGCGGCCAATGGCGCGGTGCGCAACTGCATGATCGTGTCGGAGACGCCGGTCGGCGAAGGCTTCGGCGACGCGGCCCTGAAGCTGTCGCGCTTTTTCCGCATGAGCCCGCAAACCGAGGACGGCCAGGCCGTCGACGGCGCGACGGTGCGCATTCCCATCCGCTTCAGTCTGTAGGCCGACCCCGTTCCGGCTTCCTTCCAGACTGAGGCGGTGGCCGGACCTCTCCCTCGAGGTCCGGCCTTTTCCTGTCAGTAGCTCTTGGGCAGGCCCAGCACGCGCTCGGCGATGAAGTTCAGGATCATCTCGCGGCTGATCGGCGCGATGCGGGCGATCATCGCCTCGCGGAAGTAGCGCTCGACGTCATATTCCTTGGCGTAGCCCATGCCGCCATGCGCCAGGACGGCGTTCTCGCAGGCCGTGAAGCCGGCCTCAGCGCCCAGATATTTGGAAGCGTTGGCCTCAGCCCCGCAGTCCTTGCCCATGTCGTAGAGCGCGGCCGCCTTGAAGGCCAACAGGTTGGCCGCCTCCAGCTCAGCCCACGACCTGGCCAAGGGATGGGCGACGCCCTGATTCTGACCGATCGGCCGGCCAAAGACCACGCGCTCCTTGGCGTAGGTGGTGGCCTTCGCCAGGGCCGCGCGGCCCAGGCCAACCGCCTCGACCGCGAACAGCACCCGCTCCGGGTTCAGGCCGTGCAGCAGATAGGCAAAGCCCTTGCCTTCCTCGCCGACCAGGTCCTCAGCGGGCACGAACAGGTCCTCGATGAAGAGCATGTTACACTCGACGGCCTTGCGGCCCATCTTCGGGATCGGCTTGGCTTCGATCTTCTCGCGATCGGTATAGAACAGGCTCAGGCCCTGGGTCGGCTTGGCGCACTGATCCTTTGGCGTGGTGCGGGCGATGATCAGGATCTTGTTGGCCCGCTGGGCGCCGGTGGTCCAGATCTTCCGGCCGTTGAGGCGATAGCCACCGTCAACCTTCTCCGCCCGGGTCTCCAGGCTGGAAGTATCCAGGCCCGAATTGGGCTCGGTCACGGCGAAGCACATCTTGTCCTCGCCAGAAATCAGACGGGGCAGATGCCTGGCCCGCTGTTCGTCGCTGCCGAACTTGACGATCGGCATCGGGCCAAAAATGTTCAGGTGAATGGCCGAGGCGCCCGAGAAGCCCGCGCCCGATTCGGTCACGGCCTGCATCATGATCGACGCTTCCGTCAGGCCCAGGCCCGCGCCGCCGACACTCTCCGGCATGGCCACACCCAGCCATCCGCCCTCGGCAATGGCGGCGACGAAGTCCTCAGGGAAGTTTCCGCTCTCGTCGGTGCGGCGCCAGTAGTCGTCGTCGAACCCTGCGCACAGCTTGGCCACGCCCTCGCGGATCGCTTCCTGTTCTTCGGTCAGCCAAAATCCGGACATCTCTTCCCCTGCTTGCCTATGCCTCGGGCTCTCGATCGAAACGGCGCGCGTCGAACTGCGCCGCATCAGGACCCGGGTCCTTGCCCGTCAGATACGCCGCGACCAGACCTGCCACAAGCGGCGCCAGCAACCAGCCGTTACGTCGCGCGCCGACCGCCAGCATGACACCTGGGCTTGCGCTCCAGCCCACCAGCGGCAGGCCATCGGCTGTCGAAGCGCGGACACCAACCTGCGTTGTCGCCGTCACGCCCGCCAGATCGGGCCGCAACGCCGTCGCCGCCTTCAGCAACGCAGCCGTCTTGAGCGGATCAGGCGCCAGATCATCTCGCCCAAGCTCCATCGTCGCCCCCACCACCATGGGCGCGCCAGGACAGAGATAGACGCCCGCCCCGCGCAGGACCGATCCGGCGCCCAGATCATGATCCAGACGAAGGATCTGTCCCTTGATGGGCGCGAGGACCACCGTTTCCGGCGCCAGGGCCCCGCTTCGCGCTGTAGCGCCGGTCGCCAGCACCAGGGCGTCGAAGCGCTCTGCCCGGCCGCCCGACAGGCTCAGGAGGCCGTTCTGGTAGGCGGTGACAGAAGCGCTCTCGAAACGGACGCCCAACGCGCTCGCCGCAGCTCTGAAAGTCGCCAGCGCAGCGTGAGCATCCAGCCGCCAGTCCTCGGCGAGGCGCAGTGCGCCATCCGCATGGTGATCGTCAGGCAGACCCAGGACACGCCGCCGCGCCTCGACCCCGGCGAGCCATTCGGCCTCGCCTTCGATGCGGACGCCATCGTTCAGGATCTCGATATCCAGCCCAGCGACAAAGACCGGCCACAGGTCTCTGGCCCGCCGCAACAGGGCCAGATGGGGGGTGGAGGCTTCATCGAACAGCGCTTCGCTGGCGGGTGCGAGCATGCCGGCCGCGACGCCCGAGGCGTTGTCGCCAGGCGCGGCCGGATCGAAGACCGTCACGGCCAGTCCAGCTCGCGCCAGGGCCAGGGCCGTCGCCGAGCCGAAGGCCCCGGCGCCGGCCACCGCAATACGCGCGCCTGACACAGTTCCCATGCGGCGCAATCACCTCCCGAGGCGCCAAAGGTCAAGCCCTTGCTGCCCAGAACTTTTGCTCGCCCAGATTAAAAGGCTCCACCCTGACGCGCATTGACGCAGTGTGGGTGCACAGACGTGACTATGACGGTCAGGTCGGGCTATCTTGGGGCGTCCAACTGCGCCGCTCTCTAGTGAGGCTTTGTTCCGCGCCGTTGGAGGGAATGGATTGGCATGAACGACAAGCCCGCCGCCGACCTGGCTCACCCCGTCGATCTGTATGTCGGCGCCCGTCTCAGAATACGGCGCAAGGTCATGGGCCTGAGCCAGACGCAAGTCGCAGATGCCTTGGGCATCACCTTCCAGCAGATCCAGAAGTATGAGCGCGGCTCCAACCGGATCAGCGCCTCCAAGCTGTATGACGCCGCTCGTCTTCTGGAGGCTCCGGTGTCCTATTTCTTCGAGGGCCTCGGCGAGACCGATGGCGGCAATGACGACGGCTTCGCCCAGCGCATGACCGAATTCGTTTCGACGCCCGAAGGCCTGGAACTGGCCGCCCTGTTCCCGCGTCTCGACGATCGACGCCTGCGCCGGCGTGTGGTCGATCTGGTCCGGGCCATGGTCGAAGACGAACCCGGCTGACGCTGCGCGGACCGCCGAGGTCCGCTTGCCCGATGCGATAGAGCGATCTGGTCGTGCGTTGAATGACGCGGGGCGGCTGTCGTCTGCTTGCGTCACGGCCCAGAATCCGGGACAAGGGCTTTATACTCTACCTTTTTGATAGAATTTGTCCATGCCCCCTCTTCCCCTCGTCGCCGTTGTCGGTGGCGGCTTCAGCGGCCTGATGACGGCGCTGCACCTGGCGCGAGCCGGAACCGTGCGGGTGCGGCTGATCGAGAGGTCCGCAAACTTCGCCCAGGGCGCAGCCTATTGCACGGCCAACCCCGACCATCTGCTCAATGTCCGGGCCGGCAATATGAGCGCCTGGCCAGACCAGCCGGACCATTTCGCGCGCTGGCTCGCCCAGCGTCGCCCCGAGGCGGGGGCCTTCGCCAGCCGGGGCGAGTACGGCCTCTATCTGCAAGGCCTTCTGGCGACCGCCGCCGGGGCTGACGGACGCCTGTCCCTCGCCGCTGGCGAGGCGGTCGGATTGACCCCGCATGGCGCTGGATGGCGGATTGACTATGCCAGGGGCCAGGCCGAGCAGGTCGATGCGGTCGTGCTGGCCCTGGGCAATCCATCGCCGGCCGCGCCCGTGGGCGTAGCGCCTGAGGTCACCGACAGTCCGCTCTATCACGCCGATCCCTGGCGTCTTCAGGCCTTGAACAACGACGCCACAAAAGCGCCAACCCTGTTGATCGGCTCAGGCCTGACCATGGTCGATGTGGCCCTGAGTCTGGCCCGGTCCACGCCCGACCGACCGATGCTCGCCCTGTCCCGCCGTGGCCTCGCGCCCTTGGCCCACGCCCCGACTTCGCCGATCGAAGCCCGGACGCCGCCCGCCAGCGCCTCGCCAGCCGCCTTGCTGGTCTGGCTCAAGTCCGAGGCGCAAAGCCAGGGCTGGCGCGAGGCCATCGACGCCCTGCGCCCCCACACCCAGGCGATCTGGCGTGGCTGGAACCGGGTCCAGCGCGCCCGTTTCCTGCGCCATGCCCGGCCCTATTGGGATGTCCACCGCCATCGGCTGGCGCCAGAGGTGGCGGCGCGCGTCCAGGCCCTGATCGACAGCGGGGCCCTGGTTCTGCTGACCGGCCGCATCGAAAGCCTGACGAAAGGCCCCGAGGGCCTGCGGCTGCAATGGCGACCACGGGGGAAGGGTCAAATCCAGACCCTGGAGGTCGGCCACGCCATCAACTGCACCGGCCCAGCGGCCACCGTCAGCGCCCACCAGGATCGCCTGCTCGACGCCCTATGCTCACAGGGCCAGGCGCGCCCCGACCCGCAGGGCCTTGGCCTGGAGGTCGATGGCGACGGACGGCTGATCGGTGGCGATGGCGCCGCGCAACACCGTCTGTTCGCGGTCGGCCCCGTGACGCGCGGGGCGTTCTGGGAGATCACCGCCGTGCCCGACATCCGCGTTCAGGCGCAGCGGACGGCCCAAGCGGTCATCGAAGCCCTGCGGGCCTGATCCTCAGTTCAACGCCAAGCGCAGACCGATCCGCGCCATGCGGGGACTGGCGAAACCCGCCACGCCATCCGCCGTGCGCGAGACCTCGACCGCTTCGTCCAGCAGGTTGTCGGCGGCCAGATAGGCCGTGACCCCGCTGGCCAGGCGCCAATCGGCGCGGGCGTCGAGCCTGAGCCCCGCCGCCAGAACGCGGCTGTTGAGGTCGTCGTCGAAGCGCTTGCCCTCCCAGGTGAGATCGGCGTCGAGGTTGAGGCGGTCGGAAACTTGCCACGACAGGCCCGTGGTCGCGCTCCAGATCGGCGCCTGGGCGGGACGCTTGCCCGTCAGCTGAGGCGCCGCCGCGCCGCCGTCCACGCGAGCGTCGGTGATGGAGGCGGCCGCCCTGAGATCGACCGCCGCATCCAGCTTGCGAGTGGCGCGCGCCTCAAGGCCGATAGCGGAGATCTCGCCGGTGTTGCGTCGTTCGCGCAGCACCCCGCCGGCCGGCACGAAGCCCGCGCGAGGAAAGACGCCGGGCCCCGCGCCAAGGGTGACATTGGCGATCGGATCCTCGATCCGGTTCCAGAACGCCGTCGCCTCGATCAGGTGGCGCTCGCCCTCACTCGAAACCCCGGCCTCGACCCCGAACAGTCGCTCGGGCAGCAGGGCGGCGTTGGCCTCGGTGATGTCGTTGCCGACCCGGAAAGGGCGGTGCAGTTCATTCAGGGTCGGCGGGCGGAACCCGCTATAGGCCGCCAGCCTCAGGGCTCGCCCCTGGCCGAAATCCCAACGCGCGCCGAGGCGGGCGGTGGCGACCTGACCATCGCGGTCCACGGGTCTGTCGTCGAGCAGCACCGCGCCGGTGGCGGCGTCGCGTTCGACCCGCAGGCCCTGGCTGGAGGTCCAGCGATCCAGGCGCAGGCCGCCAGCCAGCAGCCAATGATCCAGCGTCCACGCCCATTCGGCATAGGCGCCGGCCACGGAGGTCTCGCCGCCAGCACGACGGTCCCGGGTGAAGGCGCCGGCCAGATAGCGAAAGCGTTCCCGCACCTCGCCCTCCGCGAAGCGCGCGTCCAGGCCGACCTCGCCCTCGAACGCCAGCGAGCTCCAGCGCAGAGCGGCGTTGACGCCCTGACCGGTGGCGGGCGTGGCGTACTGATCATTGGCCGGGGTTGTCGTGGCGCGACTGGCGGCGACGGCGACGGAGCTGTTGGCCAGGTCGCTTTCGCGTCGCCAGGCCTGAAGTCGCCAGCCCCAGCCGGCTTCAGCCGGCGCCCTGGCCAGGGTGGCGCTGATCGATGAGCCCGTGGCCTTGGCCCGGGCTCCGGCCAGACCCGCCCCGCGCACATCCCTGTAGCCGCCCAACCGGACGGACAGTTCGGCGGCGCCCAGTGGCGCGTCAAGTCGAAGCGCGGCGCTGCGGGCGTCGAGATCGACGGGCGTGTCAGCCGCGCCCCGCGCTGGGCCACGGACAGGCTTATAGCCGTCGCCATGGTCGTAGGCGCCGCTGGCGAACAGCTGAACGCCACCGACCTGCGTCGTCGCAGCCGCCGAGGCGCGCGTGACGCCGAAACTTCCGATCGAAAGGTCTGCGACCGCACCGGTTTCGCGTTCGCGCAGGGAGATGACGCCCGTCAAAGCGCCTGCGCCATAGGGCCCCGCGCCGGCGCCGCGCACGATATCGGCCCCAGCCAGGGCCTCGGGCGCCAGCTGCGACCAGATCACCCAGCCGCCGAACGGATCGTTCAACGGCGCGCCATCCAGCAGGACCAGTGTCCGCCCGGCGCCGGAGGGCGCGATGGCCCGCAGGCTGATCCCCTGGGTCGTCGGATTGGCCGAGAGGCTCGAGGTTCGCCGAAACAGCGACACGCCGGGCGTCCGGCCGAGCGCTTCATCGACCCGCACGGTGGAGGCCAGATCCGCCTGATCAATCCGCACGACCGAAAAGGCGGCTTCGCCGCGCAGGGGCGGCAGACGGGCGGCGGTCACTACGACAGCAGCAACGTCGGGAGGCGGTATATCAACCGGCATGGATGTCCTGGTTCATCTGAAGATCTCTGGCGTCCGAGGTCAGGGGCAACGGCCGAATCCGCTGGGTCCTATCAGCCTGCAACCTGCATGGCAGGCCGGCGCTCAGGAAGACCTATTGCGGCGCCCGGCTGAGCACATCGGTGGCGCATAGCCGAAGGTCTGCGAACAACTCAAGCCTTGGAGCGGAACCTTGGCGCGGTCAGCGCGGTTTCAGGATGCGGCCTAGACGTGGCCAGCCAGGGGAACAGTTCGCCATGCGTATCGCCCAGGTCCCGCCGCTGTATGAGGCCGTTCCTCCTCGCCTGTATGGCGGAACAGAACGCGTCGTGGCGCATCTGACCGACGCCCTTGTCGAACTTGGACATGACGTCACCCTGTTCGCCAGCGCGGAGGCCCAGACCAAGGCCAAGCTGGTCATTGTGCGCGATCAGGCCATCCGGCTGGACCCCGCCCCTCTGAAATCCGACCTGGCGGCGCATCTGTCGATGCTGCTGGAGGTTCGCGATCGCGCTGACGATTTCGACATCATCCACTTCCACACCGACATGCTGCAGTTTGGCCTGTTCGCGGACATGGCTGAAAAGACCCTGACCACCCTGCACGGTCGACTGGACCTGAAGGACCTGCCCAACCTCTACCGGCGCTATCCCGAATTTGGCCTGGTCTCAATCTCGGACTCCCAGCGCGCGCCGCTGCCGGAAGCCAACTGGGTGGGTACGGTGCTGCACGGGCTGCATTCCGACATCGACACCTATCGTGACAGAAGCGAGGGCTATCTAGCCTTCCTGGGCCGCATTTCGCCCGAGAAGGGCCCCGAGCGCGCCATCGCGATTGCTCGGAGCGTCGGTCGCAAGCTGAAGATCGCCGCAAAGATCGACCACGCCGACGTCGCCTATTTCCATGAGGTGGTCGAACCGCTTCTGGCCGATCCGCTGGTCGAGTTCGTCGGCGAGATCGGCGACCAGGACAAGGGCGCGTTCCTGGGCGGCGCCGACGCCCTGCTGTTCCCTATCGACTGGCCAGAGCCGTTCGGTCTGGTGATGATTGAGGCCATGGCCGCCGGTACGCCCGTGATCGCCTATGAGCGCGGTTCTGTGCGCGAGGTGATCGAGGACGGCCTCACCGGCTTCATCGTCAACAGTCAGGCCGAAGCCGTCGCGGCGGTCGGCCGCCTGGGTGATTTGAGCCGCCGCGCCATCCGGGATCGCTTCGACCTGCGGTTCTCGGCCACCGCGATGGCCCGGCGGTACCAGGCGCTCTATGATCAGATGATCGAGACGGGCGACATAGGTCTAAGCTTGGCGCGACGCGCCTGACACGACAGGGCGACCCGATGGATGACGCTGCTCACGTCCCGCCCCAGGCAGCGGAACAGGAAAGCACGGGCGAGCCACGCCCGCCCTTCCCGCTCTATGCGCTGAAAGACCACGACACCTTCCTGGTCGCTGACGCCTTCGGCGACATCGGCGGGGTCGGAGATGGGCTGTTTCACAACGACACCCGGGTGCTGTCGAAATTCCGCCTGACGCTCGGCGGCGAGGCGCCCTCGCATCTCAGTTCATCGATGTCGCAGGACAACGTCTTCTTCAACTGCCACGCCACCAACCAGAACCTGCCGCTGCTGGGCGCGGGCGCGGCGCCGCACGGAACGATCCACCTGGAGCGCAAGCGCTTCCTGTGGGATCAGCGCTGCTACGAGCGCCTGACCTTCACCAACTACAGCCGCGATCTGGTCATGCTGCCCGTCAGCCTGGAGTTCGAGGCCGATTTCAACGACATGTTCGAGGTGCGCGGCTCCAAGCGTGGGGCCCGCGGCCTGCGCACGCCGCCCGTGGCAGAGGGGCGCTCGGTCCGCTTTGCCTATACCGGCCTGGACAAGGTTGAGCGGAGCAGCGTGATCAGCTTCTCCGAACCGCCCGGCCGCCTCTCGCCCTCGCGCGCCGACTTTCTGTTCATGCTGTCGGCCGACGACCGCTTCGAGCTGTATGTCGAGATCGGGCCGGCCCTGGCCCCCCCGCCGACCCGGCAGCGCTGGCGCGAGGCGGCCGCCCGGGCTCGACTGAGCATGCGCCAGCGCACCCGGCGCGGGGCCCGCCTGCACAGCTCCGGCCGGCTGTTCAACGAGTGGCTGGACAAGTCACGCGCCGACCTGGCCCTGCTGACCACGGAGCTCGACACCGGCCCCTATCCCTATGCCGGCATCCCCTGGTTCTCGACGCCGTTTGGTCGCGACGCGATCATCACCGCCTGGCAGGTGCTGTGGATCCAGCCCGAACTGGCGCGCGGGGTGCTGTCCTATCTGGGCAAGCACCAGGCGGTCGAGATCTCCGCCTTCCAGGACAGCGCCCCCGGCAAGATCATGCATGAGACCCGGCGGGGCGAGATGACCGCCCTGGGGGAGCTTCCGTTTGGCCGCTACTATGGCGGAGTTGATACCACACCGCTGTTCGTTGGCCTGGCCTGCGCCTATGCCGAGCGCACCGGCGACATGGCCTATATCGACGGCCTGTGGCCCGTCCTGCTCAAGGCCATCGGCTGGATCGAACAGTTCGGCGACAGCAACGGCGACGGCCTGATCGACTATGCGCGTGGCGCAACCAGCGGCCTGTCAAACCAGAACTGGAAGGACAGCGAAGACAGCGTCTTCCACGCCGATGGCAAGTTCCCTGTCGGGCCGATCGCGGTCGTCGAGGTGCAAGGCTACGCCTTTGCCGCGTTCAGGGGCATGGCCGATCTGGCCAGGCGTCGTGGCGACGCGGCAAACGCCCGGCGGTGGGCCAAGCGGGCCGAGACCCTGCGCCAGACCGTCGAGGACCGTTTCTGGATGGAAGACCAGGGCTTCTACGCCATGGCCATCGACGGCGCGGGAAAGCCCTGCCGTGTAAAGGGCTCCAATCCGGGTCATCTGCTGTTCTCGGGCCTGCCCAGTCCGGAACGGGCCAAGCGGGTCACCGAGACCCTTCTGGGTTCGGCGTTTCACGCCGGCTGGGGTCTGCGAACCCTGGCCTCAGGCGAGCCGCGTTTCAATCCGATGTCCTATCACAACGGCTCGATCTGGCCGCACGACACCGCTCTGTGTGTGCTGGGCATGGCCCGTTATGGCGAGCGCCACGGCGTGGTCAGGATGCTGGCCGGCCTGTTCGAGACCGCCACCCATTTCGAAATGCGCCTGCCCGAGCTGTTCTGCGGCTTCTCGCGCGCCGCCGGCGAGCCGCCCGTGGCCTATCCGGTCGCCTGCCTGCCTCAGGCCTGGGCCGCTGGATCGGTGTTCATGATGTTGCAGGCCTGCCTGGGCGTCACGGTGGATGGCTGGAAGGGCAAGGTCACCCTCAACGATCCGCGCCTGCCCATCGGCGTTGATCGGCTGGATATCGACAGCATCGTCCTGGGCGACAAGGTCGTCGACATTCGCCTGAGCCGAACAGGCGACAGGACCCGGGCGCGGATCAATCGCCAAGGCTCGACCGCCGGCGTCTGGCCAGGCCGACTGGCCTGTTGAGGCCACGCCGAGCGGTCTGATGGCGGCCTGGCGTGGCGCTTGATGTGCTCGCCCAGCACCTTGACCCTGGCGTCGTAGGCCTCCTCGCTCGGCGTCATCGCCTCGACCTCGGCGATCAGCGTCTTGGCGCCGTCGTGCTCGACAGAGGCTTCGTCCAGACTGTGGGTTTCGACCTCGCCACGCGCCTGCTGTTCCTGAAGCGGAGCTCGATGAGAGACGTTCGCGCCGCGCCGGCAAAATGGGACTGGACTGACCCAAGGGCGCCGCCCGTTTGATCTCATCCACCGCTCCGCCTCGACGCGAGATCGGCCCAATGATCAGGAGTACGCCGTATGCCCGAAGCTCTCATCATCGACGCCTGCCGCACGCCCCGCGGCATCGGCAAGGTCGGCAAGGGCGCCCTCGCCGACTTTCACCCCCAGCATCTGGCCGCCACCGTGCTGCGCGCCCTGGCCGACCGTAACGGCCTGAACACGAGCCAGGTCGACGACATCATCTGGGGCACCAGCACCCAGCGCGGCAAGCAGGGCGGCGATCTGGGCCGCATGGCCGCGCTCGACGCCGGCTATGACGTGCGGGCCAGCGGCATGACGCTGGACCGCTTCTGCGGTTCGGGCATCACCACCGTCAACCTGGCCGCCGCCTCGATCATGTCGGGAATGGAAGATCTGGTGATCGCCGGTGGGACCGAGATGATGTCCTACACCGCCGCCACGGCGGACCGCTCGTCAGTGGGCCTGCTGGACTCCGGCAATCTGCGCCTCCGCGCTCGTCATCCGCAGACGCACCAGGGCGTCTGCGCCGACGCCATCGCGACCCTGGAAGGCATCTCCCGACAGGCGCTGGACGAACTGGCCGTGGTCAGTCAGCAGCGCGCCGATCAGGCCATTCGCGAGGGCCGGTTCGACCGCGCCCTGGTGCCGGTGCTGCGCGACGATGGTTCCGTGGCGCTGGACCGCGAAGAGTTCCCCCGCCCCCAGACCACCCTGGAGAGCCTGTCGCAGCTTAAGGCGTCGTTCGAGATGATGGCCGGCGTGCCGATCGACGAGGCCGGGACGACCCTGGGCGGCCTGATCAACCAGGTCTATCCGGACCTGAAAATCACCCACGTCCATCACGCGGGCAACTCCTCTGGCGTGGTGGACGGCGCGGCGGCGGTGTTGCTGGCCTCTCCAGCCTATGCGGCGGCCCACGGGCTCAAGCCCCGCGGCCGCGTCGTGGCCATGGCCAATATGGGCGACAGCCCGACCCTGATGCTCAACGCCCCGGTCCCGGCGGCCCGCAAGGTCCTGGCCAAGGCCGGGCTCACGGTCGACGATATCGACCTGTGGGAGATCAACGAGGCCTTCGCCGTGGTCGCCGAGAAGTTCATCCGCGACCTCAACCTGGACCGCGACAAGGTCAATGTGAACGGCGGGGCCATGGCCCTGGGCCATCCCATCGGCGCGACGGGATCGATCCTGATCGGCACGATCCTCGACGAGCTGGAACGCCGCGATCTGAAGCGCGGCCTGGTGACCATGTGCGCGGCGGGCGGCATGGCCCCGGCGATCATCATCGAGCGTATCTGACACGCTCCTGGCAAACACGGACGACAAATGAAAAGGCCCCGGCATCCGCCGGGGCCTTTTTCAGTCTCTGGCGATGGTACTGCCTCTCAGGCTTGAACTGAGGACCTCCGGTTCCACAAACCGGCGCTCTAACCAACTGAGCTAAGGCAGCGCATCGCGAGGGAGTGTCTTTAGTCGGAGGCGCGAGCAGGATCAAGCACCGAAACAGCCCCCACAAAAGGAAAACGCCCCGGAGCCGAGACTCCGGGGCGTTCCTGTCTTTTCCGGTCTGGCCAGGCCCTATTGCGGGACCTGGAAGACGATCGGAACCGTGATGGCGCCGCCATCGACGGGTGCGCCGTCGAGGGTCTTCGGCTTCATCCGGAAGAGGCGCGACAGCTTGATCGCGGCATCCCCGAAGCCGTAGTCGGCGGGGTTCTCGGAGACTACAGAGCAGCCTTCGAGTGAACCCCTGGCCGTCACGGTGCACGAGATCGTCGCGCGGCCGTTGACTTCCATCCGTTGTGCACGGTCCGGGTAGTACCGGGCCATGTCGTCCGAACCAGGCTTACGGGCCCAGTCAGGACGAGTGATCACCGAAGCGCGCGGCGGCGGCGTAGCCACCGGCGGAGCGGCCGAGATCACCGGCGGAGCCGATTGTTCCACCCGCTTTTCAACGGGAGGGATCGGCAGCGGCGGCGGCGGCGTGATGTCCGGCGGCGGCGCAATCGGAGGCCGAGGCTGAACCACCGCCGGCGGAGGCGGAGGCTCATTGGTTGGCGGAGGCGGCGGAGGAGGCGGCGGCGGCGGCGGAGGCGGGGGCGGAAGCTCCACGTCTACGGCGTCGTCCGAATACTCCTTGAAGACCGACTCAAATTTCTGCTTCGCCAGATAGGCAAACAAAGCAGCGTGCAAACCAACCACAACCAGGGTGGCAACCCCGAAGGCGCCTAGACCCTTCTTGCGTCGCGGACCGTCCGAAGTGAGCGGATCGTAGCGGCGATGCTCGGGCGTTTGTTGTTCAGCCATGCAGCACCCCTAGTTATCTTCCTTGCCGATGAGCGCCACGCTGTAAAAGCCGTTATCCTGGAGGGTGTTCATAACCTCCATGAAAGCTCCATAACGTGTCTTCTCGTCGGCTCGGATGTAGATGCGCTCCTTGGTAGGATCGCGTCTGCCAATGTTCTTGGCGAGGTCCTGCCCCATCTCGTCAACGGTGGTCTGAAAGTCGCCGATGTAGACGTTACCGTTGGCCTTGATGGAGATGTAGACCGGCTTCGGCGGGGTCGTCGATGCTTTCGCTACCGCCGGCGGCAGGTTTACTTCGACCGACACGGAGGCTAGCGGAGCCGCCACCATGAAGATGATCAGGAGAACCAGCATGACGTCCACAAAGGGCGTGACGTTGATCTCACTGTTCTGTTCGACGTTAAACCTGTCGCCCCCACCGCCTGAGAGTTTGGCGGCCATGGATCTTACGCCCCTTTGTCGAGCTGACGCGAGATGGCGTTCATCAGTTCAGCAACGAAGCCTTCCGAGCGCGTGCCGTAAGCCGAGATGCGGGTCTGGAAGTAGTTGTAGAAGATAACGGCCGGAATAGCGGCGAACAGACCGATACCGGTGGCGAGAAGCGCTTCGGCGATGCCGGGGGCGACGACGGCCAGGTTGGTCGTGTTGGTGTTCGCGATACCGATGAACGAGGTCATGATCCCGTAAACCGTACCGAACAGACCGATGAACGGACCGCCCGAGCCGACCGAGGCCAGGAACACCATGCCGCCCGACAGACGCTTGGCCAGCGAGGACTGAACCGCGTTGATGGCGTAGGTGGCGCGAGTCAGGGTGGAGTCGCGGTGCTCGCCGGCTACGGCCAGACCGGCCTGACGCGAGAGCTCGACTTCCTGAGCTGCAGCGGAGGCCATGTCCGCCATCGGGTTGCCTTCGAATTCTTCCGACGAACCGATGCGGGCGATATCAGCGATATTGCGCGCGCCGCGGAAGGCTTCGAGGAACTTGTCCGACTGCTTGTTCAGGGCGCCGAACTCGAAAATCTTGGTGATCAGCAGAACCCAGGAGAAGACCGAGGCGAGGATCAGGCCGATCATCACGACCTTAACGACCACGCCGGCTTGCATGAACATGCCGACGGGGGTGAGGGAGTGGCTTTCAGCCTTGGCGGGTTCTTCAGCGGCAGGCTCAACCGGAGCCGGAGCCGGAGCAGCAGCGGCGTCAGCGGCCGGGACTGCGGCGCTTTCGGCGGCGGCCGGGGCGGGAGCCGCGGCGTCCTGAGCGAAAGCCGGGGCGCTTGCCATCAGCGCGAGTGCGCCGACGAGAGCGATGAGGGGGGTCTTCCGTTTAATGTCGAGCATCTGTCGCCAGTTCCTGATTGGTCTAGCACGTTTGGACCGAGGGTCGTCGCGCGAGAGCGTTTCTACCCTAACTCTGAATAGTCCCCTAAGGCGGTCGATTTCTCTTCCAACCTCAGCGGACCCGCTTCGCTGCGCTCGACCCGTTACGCCCCTCGCGAGGACCATGCCCTCCAGAAGGATCGTTTCGAAGCGCGAATGGCCAAAGCCCCCGGAGAGGCTCTGACCTTACCCCAATGTTAGAATTGCGGCAGGGGTCCTTTGGCAACCCCTTTTCGTACCGTCAAGGGGTTCTTCTGGGCATAAAATTATCGTCGCAATTCCCATCACCCCCACCTTGCTGCGCTGCACAAAAGCGAAATCAGGATTTAGGGGCGGTTTTTCCCTGGTAACGGGAATATTCGCGCTGCAGTGCAGCATGAAAACAAAACAGCGGTTGGTGAGAAGCAGGCGCCCAGCAGACCAGAGCGATTACAATCCTGCCTCGCCAGCGAGGCGGAACGCTCAGGCTGTGCGGCGGGCCGGACGGGGCGGGCCGGGACAGCCAGGAGGTCGACTCGGAGGGTCAGCCCCGCTGCGGAACATCAAACGAGGTCAGAAAGAGTAAAAAATGGTGCCTGGAGCCGGATTCGAACCAGCGACACGCGGATTTTCAATCCGCTGCTCTACCAACTGAGCTATCCAGGCCCTTAGGCCAAGCGGTCCGAAAACCGCTTCAGCGCCCGCCTTGCAGCGGGGAGCCGCGTCTATAGGCGAGGCCGATTTGGTTGTCCAGCGCCCTAATCGTCATTCCTGCGGATCTCTTCCGAGAGCGGATTCTCGTCGTCATCGTCGGTCCCAGGGACCACGTATCGACCCGACAGCCAGCGCTGCAGATCCACGTCCGCGCAGCGCTTGGAACAGAAGGGGCGCGCCACCGGATCGACCGGCTTGCCGCAGATGGGGCAGCCACTGCTCATGATGCAGACACTTCCATGTGGTCGACCGGCCAGCCTTCGACCGCTTCAACGACGAATCTGCGCCCCAGACGGTCGGCCACGCCGGCGTCGAGCACGCTGAAGGCCGCCGCGACCAGGGGCGCGCAGCGGGCGATCAGGCGTCCGCCGGGATCGGCCCGGCCCTCACGCTCCAGGGCTCGCGCCAGACGGCGCGCCATGGCCGGCGGATTGGCCTGCCCGCGCTCATCCAGCAGTCGGTCGAGAATCGATCGGCCGCGTCGGGGAATCGTCATCTCCAGCGTGCCGAAGCGACTGATCGCCCCGATCGCCACGCCGGGATTGTCGACCGAGAAGGCGTTGCGGGCCGCCGTCGACAGGGCCTGGCCGTCATGACCGCGCCCGACCAGGTCAAAGACGACAATGCCGCCCAGCCCCTTGAGACGCAGAATCCGGGCGGCGACGCCCAGGGCGGCCATATTGGCCTGCCGTGCGGCGCGCTTGGCGTCCAGACCCTCACGGGCGCCCAGGTCCACGTCGATCGCCACCAGGGCTCGCGTGGGCTCTATGCTGATGTCGCCGCCACCGGGCAGGGCGAAGAGGGTTTCCAGCGCCTCAGCCTCTGCGGCCTCGACAGCCTGCAGGGCCGCCTCGCCGCCGGTGGGCGATCCGGATTTCACCAGCAGGCGAAGCTGCTGTTCGACGGTAAAGGCCGGCTCGAGCACGCGGGGCTCGCCCTCCCCTTCCCCGATGAAACGGGCCACGGCCGACTTGTCGCGGCGCGAGGGGGTGCGGATCTCGATCTCGACCAGACCGCCCTCGACCAGCTTGGGCATGTCCGGACGCAGCGGCAGCAGCACGTCCTGGCCGCCGGGCAGCTGGACGAAGGCCGAGGCGAAGGCCTTTTCAATCTTGCGGATGCGGGCCACGCCGCGAACGCCTTCGACGTCCAGCGGATCATCGCCGTCCCAGGTCGCGATCAGCCGCTCGGGCCGACCGTCCAGGGTGACGACGCCGACGGTCTCGCCGACGCCCTTATAGAGATAGGCGCGACGTTCACTCATGATGCTTTCCAGCCCAGCCCGCGCAGCAGGTTCAGGGTCTCGTACAGCGGCAGGCCGACGACGCTCGTATAGGAGCCATGCAGGTCGATGATGAAGCCGCCGGCCACGCCCTGAACGGCATAGCCGCCAGCCTTGCCGCGCCATTCGCCGCCAGCCAGGTAGTCGGCCTTTTCGAGATCGGAGAGCAGCTTGACCTGCACCCGGGTCTCGACCAGTCGCGAAGCCTCGCGGCCATCCGGCGCGATGACGGCCACAGCGGTCAGGACCTTGTGGTTGCGACCCGACAGCAGGGCCAGGCACTTGCTGGCCTGAGCCTCGGTCTCGGCCTTGGGCAGGATGCGACGTCCCACCGCGACAACCGTGTCGGCGGCCAGGACGAAGTCGCCCGGAGCCCGGCCCGCCACAGCGCGCGCCTTTTCCCGCGCCAGGCGCAGGGCGTGGAGACGCGGTGTCTCGTCACGCAGGGGCGCTTCATCGATGTCGGCGGGATCGACCCGGTCGGGCGTGACGCCGACCTGCGCGAGCAGGTCCAGGCGCCGGGGACTCGCGCTGGCCAGAACCAGCGCCGGCTGGACGGCCGTAGCGGAAGCCATCGCCCCTACTTGAAGCGGTAGGTGATACGGCCCTTGGTCAGGTCGTAGGGCGTCATTTCAACCAGCACCTTGTCGCCGGCCAGCACGCGGATGCGGTTCTTGCGCATCTTGCCGGCGGTGTGGGCGATGATCTCGTGAGCATTTTCCAGCGTCACGCGAAAGGTCGCGTTGGGCAGCAGTTCGCTGACCGTACCGGGAAACTCGAGAAGTTCTTCCTTAGCCATCAGGCCTCTCAATTGGAGCAAACAGATAGCCGCGAGGACGCCCCGACCGGGTGGTCGAGACGTGAGCCGTCGCGGCGAGGCGCCTCTATAGCGCATTCACCCCCCGAACGTCGATGGCGCGCCGAAACGTCTCTTGATGGCGTCGGCCAGGCCGTCCCGGACCTCGCGATAGGCCTCCAGCCGCGCCTCCCGCGAGCCGTCGACCAGCGTGGGATCATGGGTCGGCCAGTACTCGATATCGACCGCCCGGTCCCGCGCCAGCTCGACGGCGCGGTGCTGGGCCTCGGGCGTCAGCGACACGACGACGTCGAAACTGTCGTCCTCCAGCTGGGCGAAGGTCTTGGGTTTGTGATCGGAAACGTCCAGCCCCAGCTCGTCCATCACGGCGATCACGAAGGGGTCGATCCCCTCGCCGGTCGGGTCCCCGCGCAGCCCGCACGAATCAACGAAGGCCCGGGTGCCGTAGAATCGCTTGAACAGCCCCTCGGCCATGGGCGACCGCACCCGGTTATAGTTGCAGGTGAAGAGGACGGCGTCCGGCAGAGCAGGCAAAGCGCCCTAGCCTCGCCAGTGCAGCGCGCAGATCAGGGTGAACAGGCGCCGCGCCGTGTCGAGGTCGGTCTTGACCTTGCCCTCCAACCGCTCGCGCAGCAGCGAGGAGCCTTCGTTGTGCAGACCGCGCCGGCCCATATCCAGGGCCTCGATCTGCTGGGGCGTCGAGTTGCGGATCGCCGAGTAATAGCTGTCGCAGATCATGAAGTAGTCCTTGATCACCCCCTTGAAGGGCGACAGGGACAGCAGGTGCCGGCGCTCGTAGTCAGGACCGCCGATGTCGAAGGCCAGGCGGTTCTCGATCAGCGACAGCTTCAGGTCATAGGGGCCGCCATGGGCCTCGGCCGGCTCGAAATAGTTCGAATCCAGCAGGTCGAAGATGGCGACCTGCCGCTCCTGCTCCTGGTCGCGCGAGGCGGCCGCGAGGCTGTCTTCGTCGATGACGATGGATTTCAGGTGCTGGGTGGCTTTGGCGTCGGTCATGTGTGGCGCGAGATTTGCGCGTCAGCCCTCGGAAGGCAACCGCCCAGGCAACCGGATCGACGCCGACAGGGCGTGAGCCGGCAAACCTTCGGCCGTGGCCAGGGCCGCCGTGTGCGGACCCAGGATCGCGAACGAGGCCGGATCGCACTTCACGATCGAGGTGCGCTTGAGGAAATCGTAGATCGACAGGCCCGACTGGAAGCGCGCCGCGCGGCTGGTGGGCAGCACGTGGTTGGAGCCGGCCACATAGTCGCCGATGGCTTCCGGCGTCAGGCGACCCAGGAAGATCGCGCCGGCGTGGCGCACGCGGTCGGACAGGCGCTCGGGATTGTCGAGGGCGAACTCGACGTGCTCGGGGGCGATGGCGTCGACCAGGGCCGGGCTCTCGTCCAGCGGGGCGATGATCACCGCGCCGTGGTCGCGCCACGAAGCGGCGGCGTCCGCGCCGGTCGCCAGGGTCTTCAGGCGCTCCAATACGGCGGCCTCGACCAGAGCGGCGAAGGCCGGGTCGTCGGTGATCAGGATCGACTGGGCGGCGGGGTCGTGCTCGGCCTGGCTCAGCAGGTCGGCGGCGATCCAGTCGGGATTGTTCTTGTTATCGGCCACCACGACGATCTCGGAGGGACCGGCCAGGGCGTCGATACCGACCACGCCGTACAGGCGGCGCTTGGCGGCGGTGACATAGGCGTTGCCGGGACCGACGATCTTGTCGACCGACTGGATGGGTCCGGCGCCATAGGCCAGGGCGGCGACGGCCTGGGCGCCGCCGATGCGCCAGATCTCGGTGACGCCGGCCTCCTTGGCGGCGGCCAGCACGGCCGGCTGCAGCTTGCCGGGCGGGGTGACCATGGCGATGCGGTCGACGCCGGCCACCTGGGCGGGCACGGCGTTCATCAGCACGGTCGAGGGATAGGCCGCGCGGCCGCCGGGCACATAGACGCCCACGGCCTCGATCGGCGTCCAACGCCAGCCCAGCTGCACCCCGGCCTCATCGGTCCAGGCCTGGTCGGCCGGACGCTGGCGGGCGTGATAGGCGCGGATGCGGGCGGCGGCGAAGGCGATGGCCTCGCGCACGTCGGCGGGGGTGTCGGCCGCGCCGGCCTCGATTTCCTCGGCGGTGACGCGGACGGTCTGTTCGGTCAGGTCGACGCGGTCGAACTTGCGGGTCAGGTCCAGCACCGCCTGGATGCCGCCGGTGCGGACGGCGTCCAGCACCTGGACGACCGAGGCGTCGACATCAGCTGGCGATCCCCGATCCTCGTCCAGGAAGGCCTTGAAGGCGGCGGCGAAATCAGGGGCGGAAAAGTCGAAGCGGCGCATGGGCGTGTAGATGCGGGTTTTTGCGTGCGAGACAAGGGGTGTTGGCGTACTTGCCCCCTCCTGACCTGCTTCGCAGGTCGTCCTCCCCCGTAGGGGGAAGATGGGGGCCGGCGCGTTTCATCTTCCCCCTCCGGGGCAAGACGGCTGCGCAGCAGCCCGTTGGGGGCAAGTCTGGCGGACACGGCTTCGCGACCTCGCGCGGAAACCGCCGAGTGATGGGAAGGGTCGCGGAGCGTCCGGGCCTCGCCCGGAATGTTGTTTAGTAAGTACCGTTTCGACGAAGACAGACGCTCCGCGCAGCCGTTATCCGGTGAGCCCTCGGGGCGCGGGGTTTTAACCCGCTCCCGACGTTAGGCCCCCGACGGGCGGAGGGGATAGCGACCCCGTCCAGACCGCATGGGCGATTTCAGCCCATGCCTGTTGCGCGCCGCCGGCCCGCCGCCGAGGGATTGATCCTGAACCCCGATCCGAGGCGCCCGCCTTCCCTGGAGGGACAGGCCACGCCTCGCAAACCGGGCGAACAGGGCCCAGAGCGACAGCCGACGGAACACTGCCCGCTCGACCACACCCCAGGGCCCGTCAGGTCGCCGGCCGACGTCCCTTCCCTTGCCTTGAGGTGAGATTGATTATGCGGGCGGTTTGGGCGCGTCTGATTGGCGCGATCAAGTTTTTTACAAGTGGTCGATTTCGTTAAAGTTGAGATCGAAAAGTACGGGGATTGAGCGACCTCAATCCCCATTCTCGCTTCAAAAACGCTTGTCATCCCGGACGCGCCTTGGCGCGAGCCGGGACCCAGGGGCCGCCGCACAGCGGTTGCCCCTGGGTCCCGGCGCTCCGCTGCGCTACGGCCGGGATGACAAGAGTTATTGCAGTTTGAAGGTCTTCTCGCTCGCGAGTGGGAGCCATCCTTAAATCTCACGGCGAGACGATCGCCGGTCTGACCAGGTTGCTCAAGGACGGCGCTCCGCGCCGCCGCAGAGCGGCTGGCCGCAGGCCAGTCCTTGACCAACCTGGTCAGACCGGCACGCTGCAGCCTCCAGGAGATTTAAGGATGAGCGGGACGCGGGGCGTCTGCTTGTTGGACCAGCGCCAAAGACCGCTTTCGAGCCGTAGCGGAGGTTTAGAACGCCTGCTTTGGGAGACCTCCTACTTCCCTGCTTTAGGATTGCTGAGAGGCACCGCTTCGCCGCAGGAAGCCGCCCATCTCGGGAGATAACTCCCGCTCGAGATCATCTCTTCCAATGTTCCGAGAGTCGCATCGCGAAGCTGCTTCATATCAACCTGCTCGCGCCTCGAGAGCCGCTTCTGGATCATGCTGATAGGGTGGCAGACTACGGTCACATCCTTGTGGCAAAGGCCTGTTTCTTCCCCGTATTCGTCAATGATGCGAACCCATTCGAAGGGTTCATTTGTAATAATCATCTCGCCAAATACGAGGCCTGTGGCGATCTGGAAGTTTCCGACATCCGGCTCAGCGCCCAAAATGGCGTCGTAAAGTTCTTGCGCTTGAGCATCTGAAAATGGATGCTCCTGCCCTATATACTGGGCTGCGAAAGCGAAACCCTCCTGAAGTGCTTGCGTTTCGGATTCGTTGAGAGCGCGCACTTCCATGAGGCCAAACCATTCTACGTGATCATGTGTATCGAGTCTGAATGTTCGGCCATTTGACCTCAACGTCAAAGACTTTGCAGTTGCCCAGTGTCCGCAATCCACCCAAAGCAGACGATGGAAACGCCCCCTTTCGGCGCCAACACCCAGATTTGCCGGCGCCGGCACCTCCCCCGCTCAAACCCGGCCTCACTCGCCGCGTCTGCCCCCCGCACCGCGCATCATCCCCCAATAGATCGCGCCCGCCAGCCCCAGCCCCACGAACCACGCATACGTATAAAGCCCGGTCCAGAACGCCCCTACGCCACCGAACAGGTGCGGCGCGGCCGAGGCCAGGAACCCCGGCAGGTTCGGCGCGCCCCCCACGGCCAGGGCTGCCAGCGCCGCCGGGTTCCAGCCGCCGCGATAGGCGTAGGCGCCGTCCTTGGCGTACAGGTCATCCACCGCCAGCACGGTTTTCCGCAGCAGCCAGTAGTCGACGATCAGGATCCCCGCGATCGGTCCCAGCAGCGCGCCATAGCCGACCAGCCAGACGAAGATGTAGCCTTCAGTGGTCTCCAGCAGCTTCCACGGCATGATCAGCACGCCGATCCCGGCCGTGATCCAGCCGCCCATGCGATAGGTGATCTTGCTGGGCCACAGGGCCGAGAAGTCATAGGCCGGGCCGACCAGATTGGCGGCGATGTTGCAGCACACCGTGTCGAGGCTGATGATCAGCAGGCCGATCACCACCGCGATCCCGCCGATGTCGCCGGCCAGCTGCACCGGGTCCCACACCGCCTTGCCAAAGACGATGACCGTGGCCGAGGTGGTGATGACGCTGACCAGGGCCAGCAGGCCCATCGGGATCGGCAGGCCGATGGCCTGACCCAGAATCTGGTCGGCCTGTTTCTTCGCAAAGCGCGTGAAGTCGGGGATGTTCAGGGCCAGGGTCGCCCAGAAGCCGACCATGGCGGTCAGGGCGGGCACGAAGACGCTCCAGAACTGGCCGGCCTTGGGGCCGCCGTCGACGAAGGCCGAGGGCTGATGGAAGATCGGGCCCAGGCCGCCGGCCTTGTCCATGGCCCACCACACCATCAGGGCGCAGATGAGCAGCTTGATCGGCGCGGTCCAGGTCTCGAGCCGGCGCACGGCGGTCAGGCCCTTGGTGACGAACAGCAGCTGGATGCCCCAGAAGGCCAGGAACGCCAGCAGCTGGCCCACGCCGATGCCCAGCAGCGGAATGGGCGCGCCCGTCAGGCTGCGCCCCATGATCACGCCCAGCAGGGTCAGCAGCGCGCCGCCGCCGATCCAGGTCTGGATGCCGTACCAGCCGCAGGCCACCACCGCCCGGGCGACGGCGGGGATGCGCGCGCCCTTCCAGCCGAACGAGGCCCGCGCCAGCACGGCATAGGGCACGCCGTGCCGGGCGCCCGCGTGGCCGATCAGCAGCATCGGAAGCAGCACGACCAGATTGCCCAGCAGCACGGTCGCCACCGCCTGCCCGGCCGACATCCCCTGCTCGATCAGGCCCGAGGCCAGCATGTAGGCCGGCACGCAGATCACCATGCCCAACCAGAGTGCGGCGAAGTGATGCCAGCGCCAGGTGCGTTGCGCCTCGCCCGTGGGGGCCAGGTCTTGGTTCCAAAGATCGTGGTCGGGGGCGCGCATGCGTCGGCTTCCCGCGGGCGCAGGACGTCAGCTCGCGCCGGCCCCCGCCTCGAACGCGAGGGACGAGCTTAGGAGGGGTTTGCCTTGCGTGGCAAATGACGGAGGGGCGTGGGGGTCAGCAACGCCGCCTCCGTCGCCGGCGGTTAGCTCAGCCCCGCATAGGCCAGGGTCGCCATTCCCACGACCATGACCCCGAACAGGCTGACCAGCGCCAGGCGCCCCCAGTCGAAACAGGGGCCGCCATGCCGAAGCACGGGCGGAGCGGGTTTGGTGATGTCGCACGCACGCAAAAACACCGACTGGGTTTCCCCGGTCGCATAGGACTTCCTGGCCATGACGGCCTCCCTAACGATGCTCACGCCTCTGACGGGCGCGTGGCGTTAACCTAGCACCGTTCCCGCCTCAGGTGAGTTCGCCGGCGATCACTAGCGCGTGGGACGAATCCTCGGCGCCGCCACTGCCTGTTTGGAAGTCAGATTCAAGGCATGCCCGCAAATCAGGCAGGGCGCCTAGTCGGCGTGCCCGGGCCGGCGGGACGTGGCCCAGGGTTCGGAAACGTCGGCCAGCACCACGTCCAGGCAATCGACGCCGACCCGCAGGTCGCCGCCGCCGGCGAAGGTCAGCATCACCGTGCCGCCGGGCGCCTCGCCGGGCTCGAAGGCGATGGCCAGCAGTTCGACAATGGCGCCCTTCGCGTCGCGCTTGAGGTTGCGGGCCTGGACGCCGGTGACGTCGCCCAGTTGCAGGGCCGAACGCACGCGCTGACCCTCTTTCTTGCCACCGGCCTCCCAGCGGAAGCGGTTGCAGGCGATCGTCAGGGTCCGGCCGTGCGCATCCCAGTGGATGTCGCCGATCTTGGCGATGGCGTCCTGCAGGGCGGCGGAGATCACCGCCAGATCGTCGGCGTCCTGGGCCAGCAGTCGCAGGGCGGGGGCGGTCTTTGCCATCTAGAGTTCGGCCTCTCCGTCGTCCTTGATGCGGCGCACCTGCGCCCCACAGGCCGTGAGCTTTGCTTCCAAACGCTCGAAACCGCGATCCAGGTGATAGATGCGCGACACGATCGTCTCGCCGCGCGCCGCCAGGCCGGCGATCACCAGGCTGACCGAGGCCCGCAGGTCGGTGGCCATCACCTCGGCGCCTTCCAGCTGGGCGACGCCGCGGACGCGGGCCTCGCCGCCCGACACCGAGATGTCGGCGCCCAGGCGCATCAGCTCCGGGGCGTGCATGAAGCGGTTTTCGAAGATGGTCTCGCGGATGCGGCTCTCGCCGTCGGCCAGGGTCATCAGGGCCATGAACTGGGCCTGCAGGTCGGTGGCGAAGCCCGGATAGGGCGCGGTCTCGATGTCGACCGCCTTCAGGCGCTCGCCGTTGCGGCGGATAATGACGCCGTCGCTGGTGCGTTCGACGCCGCAACCGGCCTCTTCCAGCTTGTCCAGCAGGCTGTCGATCAGGTGCGGACGGGCGTTGGTCAGGCGCACCTCGCCGCCGGCCATGGCGGCGGCGACGGCATAGGTGCCCATCTCGATCCGGTCAGGGATCACCGCATGGGTCGCGCCGTGCAGACGGGCGACGCCGGTGATGGTCACGGTCGGCGTGCCGGCGCCCTCGACCTTGGCGCCCATGGCGTTGAGGCATTCCTGCAGGTCCAGCAGTTCGGGCTCGCAGGCGGCGTTGTGCAGAACGGTGACGCCGTCGGCGATCACGGCGGCCAGCATGGCGTGCTCGGTGGCGCCCACCGACACGAACGGGAAGGTGATTTCCGCGCCCTTCAGGCCGCGCGGGGCCTGGGCATAGACATAGCCCTCATGCAGATCGATCTTGGCGCCCAGGGCCTCAAGGGCCTGCAGGTGCAGGTCGACGGGCCGCGCGCCGATGGTGCAGCCGCCGGGCAGGCTCACCTTGGCCTGGCCGGTGCGGGCGATCAGCGGACCCAGCACGTTGAACGAGGCGCGCATCTGGCGAACCAGGTCATAGGGCGCGAAGCCGCTGGTGATCTCGGGGGCATGCAGGATCGTCTGCTGGCCGTCGGGACCGTCGCTCTCGGTGACGCTGACGCCCAGGCGCGAGAGCAGCTTGCCCAGGAACCGGGTGTCGGCCAGGCGCGGCATGTTGGTCAGGCGCAGCGGCTCATCGGTGAGCAGGCTGGCGGCCATCAGCTTGATGGCCGAGTTCTTGGCGCCGCTGACCGGGATTTCCCCGTTCAGCCGCGCGCCGCCGATGATGGCGATGCGATCCAAAATGACGTCCCTCGAGCGCGCGACGGGGACGGATCGTCGCGCGGGTCACATGTGAGGGGCGGGTTCTATCCGTTGCAAGAGGGCTTGCAAGGGGCGCGGCTCAAATGGGCGCGGAAAGGTCATAGGATCGGCCGTCCGGCCAGCGCAGATCATGGGTCGTGCTGGCCAGATCCAGGGCCACCTGGGCCAGCTCGACGGCCCGCCTTGTCGCCTGCAGTCCATCCAGACCGAACGCCGCCTTGCCGTGCTCGCTGTCGAACTGGCCACCGTCGCCGGTCAAGCGCACCGCGCAGCAGACCTCGTCCGACTCCGGCGCGGCGTAGGGCGCGGAAATTTCCAGGACGAGGGCGACTCGCGCGCCATCAGCGTGCGCGACGCCCTCGAGGCGACGCATGACACTGTAAGGCTGCGGCGCCGCCTCGGCGGCGGCGAGCGCCCTCTCCTCACCGCTCCGCGCGGGCCGGGCCGCGGCTTTACGCCTGCGCAGGTTGGTCCTGAGGGCCTCGGCGAGCCTGGCTTCGCGCAGGGATTTGTCGTCTGGGATCGGCATGGGCGAGGGGTGCGGCGACGAAGTCTGTGGGTCAAGTCGCATTTAGGCTTTGCATTCGCGATTTGGCTCGCTATACGCCCCTCCTCTTCGCCGCGGTAGCTCAGTGGTAGAGCGCATCCTTGGTAAGGCTGAGGTCCAGGGTTCGAGTCCCTGTCGTGGCACCATCGGTCCCAAACCCCCAAAGGGTTTGGGACCGACCTACTTCCCTTCCGGCACAGTTTCAGACTGAATCGCACTCTCGGGCGCGTCGAGACCCCGTTTTCCGGCGATTCAGCGCCGGTTTCGATGCAGCGGGCCTCGCCCGGCTAGGGCGCGAGCGTCAGGCGCAGCGCCAGGGCGGCCAGGGTGATCAGCAGAATCGGCGTGGTCAGCACGATCCCGACCTTGAAATAATAGCCCCAGGAAATCCTGATCCCCTTGGTGCGCAGCACGTGCAGCCACAGCAGGGTGGCCAGCGAGCCGATCGGGGTGATCTTGGGGCCCAGGTCACTGCCGATGACATTGGCGTAGATCATCGCCTCCTTGACCGCGCCGGTCGCGCCGCTGGCGTCGATCGACAGGGCCCCGACCAGGACCGTGGGCATGTTGTTCATCACCGATGACAGCAGGGCGGTCAGGATGCCGGTTCCGAGCGCCGCCCCCCAGACGCCGCCCTGGGCGAAGTAGTTGAGCAGGCCCGCAATCTGGTCGGTGAGGCCCGCATTGCGCAGGCCATAGACCACCAGATACATGCCCAGCGAGAAGATCACGACCTGCCAGGGCGCGCCCTTGAGCACCTTGCGGGTGCTGATCACGTGGCCCCGGCCCGCGATGACCAGCAGGACCAGCGCGCCGACGGCGGCGGTGGCGCTGACGGGCACGCCCAGAGGCTCCAGAGCGAAGAACCCGATCAGCAACAGGGCCAGGACCACCCAGCCGGCCTTGAAGGTCGCCGGATCCTTGATCGCCTCGCGCGGCGCCTTCAGCTGGCCGACGTCATAGGTCTTGGGGATGTCACGCCGGAAATAGAGCATCAGCGCCGCCAGGGTGGCGGCGATGGCGGCGATGTCGACCGGGATCATCACCGAGGCGTAGCGGCTGAAGCCGATCTTGAAGAAGTCGGCCGAGACGATGTTGACCAGGTTCGAGACCACCAGCGGCAGGCTGGCCATGTCGGCGATGAAACCGGCCGCCATCACGAAGGCCAGGGTCGCCTTGTCCTTGAAACCCAGCGCCATCAGCATGGCGATGACAATCGGCGTCAGGATCAGCGCCGCGCCGTCATTGGCGAACAGCGACGAGACCGCCGCGCCCAGCAGCACGATCGCGGCGAACAGCAGCCGCCCCTTGCCGCCGCCCCAGCGGGCCACATGCAGGGCCGCCCACTCGAAAAAGCCGGCCTCGTCGAGCAGCAGACTGATCAGGATCACCGCGATGAAGGCGCCGGTGGCGTTCCACACGATGTGCCAGACCGTGATGATGTCGCCGGGATGGACGACGCCCGTCAGCAGCGCCAGGCCGGCGCCCAGTGTGGCGCTCCAGCCGATGCTGAGGCCCTTGGGTTGCCAGATGACCAGGGTGATGGTGAGCAGGAAGATCAGCAGGGCGAGGATCACAGGACGACGATCTCGCCGTCTTCCTTGGTGAAGCTGGCCGGCTTGCGGTCCAGCAGATCCAGCACGACCTCGGACGGCCGGCACAGCTTGACGCCCCTGGGCGTGACCACGATCGGCCGATTGACCAGAATGGGGTGAGCGACCATGGCGTCGAGGATCTGATCCTCTGTGGCGTCATCAGCCAGAAGACCCAGCTCGGCGGCCGGCGTGCCTTTTTCGCGCATCAGCTGGCGGAGCGTCAGACCCGCCTCCCCGGCCAGCTCACGCAGCTGGTCATGCGACCAGCCGGCCTTGAGATACTCAACGACCGTGGGCGTGTAGCCGGCCGCCTGCGCCATCGACACGACGTTGCGCGAGGTGCCGCAGGCGGGGTTGTGAAAGATCACGATCGGGAAGTCGGTATCGGACATGGGTCACTCGTCAGGAAAACAGAAAGCGGGGCGGCGCCCCTCAGGCGGCGGGTTCGTCGGGGGCGAAGGACTTGCCGATCTCATCGAGCCGGCGCTGCAGCGACAGCCTGTCGATCGACGCCATGGGCAGGGCGCAGAAGAGCGTGATGCGGCTGTTGAGCTGACGATAGGCCTCGGCGAAGGCCAAGGCGACCTCGGCCTCGGTTCCCTGGACCGCCGACGGATCGGGGATCCCCCAGTGAGCGCTCATCGGCTGGCCCGGCCAGATCGGACAGACCTCGCCGGCGGCGTTGTCGCAGACGGTGAACACGAAATCGAGATCCGGCGCGTCCGGATTGCCGGCCTTGGAGAACTCGTCCCAGGCCTTGGAGCGCAGGTGATCGGTCGGGTAGTTGAGGTGCTGGAGCAGATGGATGGCGTGCGGGTTGATCCGGCCACTGGGCATCGAGCCGGCCGAATAGGCCTTGAAACGGCCCGCCCCGACGCGGTTCATGATCGACTCCGCCAGCACCGAGCGCGCCGAGTTGTGGGTGCAGAGAAACAGGACGTGTTTCAGGTTAGACTGGGGATCGGTCATGCTGTCTCCAATTCGACAAGGCAGGTTCCATCGCAGTCGGCGGCCCGGGCGAGGATCTCGTTCAAGGGCGCGCAGATCTCGGGATTGCCGCCGCAGCAGTCTTCCATCAGGAAGCCCAGCAGACCGCTCATCGCCCCGTAGGCGGCCGAATAGATGATCGAGCGGCCCTCGCGGCGCGAAACGATCAGTCCAGCATGGCTGAGCACGTTGAGATTGGCCGACAGAGAATTGGGCAGCATCTCCAGGCGGCGAGCGACCTCACCGGCCGGCACACCCTGACTGCCGGCCTTGACCAGCAGGCGGAAGATGGCCAGCCGACCTTCGTGGCCCAGCGCGGAGAGACTTGCGACAGCGGCTTTCGATTCCATATTTCCAAGTTAGTGGAAATATGTGACGACGCCAAGACGCTTCGAGGAATTTGGAAATCATGACCGACCTGCCCGCGCTCCAGCCGCAATTTCTCACGGCGCCGACCCAGGGCCAACTCGAGAGCCGGTCACCTGCGACCCATCCGCCCCGTATCCTGCTGCTCTACGGATCGCTGCGCGAGCGCTCGTTCAGCCGGCTGCTGGTCGAGGAGGCGGCGCGCATTTTGCAGGTTCTGGGTTGCGAGACGAAAATCTTCGACCCCCGCGACCTGCCGCTTCCCGACGCCACGGGGCCGGACCATCCAAAGGTCCAGGAGCTGCGGGCCCTGTCCCTGTGGTCCGAGGGGCAGGTCTGGTGCAGTCCCGAGCGGCATGGCGCGATCACCGGGATCATCAAGGCCCAGATCGACTGGATCCCGCTGGAGATCGGCAGTGTCCGACCGACCCAGGGCCGAACCCTTGCGGTGATGCAGGTCAGCGGCGGTTCGCAGTCGTTCAACGCCGTCAACACCCTGCGCCTGCTGGGACGCTGGATGCGGATGATCACCATTCCCAACCAGTCGTCGGTGGCGATGGCCTTCCAGGAATTCGACGACAATGACCGCATGAAGCCGTCGGCCTATTACGACCGCGTCGTCGACGTGATGGAGGAGCTGGTGAAGTTCACCCTGCTCACCCGCGACCGCGCCGACGACCTGGTTGATCGCTACAGCGAGCGCAAAGCCAGCGGCCGCATCGCCGAGCACGTTGAACTCGGCAAATCGGCCATGAGCCATGAGGCGGCGTTGGAAGGCGCAGGCGACTAGGCCCGCTGCGCCTCCCCCACCGACCAGCCCTCAGTCGGCCCGCGGCCGGCCAAGCAGCGATCCGCCGACAAGGCGATACAGCGCAGGCAGGACCAGCAGGGTCAGCAGGGTCGAGGAGATGATCCCGCCGATCACCACCGTGGCCAGCGGGCGCTGCACCTCGGCCCCGGCCCCGACATTGAAGGCCATCGGCACGAAGCCCAGGCTGGCGACCAGGGCGGTCATCAGCACGGGCCTGAGGCGCGTCAGGGCGCCTTCGCTGATCGCTTCGTCCAGCGGCCGCCCCTCGGCCAGAAGGCTCCGGATGAAGCTGACCATGACCACGCCATTGAGCACGGCCACGCCAGACAGGGCGATGAAGCCGACGCCCGCCGAGATCGACAGCGGCAGCCCCCGGAGCAGCAGGGCCGCCACGCCCCCGGTCAGGGCCAGGGGCACGCCGGAAAAGACGATGGCGGCGTCCTTGACCGACCGGAACAGCGCAAACAGCAGACCAAAGATCAGCAGTAGGGCGGCGGGCACGACCAGCTGAAGCCGTTTCGCCGCCGAGATCAGTTGTTCGAACGTCCCGCCATAGCTGATCCAGTAGCCGGTCGGGATCTCGACCTCGGCGCCGACCTTCTGTTGCACCTCGGCGACGAAGGAGCCCAGGTCCCGGCCCCGCACATTGGCGGTGACGACCACGCGGCGCTTGCCGTCCTCGCGGCTGATCTGGTTGGGGCCGATCACCGTCTCGACCCTGGCCACGTCCTGCAGCGGCACGAACCCTCGGGGCCCCTCCCCGGTCGCCGGCAACGGCACGCGCAGGCGGCGGACGCCCTCCAGGTCGCCCCGAATCGCCTCGGGCAGGCGGACCACGACGTCGAAGCGCCGGTCGCCCTCGAACACCTGACCGACCACCGCGCCGCCGATCGAGGTGGCGACCACCTCCTGCAGGTCCTGCACGTTCAGTCCCAGCAGGGCCAGGGCGGCGCGATCCGGCGTGATCTGCAGGACCGGCAGCCCGGTCACCTGTTCGACACCCACATCCTGGGCGCCCTCGATGCCCTCGACCACCGCCCCCACGCTTTCGCCGATGGTGCGCAACTGATCGAGGTCGTCGCCGAACACCTTGACGGCCACGTCGGCGCGAACGCCCGACAGCAGTTCGTTGAACCGCATCTGGATCGGCTGGGTGAACTCGTAGTTGTTGCCGGGAATGGTGGCGACGGCGGCCTCCAGTTCAGCGACCAGCGTGGCCTTGGGCTTGCGCGGATCGGGCCAGTCCTTGCGGTCCTTCAGCATGATGAAGGTGTCGGCGACCGAGGGCGGCATCGGGTCGGTGGCGACTTCGGCGGTGCCGATCTTGCTCACCACCCGCTCGACCTCCGGCAACGACTTGATCCGCGCCTCGAGAGCCGCCTGCATCCGGACAGCCTGGGTGAGGCTGGTGCCCGGTATGCGCAGGGCGTGCATGGCGATGTCGCCCTCGTCGAGACTGGGGGCGAACTCCGAGCCCATGCGGCTGGCCGCCAGACCCGCGATGACCACCAGCGCCACGGCGCCGGCCACGAACGCCACCCGCAGCCGCAGGGCCGTAGCCAGCGCCGGTTCGTAGAGCTGGCGAGCCCCGCGCATGATGCGGCTTTCCTTCTCCTCGACCTTGCCGGTGACGAACATCGCCACGGCGGCCGGCACGAAGGTCAGGGACAGCACCAGGGCGGCGGTCAGGGCGATGACCACGGTGATGGCCATCGGGTGGAACATCTTCCCCTCGACCCCGCTCAGGGCGAAGATCGGCACATAGACCAGGGTGATGATCAGCACGCCAAACAGCGACGGCCTGATCACCTCACCGGCCGCGCTGGCCGTCAGGGCGAAGCGTTCGTCCCTGGTCAGCAGGCGACCCAGACGATGCTGCGCCTCGCCAAACCGGCGCAGGCAGTTCTCGACGATGATCACCGCCCCATCGACGATCAGACCAAAGTCCAGCGCCCCCAGGCTCATCAGATTGCCCGACACCCGGCTCTGGACCATGCCGGTGATGGTCAGCAGCATCGAGAACGGGATGATCGCCGCCGTGATCAGCGCCGCCCGGATATTGCCCAGCAGCAGGAACAGCACGACGATCACCAGCAGCGCGCCCTCGACCAGGTTGGTCTCGACCGTGCGGATGGCGCGATCGACCAGTTCGGTGCGATCATAGACCGGCGTGGCCAAGACGCCGGCCGGCAGGGACTTGGCGGCCTGTTCCAGGCGCAGCGCTGCGGCGCGGGCGACGGTGCGGCTGTTCTCGCCGACCAGCATGAACACGGTGCCCAGCACCACCTCCTGGCCGTTCTCGGTCGCGGCCCCGGTGCGAAGTTCCTCGCCCAGACCCACATCGGCCACGTCGCCGACGCGGATCGGCGCGCCGCCGCGATTCACGATGATCGTGCCGCGCAGGTCCTCGACGCCGCTGGCCTGGCCGGGAACGCGGACCAGATACTGCTCGCCATAGCGCTCGATATAGCCGGCCCCGACATTGCTGTTGTTCTTGGCCAGGGCGGCGGTGACGTCAGCCATGGTCAGGCCATAGGCCGAGAGCCGTTCCGGCAGAGGGGTGACGTGATACTGCCGCTCGAAGCCGCCGATGGTGTTGACCTCGGTGACGCCGGGCGTGTTGCGCAGCTGGGGCCGGATCACCCAGTCCTGCAGGGTGCGCAGGTCCTCGGGCGTATAGGCCTTGCCGTCAGGCCGGCGCGCGCCGGGCTTGGCTTCGACCGTGTACATGAAGATCTCGCCCAGGCCCGTGGAGATCGGGCCAAGCTCGGGCGTCAGGCTGGGCGGCAGCTGGGCGCGGGCAGCCTGCAGCCGTTCATTGACCAGTTGGCGGGCGAAATAGATGTCGGTCCCGTCCTTGAAGACGACCGTGACCTGGCTGAGGCCGTAGCGGGAGACCGAGCGGGTGTAGTCCAGCCCCGGCAGGCCGGCGATGGCGGTCTCGACCGGGAAGGTGATCCGCTGTTCGGCCTCCAGCGGCGAGAAACCCGGCGCTTCGGTATTGATCTGCACCTGGACGTTGGTGATGTCGGGGGTGGCGTCGATCGGCAGGCGCTGGAAGCTCCAGACGCCCAGGATCGCCGAGGCGAGGACGAGCGCCAGGACGATCCACCGATAGCGGATCGACAGCGCGATGATGCGTTCAAGCATGGTTGCGCGCTCCTAGTGGTCGTGGCTCGCGCCGGACTTTTCGATGTCCGCGCGGATCAGGAAGGCGCCGTCGGCGACATATTCGGTTCCGGGTTCAAGCCCGCCCAGCACCTCGGTCCATTCGGGCGTCTGGCGACCCAGCTCCAGCATCCGCACCTCATAGGTGTCGCCCACCCTGGCGAAGACGACGGTAAAGTCGCGGAATTTCTGCAGAGCCCGGGTGCGCACCGCCAGCGGAACGCGGGTGGAGGCGACCTGGAACGATCCCTCGACGCCCATGCCCGGCCGGAATGCGGCTGAGCCCTCGGGCAGATGGACGTGGGCCATCAGGGTCTGGCTGGCCAGGTCGGCGGTCGGCAGAACCGCCTCGACCAGCGCCATCAGCCGGGTGTCGCCCGACAGGCTGCGCACCTCGACGGGCTGGCCGACGCGCACCCGCTCGGCGTCGCGCGGATAGACGAAGAACTCGGCATGCAGCTTGGTCGGATCGGCGATCACGAAGATGGCCCGCTCGCCGGCCACGTCGCCGACATTGAGGTTCTTCTCGACGATGATCCCGCTGATCGGCGCGAAGATCGAATAGGTCTGAAGGCTCTCGCTGGACTCCACCCGGGCCAGCAGCTGCCCCTTGCGAACCTGGCTTCCCAGCTCTCCCCGCAGGGTCATCACCCGTCCCGGATACCAGGCGCGAACCTCGCCCTTGCCCTCGGGCGTGATCTCGACGCGGCCGGCCATGTCGACCAGCTCGGCGATGTCGGCGCCGCCGGCCATCTCGGTCTTCACGCCGCCTGCCTTGGCGGCGTCCGCGCTGATCGTCGTTCGGCCTTCGTAGGATTGATAGGTCCACTGATGACTCTGGCCGCCCTGGCTGGCCCGAACCTTCACGTCGAAAGAGTGCGGTTCGCGCACCACGCCCGCGCCGCGCAGATAGTCTTCCTGCGGCGCGAAACTGAACTGGTCGACCTTGCCGCCCAGCCGGGTCAGCTCGACCGACAGCTGGACCTGGCGCGGATCGACCGGCTTGTCCTTGCGATAGGCATAGACGCGGAATTCCGGTTCGACGCCGTCTTCGAAGATGGTGATCTCGATGGCCAGATCGCCGCTGCGCAACAGGCGGCCGCGATGGGGACCGCGCTCATAGTCGCCGGCCTTGGCGGCGTGGCCTTCGGTCTCTGTGGCGGGCTTGGCGCCGTCGCCGCAGGCCGCCAGCACCAGGGTGGAGGCCATCAGCAGGGCAAGGCGCACGCTGGCGCGCCGGGTGTAGGGGCGGTTCATCGGACAGTCTCCGAGGCGGGAATGAGGGCGGCGTGGCGGCCGGTCAGGCGGGCCAGCAGGGCGCGGTCGGTGTAGAAGGCCTTCAGGGCGTCAAGCCGCCGGCTCCGGGCGTCAATCAGGACCTTCTGGGCCTCGATGACGTCGAGATAGCTGAAGCCGCCGCGATTGAAGCCCTCGCGGACCAGGGCGACGGTCCGTTCGGCGGCGGGCAGCACCTCGGCCTCAATGCGACGGGCTTCGCTGGCCCGTGCGGCCAGCCCGGCCTGCAGCCTGGCGATCTTACGTTCGCGCAGGACCTTGCCGCTGAGGAGATCGACATCGGCCGCCGTGCGTTCAGCCTGCGCACGCTCAATGGCGCCGCGATTGGTGTCATGGCGGGCCAGCGGGATCGACCCGCCGACCAGCACCGCCATGTCGCGCCCCTCGTTCAGATAGCGCAGGCCGGCGCGCCAGGTCGGATCCTGGACAGCCTTGCTCTGCTCCAGGCGAACCCGCGCGGTCGCGGCCTGTCGCTCGGCGTCGAGCACCGCCAGATCCGCTTCAGACGCTTCGCCCGCGACCTGTTCGGCGGCGGCGGTGTCGTCCAGCACCGCCGGATCGAGGTCGAAATCGCCGTCGCCGTCCCAATGGCTGGCGAGGTTTCGGCGCGCAGTGTCGGCGGCCATCTGGGCTTGCGACAGGGCGATCCTGGCCTCGGCGACCTGGGTGTCAGCGCGGGCGCCGGCGAACAGGGGGTCGCGGGCGACCTTCACGCGCCGGTCCACCTCGCCTTGGGCACGCTGGGCGATGTCCAGCCGCGTGCGCGCCAGGCGGACCTGCGCTTCCGCGACCAGGGCCTCGACCCAGGCCAGCTCCACCGCCTGGAACAGGTCCAGCACCTGAACCTGATAGCGAAGGCGAACCAGATCGATCTCGGTGCGGGCCAGGGCCGTGCGAGCCTGGCGCTTGCCGCCGCGATCCAGGCTCTGCTGGTAATAAACCGTGGCCTGGGCTCGATCGATCATCGAATAGGGACCGGTTCCCGTCAGGTCTTCCAGCTCGACGCCGACGACGGGGTTCTGGCGAACGCTGGCCTGACGGGCGCCCGCGTCGGCGGCCTTGAGGCGCGCCTCGACGGCGGGACGGGTGGGATCGGACTGGGCGGCGCGGGCCAGGGCCTGGGGCAATCCCAGGGGTTCAGCCTGGGCGGCAAGGGGCAGAGCGACGGCGAACGCCGACGCGAGCAGCCAGGACCGCGTGGCGCGGCCATGGACGAAATGGGGCATGGGACTCTCTCGAACGGAAGCGGGCGCGGCCGAGGGCCGCGTCGATCAGGCGACGTGTTCGAGGCGGGCTTTTGGGGGGCGTTTCTGCGGAGCAGGCTCGGCGCTGTCGAGCGAGGTGTCCTGGCCCGACCAGGATTCGAGCGTCGAGCCCCAGGGACTGGCGACCGTCATGGCGACCGTCAGGCCCAGAAGCGAGGCGCCGTCATGGTGGTGGTGCGCGCCCTGCGAAGGTGAGGGGTCGCGATCATCGTCCGCGACCTCGGCGCCGGCCATCGCATCATGATCGTGATCGTGATCGTGATCGGCCAGGTCAGCGGCGAGCGGGCCGGCGAAGGCGTTGGCCGCATGTACCTGGCCGCTGGCGTGCAGCGCCCGGTCCACCATGGCCACCGGCGCCTGGACCACCAGCATGGCGATCAGCATCACGGCCAGAACCGCCATACCTTTGCCGAGCCGGGAGGACAGGAGCTGAATCAAGAATCCCTCGGAGGTGGGCGCGGGTGCGGCTGCATAATCGCCGCAAGCTTGGCCAAGATCAATGAGTCACACCGCCACAGATTGCGCGCACGCCTGGCAGGCAGGCCCGCTGAAGGTTCCCAATCCGTGGCCGTGGCCGCATCATGGGGGCCATTGCGGTAAAGAGCGCCTGCGCTATTCGACGGCCAGGATGACGTCCGAGGGCTCGACCCTGGCGACGACCGCGTCGCCGGGCCTCAACGCCATGGCGTCGGCGCGCGGCAGGGTCGCGACCAGGGTCTTGCCGGCGGAGAGGGTCAGGCTGATCTCGCTGGTCAGGTCGCCATCCTCGCGGTCGATGACCGCGCCGGTCAGGCGATTGGCCCCGCCCGCAGCATCAGCGCTTCGCACGAGCCTAACAAAGCTGGACTTGATCAGGGCGATGGCCGGCTTGCCGACCGTCAGCCCCAGTTCATCGGCGCTGCGCCGGGTGATGACCGAGACGATCTCGACCCCGTCGCCCAGCGACAGTACGACCTCGACGGTCACCGCCCCGGCCCCGATGCGCGCCACGGTCCCGCGCAAGGCGTTGCGGGCGCTGGTGCGCAGTCCCAGGCTCCAGAAGAGCTCGCCCAGACCCTGCTCGGGCGCGGAGGCCAGACCGGCCTCAAGCCGGGCCAGGGCCGCGCCGATCTCGCGTTCGACCTCACGGAAGGCCTTGATCACCGCATGGCCGCGCGGGGTGATGGTCGCCGCGCCGCCCGACCGGCCGCCGGCGCTGGCGGCGATCAGGGGGGCGTCGAACAGGTTGTTGAGCGCCTGGATCGCGTCCCATGCGCCCTTGTAGCTCAGGCCCAGCCGCTGGGCGGCGGCGGTGATCGAACCCGTCTCGCCGACGGCCTCCAGCAGGGCGACACGCTCCAACCCCACCCGGGCCAGGGCGCCCCGGCGCAGGACGAGCGAGGCGCTGAGTTCGCCATCAATGGCCATGGTCGCTCCTGATCAGGCCTGAACGGAAAATGGGACAGCGTTATGCAGTCTTGCTACATAACGCCGTCTGGTCGCCGACTCCAAGCCCGCCAAGGTCCTGCATGCTCGCTCGCCGCTCTTTGATGGTTGTCCTCGCCGCCGGTCTGGCGCTGCTGGCCGGCGGCGCGGCCATGGCCGACGAGACCCGGGTGGCCGTCGCGGCCAACTTCACCGAGCCCGCCAAGGCCATCGCCGCGCGGTTCGAGGCCAGCACGGGCCACAGGGCGATCCTGAGCTTTGGATCATCCGGCCAGTTCTATAACCAGATCGCCAACGGCGCGCCGTTCGAGGTTTTCCTGTCGGCGGACGCCGAACGGCCGACCCGGGCTGAAGCAGAGGGTCTGGCCATGGCCGGCACGCGCTTCACCTATGCCACCGGACGCCTGGTCCTATGGAGCAGGACGCCGGGCCTGGTCGACGCCAAAGGCGCGGTGCTGGCAAAGGGCGGCTTCGAGAAACTGGCTATCGCCGATCCCAAATCCGCACCCTATGGCCAGGCCGCCATCGAGACCCTGACCCGGCTGAAGTTGCAGGACACCCTGAAGCCAAGGATCGTCACGGGCTCATCGATCACCCAGACCTACCAGTATGTGCAGACCGGCGCGGCGGAACTGGGCTTTGTGGCCCTGTCGCAGGTGGTCAACGAGCCCGGTGGCTCACGCTGGCTCGTGCCGCCCGCCAACCATACGCCTATCGACCAGCAGGCCGTGTTGCTGAAGACGGGATCCGGCAATCCCGCTGCCAGGGCCTTCCTTCAGTTCCTGAAGGGCTCCGAGGCCAAGGCCATCATCCGCCGCTACGGCTACGAGGTTCCCTGATCCATGCTTTCGGTGCTGTGGCTGACGGTCAAACTGGCGGGGATCACCACGATCCTGCTGCTGATCCTGGCCACGCCCCTGGCCTGGTGGTTGGCGCGCGGGCGCTCGCGCTGGAAGCCTGTGGTCGGCGCGGTGGTCGCCCTGCCGATCGTTCTGCCGCCGACCGTGCTGGGCTTCTACCTGCTGATCGCGCTTGGGCCGCACAGCGTGCTGATGGCCCCGCTGCAAGCCTTGGGCGTCCGCACCCTGGCCTTCACCTTCGAGGGGCTGGTAATCGGCTCGCTGGTCTATTCCCTGCCCTTCGCCGTCCAGCCCCTGCGCAACGCCTTCATCGCCCTGGGCGAGGAGCCGATGGAGGCCGCCGCCACCCTGGGCGCGTCGCGCTGGCAGAGCTTCGCCCGCGTGGCCCTGCCCCTGGCCATGCCCGGCTACGCCGTCGCCGCCATCCTGTCCTTCGCCCACACGGTCGGAGAGTTTGGCGTGGTGATGATGCTGGGCGGCGGCATTCCCGGTGAAACCCAGGTGCTGTCGGTCGAGATCTTCCAGTTGGTCGAACAACTGCGCTGGAACGAGGCGCACCAGCTGGCGGCGCTGCTGCTGGCGTTCGGTTTCCTGGTGACCCTGACGCTGTTGCTTCTCGAACGACGCGTCACGCGGGCGGCTTAGTCACTGCCCCCCTCCGCGCCTGAGGCGCTCCTCCCCCGTATGGGGAGGACGACCGCGACCCGAAGGGCGGCGAAGCCAACCGGTCAGGAGGGGGCGAGTGGTCGCCTAGTCCCCCCGAGACGCCAGCGACTGCGCCAAGCCCCGCGCCGCCAGGGCCACTTCGCGCCAGGTCACGTCGAACCCCGCCGCCTTGCCATAGTAGGGATCGGCCACCGCCCGGCCCTCGAGCCCTTCAGCATAGTCCAGCAGCAGGCCCAGCTCCGCCTCCCCGTCGACAGGGCGAAGGCTGCGCAGCTTCTTCAGGTTGTCGTGGTCCAGGGCCAGGATGTGGGTGAAGCGCCGAAAGTCGTCGGCCTCGACCTTGCGGGCGGTCTGGCGGCTGATGTCGACGCCGTGGCGCTGCGCGGCGGCAATGGCGCGCCCATCCGGCGCGGAACCGACATGCCAGCCCCCTGTGCCGGCAGAATCGACCAGAACATCAAGCCCGACGGCCTGGGCCTCGGCGCGAAAGGCGCCCTCGGCCAGGGGCGATCGACAGATATTGCCCAGGCAGACAAACAGAACCGCAAGCCGCATCAGGGTGCGCCCCAGCCGCCGCCGCCCGGCGTCTCGATGATGATGGCGTCGCCCGTCGCGACCTCGACCAGATCGGTGGCCGCCAGGGTCTGAACCGTTCCGTCCGCCCGCTCGACCCGCGCCGCGCCCAGGGCGCCTGCCCCCCCGCCCGCCAGCCCAAACGGCGGCACGCGGCGGCGGTTGGACAACAGGGTCGCGGTCATCGGTTCGCGGAAGGCGATCTTTCGCACCACCCCGTCGCCGCCGTGATGCGCGCCCGCGCCGCCCGAACCGCGCCGGATCGAGAACGCCTCGACCAGCACGGGATAGCGGGTCTCCAACACCTCGGGATCGGTCAGGCGGCTGTTGGTCATGTGGGTCTGGACGGCGTCGGTCCCATCGAAACCGGGGCCCGCGCCCGAGCCGCCGCAGATGGTCTCGTAGTACTGGCGGCGCTCGTCGCCGAAGGTGAAATTGTTCATGGTCCCCTGCGCGCCGGCCATGACGCCGAGAGCTCCATACAGCGCATCGACCACGACCTGACTGGTCTCGACATTGCCCGCCACCACCGCCGCCGGATAGCGCGGCCGCAGCATCGAGCCCTCGGGAATGACCAGTTGCACCGGTCGCAGGCAGCCGTCGTTCATCGGGATCTCGTCATCCACCAGCGTGCGGAACACATACAGCGCCGCCGCCCGGCAGATCGAGGCCGGGGCGTTGAAATTGGTCGGGACCTGGTCGCTGGTGCCCGCGAAATCGACCCGGGCCGTGCGGGCCTGGCGATCCACGGTGATCGCCACCTTCACCACGCTGCCGTCGTCCAGCTCATAGGCGAAGGCGCCGTCGTTCAAGGTGGCCAACACCCGACGGACGGCCTCCTCGGCATTGTCCTGCACGTGAGCCATATAGGCCTCGACCGTCGCCTGGCCGAACTCGGCGACGAGACCGGTCAGGCTTTCAGCGCCCCGCGCGCAGGCGGCGATCTGGGCCTTGAGGTCGCCGATGTTCTGGTCGGGATTGCGGGCCGGCCACTTGCCCGAGGCCAGCAGGGCGCGGGTCTGCGCTTCCAGGAACCGGCCGCCTTCAACCAGCAGGAAGTTCTCGATCAGCACCCCCTCTTCCTCGACCGTGCGGCTGTTGGGGGGCATCGAGCCCGGCGTGATGCCGCCGATGTCGCCCTGGTGCCCGCGCGCGGCGACATAGAACAGCAGGGCTCCGGCCGCGTCGAACACCGGCATGACCACGGTCACGTCCGGCAGATGGGTGCCGCCCTTGTAGGGGGCGTTGAGCATATAGACGTCGCCCGGCTTCATGCCGCGGCCATCGCTCTGCCGCGCCTCGCGGATGGCCCGCACGCTGTCGCCCATCGAACCCAGGTGCACCGGCATGTGCGGGGCGTTGGCGATCAGGTTACCGTCGCGATCGAACAAGGCGCAGGAGAAGTCGAGCCGCTCCTTGATATTGACCGAATAGGCGGTGTTCTGCAGGGCGAAACCCATCTCCTCGGCCACGGCCATGAACAGGTTGTTGAACACCTCCAGCATGACCGGATCAGCCTTGGTCCCGATGGCGCGGCGGGCTGGGAGGGCCTCGATGCGGTCGAGGATCAGGTTCAGATGCGCATCCACCGTGGCGCGCCAGCCGGGTTCGACCACCGTCGTGCCGGTGGCCTCGCGAATAATGGCCGGACCCTTGACCTCGGCCCCCACAGCCAAGGCCTCGCGGTCGAACACCGGCGTCGGCCTTGCTTGGCCGGCCATGCGAACGTCGACCATCGTCAGGGCCACAGCTTCGCCTGAGGCGCCGCGTCCCAAATCCGGCGCCGCTCCGGCATCCGAATGGCCGATGGCCTCCACCGACAGGGTCTCGACCACCAGGGCCGTGGTCGGCGAAGTGAAGCCGAAGCGGCGCTGGTGCATCTCTTCGAAAGCGGCGCGGACGCCGGCTTGGTCGGCCAGCGGCACGACCAGCGGGGTGTCGGTCCCTGCGTACTTCACGCGCAAGGTCGCCAGGGTCTCGACCGATGCGACCGGCACGGCCTGGGCGCGCAAGGCGGCCTCGGCCTCGACGGAGAGCGCCTTCGCCTGCTCAGCCAGATCGCCGGCCGCCTCGGCCAGCGGCCGCTCGACCGTCGCCTCGCGGATCAGGCGCAGGTCGGCCAGGCCCATGCCATAGGCGCTGAGCACCCCGGCGAACGGGTGGATCATCACCCGGGTCATGCCCAGGGCGTCGGCCACCAGGCAGGCGTGCTGCCCGCCCGCGCCGCCGAAACAGGCCAGCACATAGCGGGTGACGTCGTAGCCGCGCTGGATCGAGATCTGCCGCACGGCCTTGGCCATGTTCTCGACGGCGATGGTCAGGAAGCCCTCGGCGATCGCTTCGGGGCTTATGGCCTCGCCGGTCGCGGCCAGGATTTCGGCGGCCAGCCTGGCGAAGCCGGTAGCCACCGCCTGTGCGTCCAGCGGCTGGTCGGCGTTGGGACCGAACACGGCCGGGAAGAACTCGGGTCGCAGCTTGCCCAGCATGACGTTGCAGTCGGTGACGGTCAGCGGCCCGCCCCGGCGATAGGCGGCCGGTCCCGGCACGGCCCCGGCCGAGGCCGGCCCCACCCTCAGCCGCGCGCCGTCGAAGCTGCAGATCGAGCCGCCGCCCGCCGCTACCGTGTGGATGTTCATCATCGGCGCGCGCATCCGCACCCCGGCCACCACGGTCTCGAAGGCCCGCTCGTAATCGCCGGCATAGTGGCAGACATCGGTCGAGGTGCCGCCCATGTCGAAGCCGATGACGCGGTCAAAGCCGGCCTGCGCCGCCGTCCGCGCCATGCCGACCACGCCGCCGGCCGGACCCGACAGGATGGCGTCCTTGCCCCGGAAGGCCCGCGCGTCGGTCAGGCCGCCGTTCGACTGCATGAACAGCAGCCGCGCATCCGCGCCCAGCTCGCCCGCCACCCGGTCGACATAGCGGCGCAGGATCGGCGACAGATAGGCGTCGACCACGGTGGTGTCGCCGCGTCCGACCAGCTTCATCAGCGGGCTGACCTCGTGGCTGACCGAAACCTGAGTGAAGCCGAGCTCGCGCGCTATGGCGGCGACGCGGGCCTCATGGTCGGTGAAGCGGAAGCCGTGCAGCAGAACGATGGCCACGGCCCGGAAACCGGCGTCGAAGGCGGCCTGCAGGCCAAGGCGCGCGGCAGTCTCGTCCAGCGGACGCAGAACCTCGCCCTCGACGGTGATGCGCTCATCGATCTCGACGACGCGGTCGTACAGGGCTTCGGGCTTGACGATATGGCGGTCGAACAGCTTTGGCCGGGCCTGATAGCCGATGCGCAGGGCGTCGGCATGACCGGCGGTGATCGCCAGCACGGTCGGCTCGCCCTTACGCTCCAGCAGGGCGTTGGTGGCCACGGTCGTGCCCATCTTGACCGCGTCGATCCGCGCCCCGGCCGGCAGCAGGGCCCGCACGCCCGCCACGGCGGCGTCGGCATACTGCTCGGGGTTCTCCGACAGCAGCTTGTGGGTGAACAGCGACCCATCGGGCCGCCGCGCGACGATGTCGGTGAAGGTGCCCCCGCGATCGATCCAGAACTCCCAGCCGCGCAGGTTCTGATCGTCGGAGGTCATGGGAAGGGCGCGGCTCCTGCTACGCCCTTCCCTTAACCGGCGTTGGGGGGCTAGCGGAAGAGCCCCGCCGCCTCGACCGCCGCCCAGACGCCCAGGCCCAGGAAGATCACCGCCGCGCCGATGCGGACATATTTCAGCGGCACGATCTTGGTCGCCGCCTCGCCCAGATACACCGCCGGGATGTTGGCGATCATCATGCCTAGGGTGGTGCCGGCCGCGACCCAGGCGATGTTGTGGAAGCGCGCGCCCAGGGCCACGGTGGCGATCTGGGTCTTGTCGCCCATCTCGACCAGGAAGAAGGCGATGGTGGTGGTCAGGAACACGCCGTAGCGGCTGGTGGCGCCGGCCTCTTCGTCATCGGCCTTGTCGGGGATCAGGGCCCAGGCGGCCATGGCGATGAACGACACGGCGATGGCCCACTTGAACCACTGGCCGCTCAGCAGGTCGGAGACCCAGTAGCCCGCCGTCGCCGCCAGGGCATGATTGGCCAGGGTGGCGACCAGAATGCCCAGGATGATCGGCACGGGCTTCTTGAAGCGCGTGGCCAGGATCATGGCCAGCAACTGGGTCTTGTCGCCGATCTCGGCGATGGCCACGACCAGGGTCGAGACGAACAGGGATTCCATGGGAGCAAAAACCTTCCGGGCCGGGCGCATGCCAATAGCGTCGACAGCCCACCCAGCCCGGGAGGTTGTCGGCGCCATTGGTCTCGCCATGGAAGCGGATCATCGCTTCCCTCCCCGCGCCATGGATCCCCTCAAGTCGGAGAAGAAACCAAGTGTGTTGACGGCGGGGCCTGCTGATAGGTGCAGGCGGCTACTCCCCAAAGGTGAGGGGCGTTTAGCGGGGGAAAGCTGGGTCGTCAATAAAGACCCTTCTTCCATAGGGAGAAGGAATCACACCGCCGCAGGCGCATCAAATCTCAGCAGGTGCACCGCCACCCGCACCTTGCCGCCGGTGAAGCTGCCGCCCGCCGAGGTCAGCAGCACGGGCGTGTCGGCGTAATAGGCCGTCGGACCGATCACCCCGACATTGCTGGCGTTCTTGGCCACGCCCAGCGAACCGCCGAACTTGGACGCGTCGCCCGAAACCCCGCAGCTGTAGGCGCTCGCCCCCGTCACCGCGACCGTCGTACGCGTCGAGACCGCCAGCACGATGGCCCGCGCCGGGATCACGATGGCTGTCGAGGTGGCCGCCCCCGAAAGCGTCGTCTCCTCCTCGCGGATTTCCAGCCGGGTACTGGCCTGCCCCGGCGAAGCGGCGGCGGTCAGGCTCTTGAAGCTGGCCGACAGGGGCGCCCAGGTCGCGCCATCGAAGGCGACCATCTGGTTCTCGTCCTTGACCCAGGCCAGCACCCCTTCGGCCAGGACGACGGCCTCCCAGGCGCCGGCCTCGAAGCGCATCAGCGTCCCGGCAGGCTGCCCCGCCCAGGCTGTGCCCGTCGCGCTGGCCGGCAGGATCCAGACACCGCCGGCGACAGGGCTGACCGGCTGCGCCGCGACGACGCGGCTCTCGACCGCCAGCTGGACCAGACCGTCCAGCCGGGCGAGGCTTTCATTGATGGGGATATGCTTCTGGGCCTGGGCGGCGACCACATAGGGCAGGCCCAGGCGCGGGGTGGTTTCGTCGAACATCGGAGGTCCTTCAAGGCGTTGAACTCGCCTCTAGGATCACCCCGCTGACAGAGCCGGGGACCGACCTTGGTCGATCCCCGTCCCCGTCCCCGCTCCAGCGTGTCGCTACTCGGCCGCGAAGGCCAGATGTTTGCCCGATGTGAGGGCGGTCTTGGCGGCCAGTTCGGCCTTGGCCTGCTCGTACTCTTCCGAGAACTTGGCGACGAGTTCGCCGGCGGTCAGCACCGCGTCGATGGCGCCGATGCCCTGGCCGCAGCCCCAGATATCGCGCCAGGCCTTGGCTTCCTGGTTGCCGCCCGAACCGAAGTTCATGGCCGACGGATCGCTGACCGGCAGGTTTTCCGGATCCATGCCCGCCTTGACCACCGAGGGGCGCAGATAGTTGCCATGCACGCCGGTGAACAGGTTGGAATAGAGGATGTCGTCGGCGTGGCTCTCGACGATCATGTCCTTGTAGCCCTGGGCCGCATTGGCTTCCTGGGTCGCGATGAAGGCCGAGCCGATATAGGCCAGATCCGCGCCCATGGCCTGGGCGGCCAGGATCGAGCGGCCGCAGGCGATTGAACCCGACAGCGCCACCGGCCCGTCGAACCACTGGCGGATTTCCTGGATCAGGGCGAAGGGCGACAGGGTGCCGGCGTGGCCGCCCGCGCCGGCCGCGACCGGGATCAGACCATCAGCGCCCTTTTCGATGGCCTTGTGGGCATGCTTGTCATTGATGACGTCGTGCATGGTGATGCCGCCGTACGAGTGAATCGCGGCGTTCAGATCCTCACGCGCGCCCAGCGAGGTGATCACCAGCGGGGCCTTGTATTTCACGCACAGCTCGACGTCCTCCTCGAGCCGGTTGTTGGTCCGGTGAACGATCTGGTTGACCGCGAACGGGGCCGACGGCGCCTCGGGGTGGGCGCGGTCGTAGGCGGCCAGTTCCTCGGTGATGCGGTGCAGCCACTCGTCCAGCTGCGAGATCGGGCGAGCGTTCAGCGACGGGAAGGAACCGACGATGCCGGCCTTGCACTGGGCGATCACCAGATCGGGATTGCTGATGATGAACAGCGGCGAGGCGATGACCGGCAGGCGAAGACGGTCACGAAGAACGGGCGGCAAGGCCATAAAAATCGGCTCCCCTAGGAGGCGGCGTTGGGCGCCGCGCATGTAAACAGCGTTTAGCTTAAACGCTTGTTTGGGGCGGGCGCAAGACTTGACGGCCCTAGCGGCAGGGGCGCATCACCGTCGAAAAGAAAAGAATGCTGCACTGCAGGAGAGAGACGCTTTGACCCAGGCCGTGACGCTTTTGGCCGACGATTTCGCCGCTCCGGACGACACCGTCCGGGCGCGCTGGACGGCCCTGGTCGAGAAAACCCTGAAGGGTCAGAGCTTTGACGAGGCCCTGACCGTCAACACGCCCGACGGCCTGACGATTCAGCCGCTCTACACGGCCAGGGACGGCGTGATTGTCGCCCGCGACCTGCGCGCCCGCGACGCCGACCGGCCGTGGGACCTGCGGATGCGCGCCGCGCATGCCGATCCCGAGCGGGCGGCCAGCGATATCCTGGTCGATCTGCAGAACGGCGCGGCCTCGGTGCTGCTGGCCGTCGATCCGGCCGGCGCCAGGGGCATTGCCATCGGCTCAGCCGACGACATGGCCAAGGCGCTGACGGGCGTGCTGATCGATCTGGCCCCCGTGGCGCTGGACGCCGGCTGGCTGGGTCCCAAGGCCGCCGACTGGCTGGGCGCCGTGGCCAAGGCCGCCCCCAATGCGCCGATGGCCTTCCACATGGACCCGCTGACCGCCTTTGCGGAAGCGGGGACCAGTCCCGGCCCGATCGAGAGCCACATCTTCAACGCCGCCACGGTGGGCGCGCGGCTAGCGACGACCTATGCCCGGGCCAGCCTGTTCCTGGCCACGGGGCGCGCCGCGCACGAGGCCGGCGGCTCCAACGTCGAGGAACTGGCCCTGATGACCGCCAGCGCCCTGGCCTATGCCAAGGCCCTGGTCCGCTCGGGCCTGTCGATGGACGAGGCCTTCGGCCGCATCGTGCTGGGCGTCAGCCTGGACGGCGAGTATTTCACCGGCATCGCCAAGGTTCGCGCCGCCCGCGCCCTGTGGGCGCGCCTGACCCAGGCCTGCGGCGTCAACCTTCCAGCGACCATCGAGGCGCGATCCTCAGGCCGCATGCTGACGACCAGGGACGCCTGGACCAACCTGCTGCGCCTGACCTCGGCCGGTTTCGCCGGAGCGGTCGGCGGGGCTGATGTGGTGGTGCTGGGCGCCTTCACCGACGCCATCGGCCTGCCCACCACCTTCGCCCGCCGCCAGGCCCGCAACACCCAGCTGGTGTTGATGGAGGAGAGCAATCTGGGCCGCGTCGCCGATCCGTCCGGCGGCTCGTGGTATCTCGACAGCCTGACCGACCAGATCGCCCGCGCCGCCTGGACCAGCTTCCAGGCCATCGAGGGCGCCGGCGGGATCGTCAAGGCGCTGGAAGCCGGCCTGATCGCCGACGCCGTCGCCGCCACCTGCGCCGGGCAGCAAGCCGCCTTCGCCGACAAGAGCCGCAAGATCCTGGGCGTCACGGTGTTCCCCAACGCCGAGGACAAGCCCGCCGAGGTCGAGACCGTCGATCCGTCCGCCTTCGCCGTGGAGGGTCCAGATCCCAGGCTGCCGGGGCCGGACTCCACCTGCCCCGCCCTGACGCCCATCCGCTTCGCCGCCGCCTTTGAGGGAGCCTGAACCATGACCAAGTTCCCTGACTTCACGACGATCGACTTCGCCGAGGTCGCCACTGCCGCCGCGCCTGAAGGCGCCGTCTGGAACACGCCCGAAGGCGTCGATGTCGCCCCGGCCTTCACCGCCGCTGATGTCGAAGGCCTGGACTTTACGGGCGGCTATCCCGGCGTCGCGCCGTTCGTGCGCGGCCCCTACCCGACCATGTACGTCACCAATCCGTGGACGGTGCGGCAGTATGCCGGCTTCTCGACGGCCGAAGACTCCAACGCTTTCTACCGGCGCAACCTGGCGGCCGGTCAGATGGGCCTGTCGGTGGCCTTCGACCTGGCCACCCACCGCGGCTATGACTCCGACCACGAGCGGGTGAAGGGCGATGTCGGCATGGCGGGCGTCGCCATCGACTCGATCCTCGACATGCGCACCCTCTTCTCGGGCATCCCGCTCGACAAGATGAGCGTGTCGATGACCATGAACGGCGCGGTGCTGCCGATCCTGGCGCTCTATATCGTCGCGGCCGAGGAACAGGGCGTTTCGCCCGACAAGCTGTCGGGGACGATCCAGAACGACATCCTCAAAGAATTCATGGTGCGCAACACCTACATCTATCCGCCCGCACCTTCGATGCGGATCATTTCCGACATCTTTTCATATACTTCGACCAATATGCCGAAGTTCAATTCGATCTCGATCAGCGGCTATCACATGCAGGAGGCCGGCGCGACGGCCGACCTGGAGCTGGCCTATACCCTGGCCGACGGCATCGAATATGCCCGGGCCGGCGTCGCGGCCGGCATGAGCATCGACGTGTTCGCCCCGCGCCTAAGCTTCTTCTGGGCCATCGGCATGAACTACTTCATGGAGGTCGCGAAAATGCGCGCGGCCCGCCTGCTGTGGGCCCGGCTGATGAAGCGCGAGTTCGATCCCAAGGACGACCGCAGCCTCTCCCTGCGCACCCACAGCCAGACTTCGGGCTGGTCGCTGGCGGCGCAGGACGTGTTCAACAACGTCTCGCGCACCTGCGTCGAGGCCATGGCCGCCGTCAACGGTCAGACCCAGAGCCTGCACACCAACGCCCTGGACGAAGCCCTGGCCCTGCCCACCGACTTCTCGGCCCGCATCGCCCGCAACACCCAGCTGTTCCTGCAGATGGAGAGCGGCACGACCCGCGTCGCCGACCCGTGGGGCGGCAGCTACTATGTCGAGCGCCTGACCTATGACCTGGCCCAGAAGGCTCTGGCCCATATCGAAGAGGTCGAGGCGGCCGGCGGCATGGCCAAGGCCATCGAACGCGGCCTGCCCAAGCTGCGCATCGAGGAGGCCGCCGCCAAGACCCAAGCCCGCATCGACGCCAATCGCCAGAGCGTGGTGGGGGTCAATCGCTACAAGCCCGAGGTCGAGGACGTGATCCCGATGCTGAAGGTGGACAACAGCTCGGTCCGCACCCAGCAGCTGGAAAAGCTGGCCCGCCTGAAGGCCGAGCGCGATCCGGCCGCCACGGCGGCGGCGCTGCAGGCGCTGGAAGACGGCGCGCGCGGGACTGGCAACCTGCTGGCCCTGGCCGTCGACGCCGCCCGGGCCAAGGCCACGGTCGGCGAGATCAGCCTGGCGATGGAAAACGTCTTTGGCCGCCACCGCGCCGTGATCCAGACCATCCAGGGCGTCTATGGCAAGGAGGCCGGCGCCGATCCCAAGGCCGCCCGCGCCCGCGCCATGGTCGCCGCCTTCAAGGAGGCCGATGGCGGCCCTCCCCGCATCATGGTCGCCAAGATGGGCCAGGACGGCCACGACCGCGGTCAGAAAGTGATCGCCAGCGCCTTCTCCGACCTGGGTTTCAAGGTCGAGATCGGTCCGCTGTTCCAGACCCCGGGTGAGGCCGCCGAGGCCGCCATCGCGGCCGGCGTCCATGTGGTGGGCGCCTCATCCCTGGCGGCGGGTCACCTGACCCTGGTGCCGGAGCTGAAGGCCGAACTGGCCAGGCTCGGGCGCGAGGACATGGTGGTGGTGGTCGGCGGCGTGATCCCGCCCCAGGACTTCCAGGCCCTGCTCGACGCCGGCGCCGCCAGCATCTTTCCGCCCGGCACGGTGATCGCCGAGGCGGCCATCGAGGTGCTGGAAAAGCTCAATGTGCAGCTGGGCTATACCCAGGGGGCGGCGGCTTAGCGGCCTTGTCTCCCTGTGGTATGCTGGGCGAATGAACGCCCTGGCCAGAGCGCTGGAGACCTCGCAGCAGCATCGTTTCACGCTGGACGATGTTCTGCGCATGCAGGAAGCCGGAATTCTCGGCGAAGGCGCCCGCGTCGAACTGGTGGATGGAGCGCTGGTTGAGATGGCCTCGGAAGGCGCGCCGCATACCTGGGCGAAGATGCAGATCGCCAAGCGCCTGATGCTGGCGGCCGGCGATACTGTGCAAGTGATCGTTGACTCGACGCTGCGGCTTTCCCCGACCAATGCGCCCGATCCCGACCTCTATCTCTACGACGCGCAGCTTCCCCTGACCTCTGTCGGCGGGGCCAATGTTGGCCTTGTGATCGAAGTCGCGCAGTCGACGGTCAAGTACGACCTGGCCTTCAAGGCCGAACTGTATGCCCAGCATGGCGTGCGCGACTATTGGGTGGTTGATGTCAACGCCGCCACGATCATCGTGCATCGCACGCTTGATGGCGGCCTCTATCGCGACGTTACGCAGTATTCGGCGCGCGAAACCGTCACCTCACTGGTCTTTCCGCAGCTGACGCTCTGCCTGGCTGATCTGCCCGCAATCCGCTGATCAGCGCTTCCCCGCCTTGGCGCGCTTCTTGGGGGCGCGCTTCAGCGCCGCATCATCGGGCAGGCCATGGCGCGCCTCGATGTCCTTCTGCAGGGCCTTGGCGGCCATCAGGTGGCCGGGGAACATCATGTCCACCACCGAGCCCGCGATCGGCACCACGTCGGTAGCGGTGTCCATGGCGATATAGGCCGCCATCCGCGCCAAGGTGATGAAGGAAGCCCCGCCCGATATGCCGTGGATCAGCAGCAGACCACCGGCCCCCATGCTGTAGAGCGGCCCGACAACGGGCACCCAGGACAGCACGCCATCCAGGCCCAGACCGAAGGGGCCGATGCCGATCAGGCGATCGGACAGCCCCTTGATGGTCTCAGCCGATCTCCAGGCGCGATGAGCGCGCGAGCGACGGCTGTCGGAATAGGGGGCGGCTTCAACGGTCATGCTCTGATCAACGCCTTGCCTGCTCTATGGTTGTCGACGCTTAGCCGAGGAAGACGACGCGGCGCTTTTCCTTGCCGGCCTGGATACGGGCCAGCAGGTCGCGATATTCCGCCGTGCCCTGGACCTCCTTGCGGGTGCCTTCGAAATAGATGGTGTCGTCCATGTGCTTGGTCAGCATGTCGGCCGACCACTTGTGGCCGGTGAACAGCAGGTCGGCGACCTTGCCCGCTACCGGCAGCGAGCCGGCCACCGTATCGATCAGAATGATGGCGACGATCTGGATGACGATCATCGGTGAGGCTCGCGCCCGCACGGCGTCCATGATGATCAGGCCGCCCGCGCCCAGGCTGTAGAGCTCGCCCGCGCCGGGGATCCAGGTCAGCAGGCCGTCCAAGCCCACGCCCAGCGGCCCGACGCCGACGACGTTGTCCGACAGCTTCTTTACCCGCTCGACGTTGCTTCGGATGTTGTGCAGGTCGAGATGCGACTTGGCGAAGATCACCAGGAAAACTCCGGGAGCAAAAACTGGGGTCAATCTGCCTTAACCATCGGCGCGCAGGAAGTGGCAGAACGCCAGATTCCCGCCTCGCGGGAGAATGGCGTCAGAAAGTGACGCTTTGTGGGGGAGCCCCTCGCGAAGGGCGATGTTTACGCCTAAGTTAAGGACGTTGGCGCGTGCGTCGCACAGGGGTTTATCCATGCTGATCTCGACCACGCCCTTCATCGAAGGCCGGCCGGTTCAGGACTACAAGGGCGCGATCTACGCCCAGTCGATCCTGGGCGCCAATGTGGTGCTGGATCTGATGGCGGCGATCCGCGACTTCATCGGCGGCCATTCCAAGTCCTACGAACGGGTCCTGGCCCGCGCTCGCGAGGACGCCCTGAAGAACCTGGTCAAGGAAGCCGAGAAGCTGGGCGCCAACGCCATCGTGGGCGTCGATCTCGACTACAATACCGTCGGGCCGAACGGCTCGATGATGATGGTCTCGGTGTCGGGGACGGCGGTCGTTCTCTAGAGCATTTTCCGACGCAGTGGACGCCGGTTTCGGCGCCCGCCACAGGCCAGGCCTCAAGCGTAGCCGAGCAGCGCCCTGAGACCTGGCGCATGGAAGTCGACCACGCGCTTGTGGACCTCGGACAAGACCTTGGGCAGCTCCGCCGTCACATTGAGGTTTTCGCTGGCGGTGCGGCTCTCGCGGCGGTCGGCGCCGGCCTCGACCCGGTCGCGCCAGTCCGCCGGCAGCTCCAGGCCGCAATCGGCCAGCAGTTGCGCGAAAAAGGCTTCCGCCCGCCTTGAGCCGAGGTCGTTGAGGCTGTCGATGATGTCTTCGTAGCGCACGACGACAGCGCTGGAGCCCATCCACGCCACGGCGTTGAGGGCGAAGATGTCCTTCAGGTCCGGCACCTTTCCGTGCGCGCCCATGATCATCATCATCATGACATCCTCAGGAGATGCCGCGCCGCCCTTGATATGGTTCAGGTTTCCCTGAAACTCGTCCGACAGATAGAACCGCGCCCGGGCCAGCACCCAGTCATAGGGATCGCGCACCAGCACGATGTGGCGCACGTCGCGCAGGGCGATGGCCGACTCGTCCGAGAACAGCATGTGCCCCCAGCTGATCATCGGCTTGGCCTTTGAGAACGCCTCGGGTCCGAACTGCCGCAGGATGGCGTGCTGGATGTATTCGCGCCGCCAGTGCTGCTCGGGGGCCACGAACATCCGCAGGATGTTGCGGATCAGGTGGGTGCCGGCCTTGGGCACGCTGTTCAGATAGACCGGCGCCGTCAGCGCAGCGCGGTCGAAGCGCAGGCCGATCTCATCGAGATTGTCGGGCTTGCCCCGGATAATGGCGTTCACGCGAGCAGGCTCCAAACACGGACAGCGATACAAAAACGGCGGCGGGTTGCCCCGCCGCCGTCATGTTAGTCCAATCCGCTAAGACTAGAAGCGCGCCGTGATGTTCAGGAACAGGCGGCGGCCGTAGTAGTCGTACTGCGAGGCCAGAACCGAAGCGCCGACCGTGCTGTAGTTGCCCTGCGCGCGTGACACTGCCGGGGGCTCTTCGTTGAACACATTGGCCACGCCGCCGAGGATCGACCAGTCGTCGAACTTCTTCTGCAGCGAGAGGCTGTGATAGGCCGTGAACTCGGTGTGGATCTTGTAGAAGGTGGTCCCCGCCGTGTTCTTGTCGGCATAGTCTTCGGCGTCAGACGCCTTGCCGATCATGTCGATGCCCCAGAAACCCGTCCAGTCGCCCTTGGTCAGGCGGAAGTTCAGCTGGCCGGTCCAGTCCGGATTCTCGACGAAGCCGTTCTCATCGATCGTCGTGCCGGCGAACAGGGCCGTGGTGTCCTCAAGTTGCCAAGTCGACTGCAGGTCGACGGTCAGCTTGCTGTCCCACGGCAGGTCCTGACCATAGCGAACGGTCAGGTCGATGCCGCGGTTGGCCTGTTCGGCGATGTTCAGATAGTTGTTCGTGACCTTGCTGATCAGGTTCGAGCCCGGCGTGCGAGTAAACAGCTTGCAAAGCGGATCGGTCGGGAAGGACAGCGAACGATAGCAACCCGACACGATGCGCGCGGCGCCGAGCTGGGTGATCTCGTCATTGACCTCGATTTCGAAGTAGTCGACGGCCACGTTCAGGTCGGCGAAGCTGGGGGTCCAGATCACGCCATAGGTGACGGCCTTCGAGGTTTCGGCCTCCAGAGCGCCCTTGCCGCCGCCCGCCGTGACGGTGGCCGACGAGCCGGCGCCCGAATGGGTGCCCGGAATGCCGGCGGCGGCGCAGTTGTTGGCGACGTATTGCGGCAGGTTGCCCTGGGCCAGGTTGGTCGCCCAGCGAATGCAGGGATCAAGCGTGCGCTGTGACGCGAAGCTCGTCTCGGCGTTCTTGTACAGCTCGAACAACGCCGGGGCGCGGAACGAGGTGCCCTTGGTGGCCCGCACGCGCAGCGACGGCACGATCTGCCAGTTCAGGCCGATCTTGTAGGTGTCGTCCTCGCCATAGCTGTTGACCTTGGTGTGGCGACCCGACAGCGACAGTGCGACATTCTCGGCGAAGGGCAGGCCCTTCAGCAGCGGAATGCTCAGTTCGCCGAAGAATTCGCGGGCCAGGTCGTCGCCCTTGGTGATGCCGGCCGTGGAGGAACCCCACACATTGCCGGCCAGGGTGACGGCGCCAGGCGTGTCGCTGATCGAGTCCTTACGGTAGTGGAAGCCGAAGGCGGCGCCCACGTCACCGGCCGGCAGCTTGAACAGCGAGCCCGAGGTCGAACCTTCGATGACCAGTTGCTTGTAGATGGTCTCGCCGGCTTCATTGTCGAACAGGAAGCCTTCTTCGGCGGCCGTGTACTTGCCGGCCAGGAAGTCCGGTGTGACCCAGCTGACGTCCACGCAGGCCTTCTTGCTGATCGGCGTGACCTGGCCGACGCAGGAGCCGCTGCGGAAGGCGCCGATATCGACAGCGTCCTTCAGGATCACGTCACGTGAATAGACGCCCTTGGAGTGGCTGTACTGGCTGAAGATGTCCCAGTCCCAGCCCTTCAGGAAATCGATCTTGCCGAAATCGCCGCGCAGACCGCCGACATAGCGTTGATAGTCAACGCGCTGGCCGTCTCGGTTGCGATTGGTGACCGGGGTCGGCGACAGGATGAAGTCACCGGTGAAGCCGGCGCTGAACGGGTCGATGTCGCCGGTGTAGAAGTAGCTCCAGAACTGGCGATAGCCATTGCTCTTGGTGGCGCGGCGGTTCAGCAGCAATTCGCCATAGACTTCGACGCTGTCGTTGATGTCGAACGCGCCCTGGGCATAGACGGTCGAGCGCTCGTTGCGCGGCACCAGCGAGGAATCAAGGTTGAACGGGCTGTTGTAGTCCAGAACGCCGTTGTCGGCGGCCTGGGGATCATCGCTATAGCCGACGGTGTAGAAGCCGGCGGGCGCGCCCGGATAGTTGGCCGCCTGGCCCGGCGGCACGCGGGGGATCAGGCCGCCCAGCTTGCCGTCATAGTCGTACTGCAGCTTGCCATCGAGACCGGAGAAGTTGAAGTCGTAGAGCCAGATCTGATCATACAGCAGGTCGCGGCACTGGGCCGAGCCGGTGCGGGGATCGATGGTGTCCTTCCGCTTGCCGCTGGAGTCGGTGATGTATTGCCGGCCGCAGTTGGTGTAGCTGCGGTCGCCCACGCGCTGCTCGGCGGTCTTCGAATAGTCGTAAGAGACGTTCAGGAAGCCGCGATCAAAGGTCTTGCCCCAGCTGATGCTGCCGCGCGACTGCTCGCCGCCCTTGTCCTGGGGCTGGCTGACGAAGGCGTCGATCTCGAAGCCGTCGGTGTCGCGCTTGGTGATGATGTTGACCACACCGGCCACGGCGTCGGAGCCGTAGATCGACGAGGCGCCGTCCTTCAGGATGTCGACGCGCTCGATGGCGGAGACCGGGATGACGTTCAGGTCGACGGCGGACACGCCGCCGCGCACGCCGGCCGGGCCGGTGCGGCGGCCGTTGATCAGCACCAGGGTGCGGTTGGCGCCCAGGCCGCGCAGCGAGACGGTTTCAGCGCCGGGGCCGCCGTCAGTGACGAAGGCGCTGGAAATGGCGGAGGTCACCTGCGGCGAGCCCGAGGCGATCGTCGAGGTCTGCAGCAGGCCGGCGGCGGTCGAGATGCCCTTCAGCTTGCCTTGCTCGGCGCTGATCACCTGGATCGGATCGGGGCTGTTGAACTCGCTGCGCTTGATGCGCGAGCCGGTGACGATCAGGGCTTCGACTTCGGTCGCCTCGGGGGGCTTTTCGTCGGTGGTGGTCAGCGGCGCGGCGGCTTGAGCCAGGGCGATCGTCGGTGACATGACACTGGCGGCCAGCCCGGCGATAACCGTGGAGGCTAGAAGATGCTTACGATGATTGGACATGACAGATACGGCCTCCGTGATTTCGCAGAATGTGGCGAGTTTTGAAGAGCACTCACCCTAAGCGAGCAAGACTTGGCCACATCTAGAAATGAACTTTTCCGGGCGCCCACCGCAACTTATACGTCGCATTGCCGACGCAATTTCGACACGGTGTGACATTCGGCACGCACTTGCCGGCTCACTAGGCGCCCGGGGGCGCCATCTGACGGCTTGGCCAGATTCTCCTGATCGCTATTGTAGAGTTCTGGTCGCAAGCCGCACCTCGGCCGCGACTCACCCTTCCGCCCTGGAGCCCCCTGTGAGATTCGTTCCACGCCTGCTCATCGCGACCGTCGCCAGTCTGCTGGGGCTGACAGCCCCGGCGCTCCACGCCGCGCCCCTGCCCGCCAAGGTCTTCTCCGACCCGCCGGCCATCAGCAACGTGCAGATCTCGCGCGACGGCAAGCACATCGTGGCCCTGACCTCGCCTGCGGGCCAGAGCCCGACGATCTCAGTCTGGGCCACCGACGCGCTGGACAAGCCGCCGGCGGTTATCTCGGCCGCCAAGGTCCGCATCCTCGGCGTCAGCTTCCTGAAGAATGACCGCCTGCTGGTGCGGACGATCCAGACCTTCACCCAGGGCAATGACAAGGGCCACCTGACGCGGCAGTACGTGTCGGATCTGGAGGGCAAGTCGTGGACGACCCTGTTGCCGGACACGCGGGCCAAGTCTGAGCTCGAGGCCTATCTGGCCAAGTTCGACGATGCGACCCTGATCGACACCCTGCCCGCCGATCCGCGCCACGTCGTGGTCGAAGACGCGCGGATCAACACGCGGGGCGACATCGTTAAAGTCGACATTTACTCCGGCGAGACCGAGCGCCTGATGCGCGGCTCGGATCGCTTCTTCGGCTTCGATCTGGATCTCAAGGGCGAGATCCGGACGCGCCAGGAACTGAACTACGACAAGGGTGCGGTCTATATCGCCCAGTGGATTCGCGATCCGACCAATGGCGAGTGGTCAGAGCACTTCCGCTGGTACGCCAAGGACCGTGAACCGGTCTCGATCGTCGGCTTCACCGAAGATCCCAACATCATCTACATTTCGTCCAGCCGGGGCCGCGACAAGGCCGGTCTGTATGTCTACGACATCAAGGCCCGCCAGATCGTCGAGCCGCTGCTTGAGCACAAGCTGTTCGACGCCGGCGGCGTGATCACATCCAGCGCCGTCAGGGACTATGGCCGGGTGCTGGGCTTCAGCTATGCAGGTCCGACCAACAGCATCTACTGGACCGACGAGACCCTGGCTGCGCTCAACAAGGGCCTGCGGACGGCGCTGGGCGTGAAGACCATCGCCATGAACTGGGTTGATCCCGCCACCGGAGCGGCGACGCGCCTGCCCGTGACCGACGGCGCCGACGCGATGATCACCGACTGGTCAGAAGACCTGAAGCATTTCATCGTCGAGAAGTCCGGTCCCGGCAATCCGGGCGAGTACTACCTGCTCAACGCGTCCGGCACTCTGCAACTGCTCGGCAAGGTTCGCCCTGACCTGGACACCGCCTCGCTGGGCGCGACGCGGCTGGTGCAGTATGCGGCCCGCGACGGCCTGATGATCCCGGCCTTCCTGACCACGCCGCCGGCCGGCCAGTTCGGTCCTGGCCCCTACCCCACCCTGATCGAGCCGCATGGCGGTCCCTGGGCGCGCGACAACCTGGAATGGGACACCGCCGGCTGGGTTCAGTATTTCGCCAGCCGCGGCTACGCCGTGCTGCAGCCGCAGTTCCGCGGCTCGGAGGGCTGGGGTCAGAAGCTGTGGCGCGCCGGCGACGGCGAGTGGGGCCAGAAGATGCAGGACGACAAGGACGACGGCGTCAAATGGCTGATCGACCAGAAAATCGCCGCGCCCGACGCGGTCGCCATGTTCGGCTATTCCTATGGCGGCTATGCGGCCCTGGCAGCCGCCATCCGACCCAACGGCCTGTATCAGTGCGCCATTTCAGGCGCAGGGGCCGGAGACCTGGCCAGCATCAAACAGGCCACCTTTGACAACCGGCTCCAGCGCGAGTTCCAGAACCCGACCATCCGGGGCCTGGACGCCCTGGAGCAGGCCAAGACGGCCCAGATCCCGCTATTCATCTATCACGGCGATCGCGACACCAACGTCGATGTCAAACAGTCCCGCAAGTTCGTCGATGCGCTGAAGGCGGCGGGCAAGCCGCACCGCTATCTTGAGATCAAGGACATGGGCCACGGCTTCGTCACCATGGAACCGGCCATGCTCGAGACCCAGCTCGTCGAGATCGAAAAATACCTCAACACCGAGTGCGGCCCCGGGGGCATCGGCCCGAGCCGCTGACCCCCGGTTACGACCCTAAGGACAGCGACCGGGGCCTCAGGCCTCGGTCGCGGCGCCGGCGAAACGCTTGGCCTGGGCGACCCAGGCGTCGCGGTCGACCCGGCCCTTGAGATTGAGCAACTGGTCGATCGACTGGATGTCTTCGGCGGTCCAGGCGGCCATCTGGCTGAAGCTGGTCACGCCCAGTTCGCTCAGCGACGCCGCCAGCTTGGGACCGATCCCGACCACGCGGGTCAGGTCGTCGGCGAGCAACTTGGCGGTTTCGATCGGAGCCGCGACCGCAGCCTCGACAGCCACCGCCTCGACGTCTGCCGCCGGTTCGAGCATGGCGACAGGCGCGACGGGCTCAGGAACGATGGTCTCGGCGATTTCAATGAGCGCCTCGGCCGCCAGCTCGCCAGCGGCTTCGACGGCCTCGAGAGTCTCGACCGTCGCTTCTGCGGCAAGCTCGACCGGCTGGAGAAGGACCTCGGTGGCCAGGTCCAGCGCGGGTTCGACGACGGGATCGGCGATCGGCTCGACCCACTCGGCCGCGGGCGGCGCCAGGGGTTCCGGCGCCAGGGCGCTGAGCGCCTCGACATTGACGGCCTCGCGCCAGCGCGACGCCCACCACCACCAGGCGGCGCCCGCAGCGGCCGCGCCGCCGAACATCAGCCACAGCGGCGAGGCCGCGCCGATCATCACGTGTGGCGCCGTTTCGGGGTCGCCCCGCTCGGCCTTGAACTCAGGAAAGAAAGACAGGTTGGAAACCATGGCGCGCGCTCCGGCAACCGCGATTTTTGTGCAATGCAACATAACACAGTTCTGGCGTTCGCAAGTGCGAAAATGTTGCCGTTAGGTCAAGCCAGTCCGGAGACTTTCAGGGCCAGCCCCGTGGCCATCATCACCGCCACCAGGGCCAGCACCGGCAGGCGCAGGGCGAAGGTCAGACCCAGAGCCAGGGCTGTCATGCCCAGGGCGACAATATCCAGGCTGGCGGGGTCAGGAATGGAAGCCTTCAACGGGCCCCAGGCCAGCGCTCCGCCGGTGCGAAACAGCAGATGCGTGGCAAACCACACCGCCAGTTGACCAATGACCCCGACGGCGGCCGCAGAAACCATGGCCAGGGCGCGCGCCGGACGCGGATGTCCGCGCAGGCGCTCGACGAAGGGCCCGCCGGCGAAGATCCAGAGGAATGACGGCGCGAAGGTCGCCCAGGCCGCCATCAGGCCGCCGGCCAGACCGGCGATCCAGGCCCATTCCGGCGCGGCCGCCTGATAGGCGCCGACAAAGCCGACGAAGACGAAGACCAGCACCAGCGGCCCCGGGGTCGTCTCGGCCAGGCCCAGGCCGTCCAGCATCTGGACCGGGGTGAGCCAGCCGAAAGCGGCGGCCGCCTGGCCCAGATAGGCCAGGGCCGCATAGGCGCCGCCGAAACTGACCACCGCCAGACCGCTGAAGATGCCCCCCATCCGCGCCACCACGGAGTCTGGCGCGATGGCCAGGGCCGCCGCGACCGGCGTCAGCCACACGGCCAGCCAGATCATCACGGTCCGCAGCGTTCCGCCGCGCGCGACAACCTCCTCTGACGCGCCCGGCGCGATCGCGCCGCCGCCCAGTCCCCACCCGATCGCGCCCGCCGCAAGGATCAGCAGCGGGAACGGCAAAACCGTAAAGCTCAGCAGGGCAAAGGCGGAGACGGCGATCGCCATTCCGGCGCGGTCACGGATCGTTCGGCCGCCGATGCGCAGCAGGGCCTGGGCCACCAACGCCACCACGGCCGCCTTCAGGCCCAGCAGCACGGGCCCGGCCCATTCCGATCGTCCGTACACGACATACAGCGCCGACAGGCCCAGCATGATGGCCAGCCCTGGCAGCACAAACAGCAACCCCGCCGCCACCCCGCCGCGCACGCCATGCAGCCGCCAGCCGAGCCAGACGGCCAGTTGCTGGGCCTCGGGGCCTGGCAGCAGCATGCAGAAGCTCAGGGCATGGGCGAACCGGGCCTCGTCGACCCAGCCCTTTTCCTCGACGACGGTCTTGTGTAGCAGGGCGATCTGACCGGCGGGGCCGCCAAAGCCCAGGCAGCCGATCTTCAGCCAAACCCCCAGCGCCTCGCTGAAGCTCGGCGCGGATCCGCTCACGCGCTGGTCCGCCAGACCCTGGCCGCGCCGCCGGCCTGGCCCAGATTGCGGACGATCCACTCGGTGGCCGTGCGCACGGCGGGCTCGACCTCGGGCGGAGCCCCGACCAGGACCATGGTGCTGCCGTTCATCTTCATCGGATCCAGCAAGGGGCGAAGTCTGACCTCGGCCACTAGCGCGTCATTCGTGACGGTTTCTAGCCCGCGGACAAAGGCGTCGAAGGTTTCCAGGTCCTTTAGCGGCGTCCAGATCGCCAGCACGGCGGCGGGATCGCGCTGCAGCGCCTGGCGCGTCACCTCGACAATGCGGGCATAGTCGTCCGGGCGCTCGAACGGCGGATCGATCAGGATGAAGGCCCGCCCTCCTCGGCCTGCCCGAGCCGCGGCGGTCTCGTAGCCGTCGGCCTTGGACGCCTGGGCGAAGGCGTAGGGCGCCAGCGAGCGGCGCAGCAGGTCGAAATCGTCGTCGCGAAGTTCGCAGGCGGTGTAGCGATCCTCACGGCGCAGGGCCCCGGCGATCAGCAGCGGCGAGCCGGGATAGAGCGGCCCATCCCGGCCGCCGTTCATGGCCCGCACGGCCGCGATCAGCGGGGCGAACACCGCCGGCGCGTCGGCCTCCTGCAGCAGGCGGAAGATCCCGGCGTCGGCCTCGCCCGACCGCCGCGCCATCTCGCCGCTCAGGTCGTAGCCCCCGGCCCCCGCATGGGTGTCGATCACCGACAGGCTGGGCGACCGCGCCTTCAGCGCCTCCAGCACCGCCAGCAGGATCGCGTGCTTCTGCAGGTCGGCGAAGTTTCCGGCGTGATAGGCGTGGCGATAGTTCATGTCTGACGCGGGCTCCCGGAAGCGGCGCTGGCTGTATCATGCACCGCCATGGCCCGTCGCAGTTCCTCGACCATCAACTGGCGCAGGCCTGGCGGCGAGACGATCTCCACGCCGTCGCCCCAGGTGAACAGGTGCCAGGCCAGCTCCAGCATGCCCGCCGCGCGGAAGGCCACCGTGACCGAGCCGTCCGGCTCGGGCCGCACGGTCTGGGTGGAGTGGAAACGCCAGCGCATCGCATCCTCGGCCCGGTCGGGCCGGATGCGCAGCACTACATCCTCGACCGCCCCATGATAGATGCCGAAGCTCTCGTCGGCGAAGGCCTGCAGCGAGAAGTCCTCCGGCGGCGGGGCCGGCCGGTCCAGCACCTTCAGGGCCTTCATCTTGTCCAGCCGCCAGGAACGCGGGCGCATGTCCTCGCCCTCAAGGGCCACCAGATAGTTGCTGCGGGCGAACAGGATGCCCAGGGGAGTCACCTCACGGGTGCGGCCCGGGGTGCTGCCGCCGTCATAGCGGAACGACAGCGCGCTCAGCCCCTTGATCGCCGTGCGGATGGCCGCCAGGGCGGCCTCGTCTTCATAGGGCCGGGGTCCGGCATGGATGGCGATGGTCTCGGCCTGGACCAGGGCCTCGACATCGGGGGCGACCTTGCGACGCGCCGCGCCGCGCAGGGCCGACAGCAGCTTGCGCTCCAGGGCGAACAGCGAGGCGGCACGGCCGTCGGCGCCCGACGCCTTGTAGGAATCAGCCGCCGTCCGCAGCGCCGCCAGCTCCTCGGCCGTGGGCGTCTGGAACAGGCCGTCCAGACCGGCGGGAATGCGGAATCGCCGGGTCGGCGGATCGTCGACCACTTCCATCTGGGGAAAGGCGGCCCAGACCGCATCGCGCATGCGCTCAGCCGTGCGCCGACCCACATCCAGGGCGCGCGCCATCTCGTCCAGGGTCATGCCCTCGCTCGATCCCGCCAGCATGCGGGCCAGGTCCAGGAGCCGTGCAGCTTTTTCGTGCCTCATACGTTCTCCATACGACCGAATCTGGCGCACCGCACGTGCAAACAGAGACGGTCCGAACGAAGGAGGACTTCATGTCTCGCTTTGCCTGCCCCGTCTGGGCCATCGCCCCCGTCAATGCGCCGATGATCTCGGCCGTGCTGGCCTTCGCAGACATTCATCGCGACCTGGGCGCCGGACGCACCCTGATGCGGATCAGCCATGAACGCGCGGCCCGCGCCGATGTCATCCTGCTGCTGGGCCGTGACGCCGAGCGGGTCGTCGATCTAGGCGTGGTGTGGAACGATCGCGAGGACCAGATCATCCGGGTCATCGACGACGCCGAGCGTCGCGACTCGCGTCTGGCGGCCTGGGAAGACGCCTATGATCTGTTCGAGTCCGAGGCGCACCAGCCGGTTGATCACCGCCTCGTGGCCTGACCTGGCGGGGGCAAGGCCTCCGATCCGCACAATCCACAAGCAAGGTTCTGCCTAAAAATGCGGTCTCGACGCCCCCCAAAGGGGCGCCGGGGCCGCAGCGCGTATTTGTGACGACTTCTTGTCGTCGCCCCCATTGCGGAAGCCGCCACCTTCACTCCACGCTGAATTGGCCGGCAACGTCCGAGTGAAAAATCGCGTCAGTATCAAAAGCAGAAAAGTTTGGGAGATAAACGCCGTGGAGAAGGAATCAATCTTGCGTTGATAAATTGAACGAGGGGGCTCTCCATGAATCGACACTTTAAAACGACTCTACTCGCAGGTATCTCTGCGATGTCCGTTACTTTTGGATACTCGGTCGCGGCGCACGCCGCAGACCCGGCCGCCGACCCGGCGCCTGAAACCACTTCCGAACTTGAGACCCTGATCGTCACGGCGCGCGGCAAGCCCCGCACCGTTCTGGACAGCGCGGTCCCGGTAGACTCCTTCAGCGAAGCAGACCTGAAGTCCGCCGCCTTCACTGACACCAACGACATTCTGAAGACGCTGGTCCCGTCCTACACCCTGGCCCGTGAGCCGATCTCGGACGGCGCGACCTTCATCCGTCCCGCCAGCCTGCGTGGACTTCCCACCGACAAGACCCTGTTCATGGTCAACTCCAAGCGCCGCCACCGTTCGGCGCTGGTCAGCATCGGCGGCACCGGCGCCCAGGCGCCTGACGCCGCCACCATCCCGGCCTCGGCCCTAAAGAACGTGGTCGTCACCCGTGACGGCGCCGGCGCGCAGTACGGCTCGGACGCCATCGCCGGCGTCATCGACTTCCAGCTGAAGGACAGCCCCAGCGGCGGTTCGCTCACCGCGCAGTACGGCCAATTCTATCTGGGCGACGGCGAAGACGTGCTGGTCACCGGCAACCTCGGCCTGCCACTCGGCGACAGCGGCTTCATCAACGGTACGTTCGAATACACCAGCCAGAACCAGGTCAACCGCGGCAAGCAGTATTGCAACGTCGGCATTCCCAACCAGTCGGCCGGCTTCTGCGTCACCAGCTACGCGGCCGCCAACCCGTCCTATGGCGCCTTGATCAAAGACTACGTCCAGAAGTGGGGTCAACCTGACGCCGAAGCCCTGCGCGGCGTCGTCAATGCTGGCTACGACATCAGCGACACGATGACGATCTACGGCTTCGCCAACTACTCCAAGAGCAGCGCGGTCGAGTATTTCAACTATCGTCCGCCGGTCAGCAACGCGGTCAACGCCACGCCGATCCGCCAGCAGGACGGCTCGATCTTCCTGTTCAGCTCGATCTTCCCGGCCGGCTTCACACCGATGTTCGGCGGCGACATCACCGACTACAGCGTCACAGGCGGCCTCAAGGGCAAGATGGGCGAGCTGCAGTACGACTTCAGCGGCCGCTACGGTAACGACAAGCTGGTCTACACCCTGTGGGATACGGTCAACCCGTCGATGGGCCCGGCCTCGCCGAAGTCCTTCTATGTCGGCGCACTGATCTCGACGGAAACGGCCGCCAACGCCGACTTCGCCTATGACTTCGCCATGGCCGGCTTCAACACCCCGGTCACGCTGAACTTCGGCGCCGAGTACCGCGAGGAAGGTTACGAGATCGAGCCTGGCGACGTGCCCTCCTACGCGGCCGGCACCTATGCCGTGCCCAACCCCTACGGCTTCTGCAACACCACCACCCGCACACCGACGGCCGCAGGCCTGGCCCTGCCCGTCACGGCGGGCCTGAACTGCGCCAACTACCTGTCCACCACCGCTGACGGTTTCGCCGGCATCGACCCGACCTACAACGCTCTGGCGGTCGGTTCGAACGGCGCACCGGGTTCGCCCCCAGCCTATTCGGGCAAGCTGACCCGCGACTCCTACGCCGGTTACGCCGAAGCCTCGGCCAACATCACCGAAGCCTGGTTCTTCGACGTCGCCGTGCGTGGCGAGCACTTCTCGGACTTCGGCAGCACCTGGAACGGCAAGGTCGCCACCCAGTACCAGATCACCGACGGCTTCGGCGTTCGCGGCTCGATCGGCACCGGCTTCCGGGCTCCCACGCCCGGCCAGCTGTTCACCACCAACGTGTCGACCCGCGTCGAAAACGGCGCGATTATCGCCTCGGGCCTGTTCCCGGCCGCCAACCCGGTGGCCCAGTTCATGGGCGCCAAGGAGCTGAAGCCCGAAAAGTCGCTGAACATCGCGGCCGGCTTCACCGCCTCGCTGATGGACGGCCTGAGCCTGACGGTCGACGCCTACAGCATCGAGATCAAGGACCAGTTCTACGCCACCACCCCGATCACCGTGACGCCGGTCATCCGCGCCGCCCTGATCGCAGCCTCGGTTCCCGGGGCTGACACCATCGGCCAAGTGCAATTCTTCCAGAACGCCTTCGACTCCACGACCTCCGGGGTCGACGTGGTGGCCACCTACCGCGCCAACTGGTCCAACGGTCAGTCCACCAGCTTCACGGCCAGCGGCAACTACAACAAGTTCAAGATCGACAAGGTGTTCTCGGCCAACTTCTTCGACGCCGAAGGGGTGCATGACTTCGAGAACGCCGCGCCCCGCTGGCGTTCGGTGGTGTCGGCCAGCCACGAGATCGGCAAGTTCAAGGCCGTTGCCCGGGCCAACATCTACGGTCCGTACAAGAACCAGTTCAGCGTCGGCAATCCGATCGTCCAGAAGTGGGACCCGGAAGTCTTCGTCGACACCGAGTTCAGCTACGCGGCGACGGACAACTACACGATCGCCATCGGCGCCCGGAACCTGTTCGCCAACTACCCCGACGTCGACAAGACCGGCGAGTCGGCCACCAACGGCCGCCTCTATCGCTCGGACGCCATCGTCGATTGGCAGGGCGGCTTCTGGTACATGAAGATGTCCGCGACCTTCTAGGATTGCGATCCAGACAAAACCGAAGGGCCAGGCGAAAGCCTGGCCCTTTTCGTTTGGCTGGACGACCGGAGCTAGCGCCCCAGCGCCTTGCCCATGCGGATCAGCGGCACCGCATAGCCGCTCGACGTCATCGCCGTGAACGGCTCGATGTCGTGATAGCCGCAGGCGCGATAGAGCGGCACGCCGCCCATGGTCGCCGCCATCTCGGCGCGGGCAAATCCCTCGGCCGCCGCCGCCGCCTCGCAGGCGTCCAGCACCAGGCGGCCCACGCCTTTCCGAGTGTGTTCGGGATGTGTGTACATCGCCCGCACCCGAGCGGCGTCGATCCTGGGATCCAGCAGCGCCGCGTCGCGCCCGGCGGAGTGATCCCCGCCGAACAGCGTGGCGCGCCGGCTCCACCCACCGCAGCCTGCGATCTGATCGCCGTCCTCGACCACGAAATAGGTGCCGTCGGCGATCAGCTGGCTGTCCAGACCCATGATCTCGAACGAGGCCCTGACCCCTTCGGGCGGCAGGAACGGCGTCAGAAGCTCGCTGATCGCCGCGTTCATCAGGGCCGACAGAACCGGCATGTCCTCAGGTTGCGCCAGCCGCAGGCGAAGTGGGAATCCTGTTGTGCTCACGGCGCTCTCCTCGCGAAACCTTGGTCCGTTGATGCGTCGCGCCTGGGGCGAAGGAAGAGTGATTCCCGCCCTCTGCGCTTGATCATCGCCACCCGCCCACGGTTCGCACACGGGGCGCCCCAGGCGCCCAAGGGCGGAGCATCCGGGGCGCATCTAACATGTCAGATCGTCCGTCGTCCGAAATCAGGTTGCGCCGGTTCCCACGAAATTTCGAGATGGCCCGGACTTCGGCGGGGGCGCGTTCGACCGGAGGAACGAAAGGTGTATCGTTTTGGCGATGCACGCGTTTTCGGCGTCGGCTGTTGAGTGGCGGATTGGCATGAATACGACTGCAGGCCTGGCGACGGGCGAAGTTCTGACCCGGCGGCGCTTCTTCGAGGGACTGGCTGCGGTGGGCGGCATTTCCCTGGCGCTTTCGGGCATGGACGCCCTGGGTTTCGGCATGGCCTCGGCCACGGAATTGCCGCCCACCCTGACCGGCGACGTCAAGGGCACGAAGATCATCGTGCTGGGCGCCGGCCTGGCCGGCATGACCGCCGCCTATGAACTCTCCAAGGCCGGCTATCAGGTCCAGATCCTGGAGGCGCGGTCGTTCGCCGGCGGCCGTTGCCAGACCTCGCGCAAGGGCTTCGAACACACCGACCTGCTGGGCAACAAGCAGACCTGCGAGTTCGACGAGGGGCTGTACATCAACCACGGCGCCTGGCGGATCCCGTATCACCACCGCTCGACCCTGCACTACACCAAGCTGTTTGGCGTGCTGCTGGAAAGCTTCGTCAACGACAATGACGCCGCCTATGTCTATTTCGAGAAGGGCAAGGGCCCGCTGGCTGGCAAGCCGATCCGCAAGGGCGAGCTCGCCGCAGACGCCCGGGGTTACGCGGCTGAACTGATCGCCAAGGCCGCCAGCAAGGGCGAGCTCGACGCCGCCCTGACCCCGGCCGACCGCGAGACCTTCATCGCCTACATGATCAACGAAGGCCGCCTGTCACCCAAGGACCTGGCCTATACGGGCACCGAGGGGCGTGGCTTTTCCGTGCACCCGGGCGCCGGCGTCAATCCGGGCCCCGGCAAGGAGCTGGAGCCCTTCGCCTTCAAGGACGTGCTCGACAGCAAGGCCTGGCGGGTTCTGAGCTCGGTCACCGGCTACGAACAGCAGCGCACCATGCTGCAACCGATCGGCGGCATGGACCAGATCGCCAAGGGCTTCGAAAAGCAGGTCGGATCGATGATCCGCTACTCGACCGTCGTCGAGAAGATCAAGCAGACGGGCAAGGGTGTGAAGGTCGCCTTCAAGGACGCCTCGGGCAAGACCGGCGAGATCGAGGCCGACTACTGCATCTGCACCATCCCGCTCAGCGTGCTCAAGCAGATCGATATCGACGCCTCGGCGCCGTTCAAGGCGGCGATGGCGGGCGTGGCCTATGCGCCGGTCAACAAGATCGGTCTGCAGATGAAGACCCGGTTCTGGGAAGAGGACCATCACATCTATGGCGGCCACATCTACAACGACATCCCTGGCATCGGCACCATCACCCTGCCCTCCACCGGCTGGCAGAGCCAGAAGGGCGTGCTGTTGGGCTTCTATAACTTCGGCAGCCAGGCGGCGCGGATCAGCGCCATGAGCCCGCCCGACCGCGCGGCCTTCGCCGTGGCCGGCGGACAGAAAGTCTTCCCCGAATACGCCGCCAACTATGAGAACGCGTTCTCCTTCGCTTGGCATTTGGCCGAGTTCAATCTGGGCGGCTGGGCCGAATGGGGCGAGGCCGGTCGCCGCGACGCCTATCCGGTGCTGTGCGAACCCGACGGTCGCCTCTATCTCGCCGGCGAACACCTCAGCTACCTTGGCGGCTGGCAGGCCGGGGCCATCGAGTCGGCCTGGCAGCAGATCGCCAAGATCCACGCCCGCGTGCAGCAGGCCTGAGACCCGAGGACCCGAGAACAAAAATGAAGTCTGCTTCCCGTATCGCCCTGTTCTGTCTTGTCGCGGCTGCGTCGGCCCCCGCTGTCGCCTCGGCCGCGCCGCCGCCCAAGAGCCTCTATGAGGACAACTGCTCGGCCTGCCATCAGGTGACCGGCAAAGGCATCAAGGGCGCCTTCCCGACCTTGGTCGCCTCGCCGCTGGTCAGCGGTCCGCCCGCGCTTCTGGTCACCACCGTGCTGAACGGCCGGGCCGGCATGCCCGCGTTCAAGGACGACCTCAACGACGCCGATCTGGCCGGTATCATCAGCTATGTCCGCACCTCGTGGGGCAACAAGGCCAAGCCGGTGACGGCCGCCGAGGTCGCCGCCATCCGCACCAAGGCCAAGGCCGCCCAGAAGGCCCGTGGCCTGCAAGCTCACTGATCGACCCTTTCCAGGAGAAGACCATGACCCGTTTCGCAACCCTCGCCGCTGGCCTCGCTCTGGCCGCCGGTCTCGCCGGCACGGCATCCGCCCAGGACATCGTCCGCGGCGGCGACCCCAAGTCGGCCATCGCCAGCGTCGTCACCGTGCCGGCCGGCTTTGACACCATCTATGTCAGCGGCATGGTCCCGCCGATGATCGACCCCAAGGGCGACCCTGCCCTGACCGCCACCTACGGCGACACCAAGACCCAGACGCTTGGCGTGCTCAAGCGCATCGAGGACGCGTTGAAGAGCCAGGGCGCAACCATGGGCGACGTCGTCATGATGCGCGTCCTGCTGGTCGGCGACCCGGCCAAGGGCGGCAAGATGGACTTCGCCGGCATGATGGAAGCCTACAAGACCCTGTTCGGCACCGCCGAGCAGCCCAACAAGCCCTCGCGCATCACCAGCCAGGTCGCGGGCCTGGTGGCCGGTGGCATGCTGGTCGAGATCGAGGTCCAGGCCGCCAAGAAGAAGTAGATCCAATAGAATCCACTCTCCCCGGCCAAGGCCAGGGCCAAGATTGATCCGGAAAGGGAGACAGGTTCGCGCCTGTTTCCCTTTTTTCGGTTGTGCAAGCTCGCGGGTTCGATCTGGGCCCCGGCCTTGGCCGGGAAGAGCGAAATCGTTGATGATTTCACCGAGATCCGAATTCTTTTCGCTGACAACGTTGTCAAGCAAATCGAGCTGCGCTATAAAGGTCATGCCCTTCCAGGGCGTTTCCTCCCAATGACTCGGCCGCCTTCTCCTCCTGGGAGGCGGCCGTCTTTTTGTCCGGCTTGCGCCGGCCATCATGCTTGACTCAAGCGGCGGTCCGGCCGAAACGCCCCGTCCATGATCAGCCGCTACGCCCGCCCCGAAGCCGCCGCCATCTGGTCCAGCCAGACCAAGTACAAGATCTGGTTCGAGATCGAGGCCCACGCCGCCGACGCCATGGCCGAACTTGGGGTCATTCCCAAGCTGTCGGCCCAGACGATCTGGGAGAAGGGCCGCGACGCGGTCTGGGACAGCGACCGCATCGACGAGATCGAGCGCGTCACCAAGCACGACGTCATCGCCTTCCTGACCCACGTGTCGGAAATCGTCGGCCCCGAGGCCCGCTTCCTGCATCAGGGCATGACCAGCAGCGACGTGCTGGACACCTGTTTCGCCGTGCAGCTGTCGCGCTCCACCGATCTGCTGATCGAGGGTGTCGACCTGCTTATGGCCGCGCTGAAGCGCCGGGCGCTCGAGCACAAGATGACCGTCTGCGTCGGTCGCAGCCACGGCATCCACGCCGAACCGATCACCTTTGGCCTCAAGCTCGCCGGCTACTATGCCGAGTTCCAGCGGGCAAAAGAACGACTCGCGATGGCCAAGTTCGAGATCGCCACCTGCGCCATCAGCGGCGCCGTCGGCACCTTCGCCAATGTCGATCCGCGCGTCGAGGAACATGTCGCCAAGATGATGGGCCTGACCGTCGAGCCCGTCTCGACCCAGGTCATCCCGCGCGACCGCCACGCCGCCTATTTCTGCGCCCTGGGTGTCGTCGCCTCGTCGATCGAACGCCTGGCCACCGAGATCCGCCACCTGCAGCGCACCGAGGTGCTGGAAGCCGAAGAGCCGTTCGAGGTCGGTCAGAAGGGCTCGTCGGCCATGCCGCACAAGCGCAACCCGATCCTGACCGAGAACCTGACGGGCCTGGCCCGCCTGGTCCGCTCGGCCGTGACCCCGGCCCTGGAAAACGTCGCCCTCTGGCACGAGCGCGACATCAGCCACTCGTCGGTCGAGCGCGGCATCGGGCCAGACGCCACCGTCCACCTCGACTTCGCCCTGCGCCGCATGGCCAGCGTCATCGAGCGTTTCAACATCTATCCCGAGAACATGGCCAAGAACCTCGACAAGCTGGGGGGCCTGGTGTTCTCGCAGCGGGTCATGCTGGCCCTGACGCAAGAGGGTGTCAGCCGCGAAGACGCCTATGCCGCCGTGCAGGGCAACTCGATGAAGGTGTGGCGCGGCGAGGGTCGGTTCATCGACTTCCTCAAGGCCGACCCCGTGGTCTCCAAGGCCCTGTCGGACACCGTGCTCGAGGAGCTGTTCGACTACGGCTATCACACCAAGAACGTCGACGTGATCTTCAAGCGCGTGTTCGGCGAGCAGGGCTGACAATGACGGAAGCGCCGGTCCTTCGCCTCAATCCGGCGCTGGATCCGGCGGCCTTCGCGCAGGCCTATGCGCGCGACGGCCTGGTGCGTATTCCTGACGTGTTCGAGCCGGGAGTCGTCGACCGCCTGGCCGGCATTCTGGAACAGACCATCGACTGGGACGTGATCTGCTCCAACGAGACGGGCGGCGCCGAAATCCTCAGCCGCGCCCGCCGCGCAGAGCTTGGTCCCGACGCCGTGGCCGCTCGCTTCCATGCGGCGACGCTGCGGGCCCGCAGCGGGTTTGCCTATATCTATCTGGGCTATCCGATGATCAACGCCTTCGTTGAAGGCCGCGACCCCGGGCATCCGATTCACGCCCTGACGGCCTTCCTCAACAGCCCCGAATTCATCGCCTTGGGCGCCGCCGTCACCGGCGAGACGACCATCACCAAGGTCGACGCCCAGGCGACGCTCTATCGCCCCGCCGACTTCCTGACCCTGCATGACGACACCGGGGTCGGCGAGCGACTGGCGGCCTACACCCTGGGCCTGACCCGCCAGTGGCGGCCCGACTGGGGCGGCCAGCTGCTGTTTCACGATGACGCCGGCGACGTCGAGCGCGGCTTCGCGCCGGCCTTCAATGTGCTGACCCTGTTCAAGGTGCCGCGCCAACACTCGGTGGCGCCCGTCGCTCCCTATGCCGGCGCGCCGCGCCTGACCGTCACCGGCTGGCTGCGGAACGACCCGCCCAATGGCCGCTGAGCGCAAGAGAAGCTTCCCGCCAGTCGTCGACCAGAACACCCGCGTCCTGATCCTCGGCAGCCTGCCGGGCGAGGCCTCGCTGGCCGCTGGCCAGTACTACGCCAACCCGCGCAACGCCTTCTGGCGGTTGCTGGAGACGGTGCTGGATGCGCCGCTCGTGACCCTGGCTTACGAAGATCGCCTGGCGACACTCCAGTCACGCGGCGTGGGTTTGTGGGACGTCGTGGCCGAGGCCGAGCGGCGCGGCAGCCTGGACGCCGCGATCCTCAACTCCAGCGCCAACGACCTGCTGGCCCTGGTGGAAACTCTGCCGGCCCTGCAGGCGGTGGCCTTCAACGGCGGGACGTCGGCGAAGCTGGGCATGCGCCTGCTAGCGTCGATGAAGGGTCGGCCTGAGCTGATCGCCCTGCCCTCTTCCAGTCCGGCCCACGCAGCGCGCAGCTTCGCGCAGAAGGCGGAGGCCTGGAGCGTGCTGAAGGACTGGCTGGCCTAGTTTGGCGGTCTGCCATGAGCGGTCAACACCAAGGCTTAGCGGATGGTGAAGACAGTCATCGCGAGCGCCTGGCCAAGTGAGTCATTTCAAGCAGGTCTTGCCGTTGTGGCGGCACGGCGCGGTGCGCGGCAGACACGGGGCGGCTTTTGTTTGTCGGCGGCGCGTTTGCAGGTCAGGCTGCGACCATGACCTATGCGCGCGCCGTGGCCGGAACGACCTATGCCTTCGACGACCTGGCCGATGTGATGGCCAAGGCCTCGCCCCTGCGCTCGGGCGACATGCTGGCTGGCGTAGCGGCCACCAGCGCCCAGCAGAACGTCGCCGCCAGGATGGTGCTGGCCGACACGCCGCTGAAGACCTTCCTGACCGAGGCCCTGGTCCCCTACGAGACCGACGAGGTCACCCGTCTGATCCTCGACAGCCACGACGCGGCCGCCTTCGCGCCGGTCGCCAGCCTGACGGTCGGAGCCTTCCGCGACTGGCTGCTGTCGGACGCCGCCGCACCCGCCGTTCTGGCCGCGCTCGCGCCGGGTCTGACGCCAGAGATGGTCGCCGCGGTCAGCAAGATCATGCGCAACCAGGACCTGATCCTGGCGGCCAGCAAGTGCCGGGTGACAACGAAGTTTCGCAACACCATCGGCCTGCCCGGCACCATGGCCGTGCGGCTGCAGCCCAACCACCCGACCGACGATCCCGCCGGGATCACCGCCTCCATCCTCGACGGCCTGCTGTATGGCTGCGGCGACGCGGTGATCGGCATCAATCCGGCCAGCGACAATCTCTCGGTGCTGGGCGAGCTGTCGCGGCTGATGGACGACCTGATCCAGCGCTTCGAGATCCCGACCCAGTCCTGCGTGCTGACCCACGTGACCAGCGCCATCGCCCTGATCGAGCGCGGCGCGCCGGTGGACCTAGTGTTCCAGTCGATCGCCGGCACGGAGGCCGCCAATGCCAGCTTCGGCGTCACCCTGGCCCTGCTGCGCGAAGGCCTGGACGCCGGGCGCTCGCTGAAGCGGGGAACGGTCGGCGACAACGTCATGTATTTCGAGACTGGCCAGGGCTCGGCCCTGTCGGCCGGGGCGCATCACGGCGTCGACCAGCAGACGCTTGAGGCCAGGGCCTACGGCGTGGCGCGGGCGTTCGAGCCGCTGCTGGTCAACAGCGTGGTCGGGTTCATCGGTCCAGAATATCTCTATGACGGCAAGCAGATCATCCGGGCCGGTCTCGAGGACCACTTCTGCGGCAAGCTGCTGGGCGCGCCCCTGGGCGTGGACGTCTGCTACACCAACCACGCCGAGGCCGACCAGGACGACATGGACAGCCTGCTGACCCTGCTGGCCGCAGCGGGGGTCACCTTCATCATGGGCGTGCCGGGCGCCGACGACGTGATGCTGAACTACCAGTCGACCTCGTTCCACGACGCGCTCTATGTCCGCGAGCTGCTAGGCCGCAGGCGCGCGCCGGAGTTCGAGGCCTGGCTGCAGCGCCTGAAGATCACCGGGGCCGACGGCCGCCTGACGCCGCCCTCGGCCGGCCACCCGCTGCTGACGGCCAGCGCATGAGCCGGCTGATTCCGCCCGATCCATGGACTGCCCTGCGCCGCCACACCCCCGCCCGCATCGCCCTTGGCCGCACGGGCGCCAGCCTGCCCACCCATGAGGTGCTGGCCTTCGCCCTGGCCCATGCCCAGGCCCGCGACGCGGTGCATACGCCGTTCGATATCCAGGCAGTGACCGACGCTGTCGCCGGCCTTGGCCTTGCGGTCCTGCCTGTCGAAAGCGCCGCGCCGGACCGCGCCACCTATCTGCGTCGGCCGGACCTGGGTCGGCAATTGTCAGAGGCCAGCCGCGCCTTGCTGGAGCACGCGCCGCGCAAGCCGGCCGATCTGGCCATCGTCGTCGCCGACGGTCTGTCCAGCACCGCCGTCCACGCCCACGCCGCGCCGCTGATCGCCGCCCTTCTGCCCCTGATCCGCGCCGAGGGCTGGAGCCTGTCGCCGGTAATCGTCGCCCATCAGGCGCGCGTGGCCCTGGGCGACGCGGTCGGCGAGCGACTGGGCGCGCGTCTGGTCCTGCTGCTGGTCGGCGAGCGGCCTGGCCTGTCGTCGCCCGACAGTCTGGGCGCCTATCTGACCTTCGCGCCGCAGGTGGGTCTGACCGACGCCGGCCGCAACTGCGTCTCCAACATCCGCGCCGAAGGACTCAGCTACGACGAGGCCGCCTTCAAGCTGGTCTGGCTGGCGCGCGAGGCCCTGCGCCAGGGACAGACGGGCGTGGCCCTGAAGGACGAGAGCGATACCGCTACCCTGCCCGTCGCCCGCAATTTGACCGACCCGCGTTTTCTCTGACCAAATAGTGCGCGACCGGACGGTGGCGGCTGGGCGATCGCCGCCACGGGCTCGCCGCTGGCGCGACCGGCGCGCAGGCTCTGGTCACGGGGATAGTCCGAGACAGGGGAACCATGATGAGCGAACCATCAGCCGGCGGCGGCGTCAGCTACGAAAAGGTCGATGCGGCCTATTTCGACAAGCGCGGCCTCAAGCGCTATGCGGGCGTCTTCTCGCTGTGGGCGCTGGGCGTCGGGGCGGTGATCTCGGGCCAGTTCTCGGGCTGGAATCTCGGCATGGGCGTCGGCGGCTGGGGCGGCATGCTGGTGGCCACCCTGATCATCACCGTCATGTATCTGGGCCTGACCTTCTCGATCGCCGAAATGGCGGCAGCCCAGCCGCACACGGGCGGAGCCTATTCCTTCGCCCGCGCCGCGATGGGCCCCTGGGGCGGCTTCATCACCGGCCTGTGCGAGAACGTCGAATATGTGCTGACCGCCGCCGTGGTCTGCTTCTTCATCGGCAGCTATCTGGGCGGCATCTTCGAGACGCCGCCCTGGGCGCAGCCGCTCTACTGGGTGGGGGCCTATATCGTGTTTGTCGGCCTGAACGCCGGCGGCGTGGCGATGTCGTTCCGCTTCACGGTGTTCGTCACCCTGCTGGCCCTGGCCTGCCTGGTGGTGTTCTGGATCAGCGCCCTGCCCCATGCCGACTTCATGCGATACGCCCTCAATGTCGGCCCTGGCGGGACCGAGCTGCCCGAGGGCCACGGACCGTTCCTGCCGGCCGGGATCGGCGGGGCGCTGGCCCAGCTGCCCTTCGCGGTCTGGCTGTTCCTGGCCATCGAGCAGCTGCCCCTGGCGGCCGAGGAATCCCACACGCCGGCGCGGGATCTGCCCAAAGGCATCATCCTGGGCATGCTGACCCTGATCGTCTCGGCCCTGCTGGTGCTGTGGCTGAATTCATCGATTCCCGCCGGGACCTTCGCCCTGTCCAAGTCCGGCGAGCCGATCCTCGACGGCTTCCGCGCCATCTATGGCGGCGGAGCCCTGGCCAAGGTGCTGGCGGCGGTGGCGGTAGCAGGGCTGATCGCCAGCTTCCACGCCATCATCTTCGCCTATGGCCGCCAGATCTATTCGCTGTCGCGGGCCGGCTACTTCCCGCGCGCCCTGTCGGTGACCCACGGCGAGCGCAAGACGCCCGAGCTGGCCCTGATCGCCGGTTCGCTGGCCGGCCTGCTGGTCATGCTGGTGGTGTGGTTCAGCCTGGGCGCCGAAAAGGGCACCGCGGCGATCGGCGGCACGCTGCTGAACATGGCGGTGTTCGGGGCCATGCTGTCCTACGTCGCCCAGGGCGCGTCGTTCATCCTGCTGCGCCGGAAATTCCCGGACATGGAACGGCCCTACAAGAGCCGGTTCGGCGTCACCGGCGCGGCCCTGACGGTGATCATCTCGCTGGTCACCATCGTCTATCAGCTGAAGGATCCGATCTATCGGACCGGCGTCATCGGCGTGGCGATCTGGTTCGCGATCGGCATCGCCTATTTCGCCGCCGTCGGTCGCAAGAAGCTGGTGCTGTCCCCCGAGGAGGCCTTCGCCCTCAACGGCGGCAAGAACGCCTAGGGTCTCCGCGCGGTGTGAAACGGCTGTCGGATCGGAAAAGGCGCCGGGCTTCCACGCCCGGCGTCACCCCCTGCCGGCCGCGCGGAATGCAAAGAAAAGGGCCGCCCCGAAGGGCGACCCTTGTTCGTTCGGCCTAGACCGGCGCTGATTTCAGGCGCCGGTCTTGATCTGCTCGCGGGCCTGGGCCAGCAGCTCGTCCATCTTCATGCGCACTTCGCTCTCGGACACCGAGACACCCGAGCCCTTGAGATCGCCCGAAACCTTGCGCAGCACATCCTCGTCGCCGGGCTGTTCGAAGTCCGACTTCACGACGGCGCGTGCATATTCCTCGACCGTGGCGAGGCCCATCAGGCCGGCGGCCCATTCGCCCAGCAGGCGGTTGCGGCGCGCGGTCGCCTTGAACTCAAGGTCCTGGTCCAGAACGAACTTGCGTTCGAAACCCTGTTCGCGATCGTCGAAGGTGGTCATGAAGGCCCCAAATGCGTCTAACGCGGCTGTCTATCCCGTGATGGGCCAACTCGCAATCGGCGGATACGCCGCAGCCTTCGCTTTAGGCCCCCGGACCTGAACGGAAGCTGACCCCCGCGTTTGCGCGCCCGCCCTCATTCAGATAAGTTCCGACTGACATTTTCAGTGAGCGGCCTTGAGTCGAACGCCGCGCGCAGCTATCCGGCCGCGCGCGCTTTTCGTTTCTTCGGACACCCCCGGATCAGGGGGCGCGCTTCGCATCCATGAAGGGCCTCGACGAGAGCCATGACGACCCGCCGCAAGAAGATCTACGAAGGCAAGGCGAAGATCCTGTACGAGGGCCCCGAGCCCGGTACGCTGATCCAGTACTTCAAGGATGACGCCACGGCGTTCAACGGCGAGAAGAAGGCCCAGCTGGAAGGCAAGGGCGTGATCAACAACCGGATCAGCGAGTACGTCATGACTCGCCTGAACGGCATCGGCGTGCAGAACCACTTCATCCGCCGCCTGAACCTGCGCGAGCAGCTGATCAAGGAAGTCGAGATCATCCCGCTCGAGGTGGTGGTGCGCAACATCGCCGCCGGCTCGATCGCCACGCGCCTGGGCCTGCCCGAGGGCCAGGCCCTGCCGCGCTCGATCATTGAGTTCTACTACAAGGACGACAAGCTCAACGACCCGATGGTGTCGGAAGAGCACATCACCGCGTTCAACTGGGCGGCCACCCAGGAGATCGACGACATGATGGCCATGGCCCTGCGGGTGAACGACTATCTGTCGGGCCTGTTCAGCGGCGTCGGCATCACGCTGGTCGACTTCAAGATCGAGTTTGGCCGCATCTACGAGGGCGATTTCAGCCGCGTGATCCTGGCTGACGAAATCAGCCCCGACAGCTGCCGCCTGTGGGACAGCCAGACCAACGAGAAGCTGGACAAGGACCGCTTCCGTCGCGATCTGGGCAATGTCATCGAGAGCTATACCGAGGTGGCCCGCCGCCTGGGTATCATGAAGGAAATGCCGACCGTCATTCAGGGCGGCATGCATTAGGTTTCAGATCCTCCCCCGGAACGGGGAGGTGTCGCCAAAGGCGACGGAGGGGGAAGGCCCTGGGCTGTGGACGGTACGCCCTCCACCGCCAAGCGGTTCCCCCTCTCCCTTGAGGAGAAGAAGTTGAAAGCCAAGGTCCAAGTGTTCCTCAAGCCCGGCGTCCTCGACGTTCAGGGCAAGGCGGTCGAGAACGCCCTGCATGGTCTGGGCTGGACCGACGTTCAGAACGTCCGCGTCGGTCGCACCATCGAGTTCGACGTGGCCGACGGCGACGCCGAGAAGGCCAAGGCCGAGGTCAAGGCGATGTGCGACAAGCTGCTCGCCAATACCGTGATCGAAAGCTACGCGATCTCGCTCGACTAGGCGCTGAAGCTGACCCTCAGGGTCGCCAAGCTGGTTTCCCGGATCGGTTCCAGATCGAGGCCGGGATCCACCAGCATCTGGGTGCTGAGCCCCAGCAGCAGGGCGCCGACCATCAGGGCGGCCGCGTCGGCGTTCAGCCCCTCGCGGATCACGCCCTCGGCCTGCCCCCTCAGGAACATGGCCTCCAGACGGGTCTCGACTTCCTTGTGCACGGCGGCGAACGGTCCGCGCAGATCCGAGACCTCGGCCACCGCCCCGGCCATCAGCACGAAATAGGCGCGCATCTCGCCGTCCTCCGCCAGATTGCGCAGGTAGATGTCCACGAACCCCAGGATCGCTTCCAGGCCGTTGGCGCAGTCCAGCTGGTGGTCGGCCAGCAGATCCTGCAGCCGCACCTGAAGCCTGACGATCAGCGCCTCGATCAGTCCTTGCTTGGACCCGAACTTCTGGGTCGCCAGCCCGCGGCTGTAGCCCGCCCTCGCCCCGATGTTCTCGAAGGTGGCGGCCGCCATGCCGCGTTCCAGGATCAGCTCGGCCGCCGCGCGCAGCAGCTCGCTCTCCGACTGCTGGCGCCGATCGGACTGGCTGCGGCGAACAAGCGGAACCTTAAGGGCGGATGTCATCTTGCAGAGGTTACTTATTTGTTGGACAACTAGCAAATACAAAGGCGGCCACAGAGCCGCTCCCGGAGGTTCCAGGAGTTCGCGCATGACCATTCCCGTTGATATCGCAAACACCATCGTCGACCCAAAGGCCTATGCCGACGGCGACCGCATCGATCAGGCCTTCGCCCGGCTGCGCCGCGAGAGTCCCCTGGAGGTGGCCCAGCCCGACGGTTTCGACCCCTTCTGGGTGGTCACCCGCCATGCCGACATCCTGGAGGTCGAGCGCCAGAACGAGCTGTTCCACAACGGCGACCGCGCGACGATCGTCACCACCATCGAGGCCGACCAGAAGGTGCGCGCCATGATGGGCGGCTCGCCGCACCTGGTCCGTTCGCTGGTCCAGATGGATAATCCCGACCACTTCGCCTATCGCCGCGTGACCCAGGGCTCGCTGCTGCCCCAGAATCTGCGATCGCTGGAAGCGCGGATCCGCGAGATCGCGCGCAGCTTCATCGACCGCATGGCCGCCCAGGGCGATCGCTGCGACTTCGCCCGCGACGTGGCCTTCCTCTATCCGCTGCACGTGATCATGGAGGTCCTGGGCGTGCCCGAGGCCGACGAGCCGCGCATGCTGAAACTGACGCAGGAGCTGTTCGGCAGCGCCGACCCCGACCTGAACCGCGACGGCAAGGTCGCGACGAACGTCAATGAGGGCATCGACAGCCTGCAGTCGGTGATCATGGACTTCATGATGTATTTCAATGCCATGACCGAGGATCGCCGGGCCAGTCCGCGCGAGGACCTGGCCAGCATCATCGCCAATGGCAAGGTCAATGGCGAGCCGATGGGGCATCTGGAGGCGATGAGCTACTACATCATCGCCGCCACGGCGGGCCACGACACCACCTCCTCGACCACCGCCGGCGCCATGTGGGCCCTGGCCGAGAACCCCGACCAGTTCGCCCGCGTCAAGAATGATCCCAGCCTGATCCCGGGTCTGGTCGAGGAGTCGATCCGCTGGGTGACGCCGGTGAAGCATTTCATGCGCACCGCCACCGCCGACGCCGAACTGGCCGGCCGCAAGATCGCCAAGGGCGACTGGCTGATGCTGTCCTACCCGTCGGGCAACCGCGATGAGACAGTGTTCGAGGACCCGTTCAGCTTCCGCATCGACCGCACGCCCAACAAGCACGTGGCCTTCGGCTACGGCGCCCATGTGTGCCTGGGCCAGCACCTGGCGCGGATGGAGATGCGAGTGCTGTGGGAAGAGCTGCTGGCCCGCGTCGACAGCGTCGAGCTGGACGGTCAGCCCACCCGGATGACCGCCAATTTCGTCTGCGGCCCCAAGGCGGTGCCGATCCGCTTCAAGATGCGCTGAGGCTATCATGAGCGAGCCCTTCAAGGTCTGGCAGTGCCGAACCTGCGGCTACATCTATGACGAGGCCGAGGGCGATCCGGGCGAAGGCCTGGCGCCGGGGACCCGGTGGGCGGATCTGCCCGCCCACTGGATCTGCCCGCTGTGCGGCACGCCCAAGTCGGACTTCGACATGATCGAACTCTGACATCTTTGACCCCAAGCCCCTTCCCGGCCGCGCCAGGAAGGGCGAATGCGGCGCCTAATACCAAGCGCCGCTGAGCTCGACTCCTCGCGCTCTATATCCTCGTCACCCCGGGACTTGTTCCCGGGGCCCATTGTGCAACCGCAGGTGCGGCGCAGAATAGAACTCTCACGAGGAAGCTGACCCATGGGCCCCGGGAACAAGTCCCGGGGTGACGGCGTATTTACAGATTTGGACCCTCTGAGGTCAGGATCAACGGCCGTTGGTATGAAAGCGCCGCGCGCCGCCCGGGGCCCACGGCGTCAGGGACTCGACTCACACACGCTGAACGAGCACATTACATCGAACACTGTTCGCTGGGGGCTCGCATGACCATTCTGGACATTCAAAAGGCTCTGGCCGCCAAGGGATTTGACCCCGGCGCCCTGGACGGAGCCTGGGGTCGCCGCACGGCGGCGGCGGTGCGCGCCTTTCAGACCAGCAAGGGCCTGCTGGCCGACGGCGTCGTCGGGCCCAAGACCGCCAAGGCCCTGCTGCCCGACGCCAAGTCCGAAAAGGACAGCCTGGAGGACGTCACCCTCGTCTGGTTCCAGGAAGCCCGCCGCCTGATGGGCCTGCGCGAGACTGCGGGCCCGGGCTCGAACGCCACGCTCCTCGACTGGGCCGAGAAGCTGGGCATCGACTATGACTCCGACGACATTCCCTGGTGCGGGCTGTTCGTCGCCCATTGCATCGGCGCCACCCTGACCACCGAACCCCTGCCCAACAATCCGCTGGGCGCGCGCAACTGGATGAAGTTCGGCGGCCCCTGCACCCCGCGCCCCGGCGCGGTGATGGTGTTCTGGCGCGGCAGCCGGGAGGGGTGGCAGGGCCATGTGGCCCTGTATGTCGGCGAGGACTCCAAAGCCTATCACGTGCTCGGCGGCAATCAGGCCGACAGCGTCTGCATCACGCGCATCGCCAAGGATCGCCTTTTGGGCGCCCGCTGGCCCGCGACCGTGCCGCTGAGCAAGGCAGGCCCACGCAAGGTGTCGGCGACCGGCGTCCTGTCGAAAAACGAAGCCTGACCCGCGTCCGATCTTGCGGCGTTTCTGGCGAAGGATGCGCTGACAGGCGGCGCGAACGGTGCTACACGCCCGCGCCATGAAAGCCGCCGTCATCGTCTTCCCAGGGTCCAACTGCGACCGCGATTGCAAGGTCGCCATCGAGCGCTCCGCCGGAGCCCGCGTCGAGATGGTCTGGCACCAGGAAACCTCCCTGCCCGACGACCTCGACCTGGTCGTTCTGCCCGGCGGTTTCTCCTATGGCGACTATCTGCGCTGCGGCGCGATGGCGGCTCAAAGCCCGGTCATGAAGGCGGTCGTCAAGGCCGCTGATGACGGCATGGCCGTGGTCGGCATCTGCAACGGCTTCCAGGTGCTGTGCGAGGCGGGCCTGCTGCCCGGCGCCCTGCTGCGCAACGAGAAGCTGAAATATATCTGCAAGCCGGTCGAGCTGGAGATCGTCAACAGCCAGACCCGCTTCACCGCCGAGTTCGGCGAGCAGCGCGAGGCGGTAATGACCGTCGGCAATGGCGAGGGCAACTTCTTCGCCGATGAAGAGACGCTGGACCGGCTCGAGGGCGAGGGCCAGGTGGTCTTCCGCTACAAGGACAATCCCAACGGCTCGGCCCGCGATATCGCCGGCATCGTCAACGCCAAGGGCAACGTCCTGGGCCTGATGCCCCACCCCGACCGGTCATTCGACGCCGACCTGGGCTCGGAAGACGGCGCGATCCTGTTCCGCAGCGTGTTCGCCAGCGCCTAGGACTCACGTCCTCTCCCCTCGTCGATGTCATCCTGGCCGAAGAGCCGGGACCGACGCCTGAGCGCCGCGCTTCCTGCGGTCCCGGATCGGCGCGCTACGCGCTTGTCCGGGATGACAAGTCAGTCGATGGTCCCCCAGGGAAGAAATCCTGAGGGGGAAGATCGTGAAGACCATACTGACCTTGCTGGCGACCAGCATATTGGCCGCCGCCACACCCAGCTTCGCCCAGCAAACCCCCGGCCTGGCCAGCGAAACCCCCGCCGTCTTCAAGCCCAATCTCGACCGCCTGAACTATGAGCGGCGCGAGGTGATGATCCCCATGCGGGACGGCGTGAAGCTGCACACCGTCATCCTGGTTCCCAAGGGGACCAGCCATGCCGCGATCCTGCTGACCCGAACGCCCTATGACGCCTCGGCGATGACCGCGATCACCCCCGGCGTCAGCATGGCCAACGCCATCGACGGCTATGACCACCCGGTCGATGTCGTGATCGAGGGCGGCTATATCCGCGTCGTCCAGGACGTGCGCGGCAAGTACGGCTCCGAGGGCGACTATGTGATGAACCGGCCCCTGAAGGGCCCGCTCAACCCCACCGAGGTCGACCACGCCACCGACACCTGGGACACCATCGACTGGCTGATCAAGAACACCCCCGAGACCAACGGCAAGGTCGGGATTCTGGGTATTTCCTATGACGGCTTCACCACCCTGCAGGCCCTGTTCAACCCGCACCCCGCCCTGAAGGTGGCCGTGCCGATGAACCCGATGGTCGACGGCTGGAAGGGCGACGACTGGTTCCACAACGGCGCCTTCCGCCAGCAGAACATGCCCTACATGTACGAGCAGGTCGGCACGCGGAAGAACGAGGAGCGCTGGATCTCCGGCGTCCATGACGACTACGACCTCTATATGCGGGCCGGATCGGTCGGCGAGTTGGGCCGCCAGATGGGCCTGCAGCAGATCGGCTTCTGGGAGAAGCTTCTGGCCCATCCGGCCTATGACGCCTTCTGGAGCGGCCAGGCCGTCGACAAGCTTCTGGCCAGGGAGCCGCTGAAGGTGCCGGTGATGCTGGTCCACGGCCTTTGGGACCAGGAAGACATCTACGGCGCGCCGGCGGTCTACAAGGTCCTCGAGCCCAAGGACCTGGGCAACGACAAGGTGTTCCTGGTGATGGGCCCCTGGAACCATGGCCAGCAGATCCACGAAGCCTCAAGCCTGGGCGCCATCAAGTTCAACGCCGACACTGGCCTGCAATTTCGCCAGGACGTGCTGGCCCCCTTCCTGGCCCACTATCTGAAGGACGACGCCCCGCCCATGGACGTGGCGCCCGTCACCGCCTTCGAGACCGGAACCAACCGCTGGCGCAAGCTGGACGCCTGGCCCTCGGGCTGCGCCAAGGGCTGCGCGACGACCGCCACGCCGCTCTATCTGCAGGCCGGCGGCAAGGCGGGCTTCGCCGCGCCCAAGGCCGGCGAGGCCGCCAGCGACAGCTATGTCTCCGATCCCGCCAAGCCGGTGCCCTATCGGGCCCGTCCCAGCCAGCCGACCGGCTATGAGCCGCCCCTGACCTGGACCCAGTGGCTGGTCGACGACCAGCGCGAGGCCTCGGGCCGCACCGACGTGCTGACCTATACGACCGAGGTCCTGACCGCGCCGGTGAAGATCAGCGGCGAGCCGATGGTCAATCTGGTGGCCGCCACGACGGGCACAGACGGCGACTTCGTGGTCAAGCTGATCGACGTCTATCCTGATGAGGTCGCAGCCACCCCCGAGATGGGCGGCTATCAGTTGCCGGTGTCGATGGACATCCTGCGCGGCCGCTATCGCGAGGGCTTCGAGACGGCAAAGCCGATCAAGGCCAACGCGCCCCTGACCTATCGCTTCGCCCTGCCCACCACCAACCACGTGTTCCTGCCGGGCCACCGGATCATGGTGCAGGTCCAGTCCAGCTGGTTCCCGCTGTATGACCGCAACCCGCAGACCTTCACGCCCAACATCTTCCTGGCCAAGCCGTCCGACTATGTGAAGGCGACACAGACGGTGTTCCACGCGGCGGACAAGGCCAGCTTCGTTGAACTGCCGGTGGTGAAGGCCAAATAGGCGGGCAACCGCAGGGTCAAGCCAGATCTCGGGCGTAGCGCCCGGCGCTGAGCGCTCCTAGGGTGTCGCCACCCTAGGGAGTTCCGATCATGAGCCTTGCCTTGTCCCTGCGCGCCGGCCTGCTGGCCGCCGCCGCCCTGACGGTCTTCGCCGCCGCCACCGCCCACGCCCAGACTGCGGCCCAAGCTGCAGCGATGACGCCGGACATCGACGGCAAGTACGTCGCCGCCAAGGTCGGCTTCGACTACGACAAGCGCGTGGTGATGATCCCCATGCGGGACGGGACCAAGCTCTACACCGTCATCGTGATCCCCAAGGGCGGCAAAAGCCTGCCGATCATGATGACGCGCACGCCCTACAACGCCGCCAAGCGGGCCACGCGCAACGAAAGCCCGCGCATGATCTCGACCCTGCCTCAGGGCGACGAGCCGTTCGTGGCCGACGGCGGCTATATCCGCGTCTTCCAGGATGTGCGCGGCAAGTACGGCTCGGAAGGCGACTATGTGATGACGCGGCCGCTGAAGGGGCCGCTGAATTCCTCCGAGGTCGATCACTCGACCGACGCCTATGACACCATCGACTGGCTGGTGAAGAACGTGCCGGAGACCAACGGCAAGGTCGGCATGCTGGGCAGTTCCTATGAGGGCTTCACGGTGGTGATGGCCCTAGTCAATCCGCACCCGGCCCTCAAGGTCGCCGCCCCGATGAGCCCGATGATCGACGGCTGGATGGGCGACGACTGGTTCCACCACGGCGCGTTCCGTCAGCCCAATTTCGACTTCTTCGCCAGCCAGACCACCGCGCGCGGCGCGGCCGACGATGTGGTCCGTCCGGGCTATGACGACTATGAAAACTTCCGCCGCGCCGGTTCGGCCGGCGACTACGCCAAGCTGAACGGTCTGGAAGGCCTGCCCTGGTGGAAGAAGATGGTCGAGAACACGGCCTACACGCCCTTCTGGAGCGAGCAGGCCCTCGACAAGACCATGGCCAAGACCCCGCTGAACGTGCCGGTCATGTGGATCCAGGGCCTGTGGGACCAGGAAGACATGTGGGGCGGCGTCCACGCCTATGCCGCCACCGAGCCCAAGGATACGGCCAACGACAAGAGCTACCTGGTCCTGGGTCCCTGGCGGCACAGCCAGGTCAATTACGAGGGCTATAACCTCGGCCCGTTCAAGTGGGACGGCGACACCGCCCTGCAGTTCCGCCGCGACACCCTCAAGCCGTTCTTCGACCAGTACCTGAAGGACGGCGCGCCCAAGGCCGACACGCCACCGGTGCTGATCTACGACACCGGCGCCGATCACTGGGACAGGTTCAAGAGCTGGCCGCTGGCCTGTGAGAGCAACTGCCAGTCCAGGTCCAAACCGCTGTACCTGGCGCCGAACGGCGGCCTGTCCTTCACCGCCCCGGCGGTGGCCAAGGGCGCGGCGGCCTTTGACGAATATGTCTCCGATCCGGCCAAGCCGGTGCCCTACCTGCCCCGCCCCGTGCGCTTCGCGGACGGCGATCGGTGGAAATCATGGCTGGTTACCGATC